>PXFI01000084.1 GCA_003564295.1 Gemmatimonadota bacterium | reverse complement strand
CTCTTTCTCCTGGAGCGGGTCCACGCCTACGACATCCAGGAGGACGCGGCCCGGCGCTACGCCCGGGAGATGGGGGAGAAGCTGGGGCTGGAGGTGAGGCCCGTGACCACGGCGGAGGAGGCGGTCCGGGGGATGGACCTTGTGGTGACCAGCGGGCCCATCTTGAAGGAGCCGAGCCCCGTCATCCCCGCCGGATGGCTGGAGGCCGGGAGCTTCGCCTGCCCCCTGGACTTCGACTCCTACTGGACGGGAGAGGCCTTTCGGCAGGTGGACAAGCTGGCCACCGACGACCTGGCGCAGCTGGCCTACTACCGGACGGTGGGGTACTTCGGCGACACGCCGGAGCCCTACGGCGACCTTGGGGAGATCGTCACGGGGAGGAAGCCCGGAAGGGAGTCCGACGACGAGCGCACCGTGAGTCTGAACCTGGGGTTGGCCGTTGAAGACGTGGCCACGGCCCGCCTCATCTACCGGGAGGCTGTGGAGGCGGGGGCGGGGGTGGAGCTGGCGCTGTAGGGGTGGGCTCGGGACCTGAGGCCGGACCAGGCCTCGGCAGCGCCCTTGCCGAAGTAGCCCCGCCTCACCGTCAGGCATATCTTGCGCCGGTGTTTGCCTTGTGAGTGCCCGATCTTCCGGCCGTGCGGCCGCGGGCCCGACTCCGACTCGAGGAACCGAATTATCATGAAGCTGATAATCAAATTGATCGCAGGCATCATCTTCGGCATCCTGCTCGGCCTCTTCGCGCCGGCATGGACGACGCAGGTTTTGCTGACCTTCAAGAACCTGTTCGGCCAGTTGCTCTTCTTCACCATCCCGCTGCTGATCCTGTTCTACATCACCAGCGGCATCGCCGGGCTGCCGCGGAACTCCGGGAGGCTGCTGGGCCGGACACTGGGCACCGCCTATCTCTCCACCATCGTGGCGGGCACAATGGCCTTCCTGGCTGCGGCGGCGATCGTGCCGCGACTCACGCCCACCGCTACGGTGGCACGCGCCGACGGTGCAGTCGACCTCGAGCCCTATTTCGTGATGGAGATCCCGCCCGTGCTCAGCATCATGAGCGCGTTGGCCATGGCCTTCATCTTCGGCTTGGGCATTGCCGCCACCAACGCCGGGCAGCTCAAGCAGGTCTTCGACCAGGGCCGTAACGTCATCGAAAGGCTGCTGGTCACCGTCATCATACCCCTGCTGCCATTCTACATTGCGGGCGTGTTCGCTGAGCTGGCCGCCGCCGGCACCGTCTTCCAGACGCTGAGGACCTTTGGCGCAGTGCTGGTCATGGCCATCTCGCTCCACTGGACATGGATAGTCGTGCTGTTCCTCATCGCCGGGTTCATGGCCGGCCGCTCTCCGTTCGGCCTCATCCGGAATATGCTGCCGGCCTATTTTACCGCACTGGGCACCATGTCCAGCGCGGCCACCATCCCGGTGACGCTGCAATCGACGCGCAATAACCGCGTCAAGGACGAGATCTCGAGCTTCACCGTTCCGCTTTGCGCCACGACGCACCTGGCCGGCTCCACCATCACCATCGTCTCCTGCGCTGTGGCGGTGATGGTGCTGCACGACGCACTGGTTATGCCGTCCATGGGTACAATGCTGCCGTTCATCCTGATGCTGGGCGTGGTCATGATCGCCGCGCCGGGTGTGCCGGGTGGCGCGGTGATGGCTGCAGTCGGACTGTTGGGCTCCATGCTCGGCTTCGGCGAGACCGCCGTGGCGCTGATGATCGCGCTGTACATGGCCCAGGACAGCTTCGGCACTGCCTGTAACGTGACCGGCGATGGCGCCATAGCCGTCATGATCGACGAGGCCAGCCGGAGAATAGCCGTGCCTGCCGCCGAACAGGTCGGCTTACGCTCCGAGGCCGGGGCTTCTCTTGGATCCGGCGCCTAGGTTCGGGGTTGTACCGTAAGGTCCTCCAAGGGCCTGTGCGGCCCTTGTCCTTGCCCCCTGCGCCGAGGAGAGATAATCCCGATGCCCGCACTTCTGGTGACGGGAGCGAATCGTGGGATCGGCCTGGAGCTGGTTCGACAATACGCCGCTGAGGGGTGGAGCGTCCTGGCCACCTGTCGGCACCCTGACTCGGCTCAGGATCTCCAGGACCTGGCGGCCAAGGACCCTGACAGGGTCGAGCTACTCCCTCTTTCCGTGACGGAGCCCGGGGAGATCGAGGCCCTCCCTCGGAGGCTGGGGGACCGGCCCCTCCACCTCCTGGTGAACAACGCCGGGCTCCGGCCAAGGGAAGCTTCCGTCCTGGGCTCCGTGGATACCGCGTCCTTCATGGAGGCGATTCAGGTGAACGCTTTGGGCGCCCTGAAGGTGACGGAGGCCCTCCTGCCCAACCTCCAGCGCGGCGAGAAGCCCCTGGTGGTGATGATCAGCTCCTCCCTGGGCTCCCTGGCCCGGAACGAAGAGGGAGGGGACTATGGGTACCGGGCCGGGAAGGCGGCCCTGAACGCCGTGATGCGGTCCCTGGCGGTGGACCTGAACCCCCGGGGGATCACCGTGATCTCCATCCATCCCGGATGGGTCCGGACCCGCATGGGGGGATCCCACGCCCGCCTCTCGGTGGAGGAGAGCGTGACGGCCATGCGCTCGGTCCTGGGCCGGGTGAGCCTGGCGGACACCGGGAAGTTCCTGCGGCTCGACGGGCGGGAAGAACCCTGGTGAGGCATGGCCTCCGGGAGGCCAGGAAGGTCCGTGCCGCGGTCTCCTGCGCAGGAAGCTCCCGGGGCGGACCCGGTGCCGTATGGGAGGATTGATGGAGGGCCATCAGCGGTTACTTGTCGCTTTAGTGGAGAACACTGACAGCATCACTCTGATCATTAAGGAGAGAGTCTTTCCCATGTCCTTTCCTACCCGTTTCTTGGCCCTGGCCCTGGCCCTGGCCCTGGTCCAGGCTCCCCCTGCCCTTTCCCAGGTCGGCCCGGGAGAAGGCCCCGATCCGGATCTGGAGGTCATCGAGCCGAAGCCCGAGCGGATCGATGTGGGGCTCGCCGGGCAGTATCCCGCCGACATCGCACGCTTTCTCCTGGCCAACGGCGTCCAGAGCGCATCCCTCTCGCCGGACGGACGGTACGCCGCCGTGACCTGGCTCGTCACCGGTGAGCCCCAGCTCTGGCTCGTGCCGACCCAGGGCGGCCAACCGCGCCAGATCACCTTCGGCAATGGCGTAACCTTCTCGCGGTGGGCGCCGGACGGGCAGAGCCTGATCTACGGGGCCGACAACGATGGGGACGAGCAAGAGGCTTATTTCCGCATCAGCGTACACGGCTTGCGGGAGGAGCTGGTGCTCCCGGCCAAGCCGGGGGCCTTCCGGGTGTTCGGCGATGTGCTGCCGGACAATCGCCATATCGTGTTCGCCTCCACGGAGCGCAACGGCCTGGACTTCGACATCTATGTCCGGAACCTGGAGACCGGTGAGCAGCGGATGGTGTTTGAGGGAGTCCACGCCTACTACCCTCACTCCGTGTCCCCCGACGGACGCTGGTTGATCATGAGTCAGGGGGTGGGAGAGGATTCGAACAACCTTTTCCTCGTTGACCTGGCAGAGGGCGAGGTGCGGATCATCTCCAAGCCCGAGCGTCGGGCCAACACCTTCGCCGGAGGCTTCGCCTGGTTGCCCGACGCGTCGGGGTTCTATCATGCGTCCAACGACGGCCGGGAGTTTGCGGCCCTGGTCCTGTTCCACCCGGAGGCTGGCGAGACCACCCTCATTGAGGGCGGGGACTTCGACATCCAGAACGTGCGCCTGTGCGGCCCCCGTGCCCGCCATCTCCTGTGGACCACCAACGAGGACGGTTTCTTCCGCCTCCATGGTCGTGACCTGGAGACGGGGCGGGCCCTTTCCGTCCCGGACCTGCCGGAAGGGGTCTACGCCGTGTCCTGTCCGTTGGGCAGCAACGCGGCGGCCATCACCATCAATGGCTGGGCGACCCCCGGGGACCTGGTGGTATGGAACCTGGACACGGGTTCCTCGTCTACCATCTGGGCATCGAACCTGGCGGGGCTCGAGCCG
Source organism: Gemmatimonadota bacterium (assembly GCA_003564295.1). GTDB lineage: Bacteria > Gemmatimonadota > Gemmatimonadetes > Longimicrobiales > Gaopeijiaceae > PXFI01. Next base: position 13,146 of record PXFI01000084.1, on the reverse strand, counting down.
GACCGCCTCGTGAGGCCGGAGAGCGTGCGCATGCCCGCCCGGGACGGGCTGGAGCTGCAGGGTCTGTTGTATCTTCCTCCCGCCTCCTCCCGGCAGGGCCAGAGGCCGCCTCCCGTGGTCTTCGACGTGCATGGTGGGCCCACCGCTCAGTCCATGGCCACGTATTCGGGCAGCGTCCAGTATCTCGTGAATCGCGGGGTGGCGGTGTTCCAACCCAACGTTCGAGGTTCCACCGGCTTCGGGCACACGTACGTGACCCTGGACGACAGGGAGCGTCGCCTGGACAGCATCCGGGATCTGGTGGATATGCTAGCTTTCTTCCGTCAGGACGGACGGGTGGATGCCAGCCGTGCCGCCGTTCGGGGCGGTTCCTATGGCGGGTATGCGGTCAACGCTGTGCTGGCGGCCTTTCCCGGGGAGTTTGTCGCCGGCGTGTCCCTCTACGGCGTGGCGGACTGGGTGACGGCCTTGGAGGTGGCGTCGCCGAGCTTGAAGGCGTCGGACATCATCGAGTACGGTGACATCAACGAACCGGAATGGCGGGCCTTCTACGAGAGGATTTCCCCCATCGCCCAGGCCCATGAGATCACCGTGCCGGTCCTCTTCTCCCACGGCGTCATGGACCCTCGCATCGACATCTACGAGACGGAGGTCATGGTGCGCACCCTGCGGGCTCAAGGGGTGGAAGCGCCTTACATCCGTTTCCCGGACGAGGGACATGGCTGGCGCCGGCTCTCCAACCGGCTGTTCTATTACCGCCGGGAGGCGGAATTCCTGGAGAGGCACCTGGGGCTGGTTCGGGATTAGCTCGAGGTTGGAGGCACTCCGGCCGGCAATCCGACGACGGGCGGACCGGGGTTCGGACTGACCCGTGGCTGCGGCCCTCTACCTGGACACCTCCGCAGTCTTGCGGGCAGTCCTGGAAGGTGGAACTACCCCCTCCATGGAGAGGGCCGTGGCCGCCGCCGACACCCTCATCACCTCCCGGCTTCCGCTGGTGGAAGCTGGCCGGGCGTTGATCCGTTTGAGAGCCACCGGGCTGGCATCGGAAGTTCAACTGGCGGACGCCGAGCGGGAATTGGATGCCCTCTGGGCTCGGTGCGAGATCTGGGAGCTTACGGCCCTGGTGTGCGAGACGGCTTCCCAAGTGGTCCCGGGCAAGGCGCTAGGGACGCTGGATGCCCTTCACCTGGCCACCTACCTCCTAGTTCTTCGATTCCAAATTATCATAGCAAGTCTTTGCTCTTCATGGTATCTTGTCCTGAGCCTCGTTCCATTCCAGGACCAGGAGGAGAGCCATGCCATTCGAGAGCAGGAGAGCCAAGCTGGTGCTGAGCGACAAGATCCGAGAGCGGTTGCGCACGTCGAGCGTGTCGTACACGGCACCCGCCGCCCATGTGGAACGGGCGAAGATGCTGCTGAAGTATGCCGACGGGGAGACGATTTCGGCCATCGCCCGGGCGCTGGGGACGAACCGACCGAAAGTGGAGCGCACCATCGATCGGGCTCTGGAGTTCGGAGTGGAGGTGGCCCTGAATGACCTCCCCCGGTCTGGACGGCCGCGTGAGATTCCGGTGGAGGCTCGTCTCTGGGTGGTGGGTCTGGCATGCCAGAAGCCCAAAGAGCTGGGGTATGCCGAAGAGCTGTGGACGACGGCTCGCCTGGCGGCGCACGTCCGCCACCATGCCGTAGAGGCCGGTCACCCTTCGCTGGCCAACCTGGGAAGGGGCACGGTTTCGAAGATCCTCGCTGAGCACAAGCTTCGCCCCCACAAGGTGACCTATTACCTGGAGCGGCGGGATCCGGACTTCGAGGCAAAGAAGGCCGAGGTGCTGCACGTCTACCGGGAGGTGGCGGTGCTGCGTGCGGCGCACGAGACGGGGGAGGAGACTCCCTTGGTGGCGATTCTGTCGTACGACGAGAAGCCAGGAATCCAAGCCATCGGTTCCACGGCTCCCGACCTGCCGCCGGTGCCCGGTGAGTACCCGACGATCGCACGAGACCACGAGTACAAGCGTCACGGCACGCTTTCCCTCCTCTGTGGCATCGATCTCCTCACGGGCGAGTTGCTGCCCCGGGTAGAGGACCGGCATCGGAGCCGGGAGTTCGTGGCGTGGCTCCAGGACGTGGACGCTCACTATCCTGAAGACTGGAAGATCCGCATCATCCTGGACAACCACTCCGCCCACATCTCCCGGGAGACCCAACGCTACCTGGCCACCGTGCCAAATCGCTTCGAATTTACCTTCACCCCCAAGCATGGATCGTGGCTCAACCTGATCGAGGTGCTATTCTCCAAGCTCGCGCGCACCCTTCTCCGGGAGATCCGCGTCGACTCCAAGGCTGAACTCAAGGAGCGGCTCCTGGCCTATATCGCTGAACTCAACGAAGCCCCTGTCATCTTCCGCTGGAAGTACGGGCTGGACGATGTCGCATGATTGATACGTCACTTCGGAATCGAAGAACTAGAATCTGGAAGGAGCATGCGGATATCCTGACCTTCCTCCCTCCTGAACTCCTGGGCACTAAGTTCAGGGCCCTGGCTCGGCGTCGGAAAGGGCGGGACCTGTCGGACCTTTGGCTTGCCCGCCGGGAGTTGGAAATCGAGGATGAGGAGCTCGCACAGGCTGCGGATTACCGAATGCGGGTGTTGCGCTTTACCGAATGAGCATGTTGCCATCTACCCCATGGCCCCGTTGCATTCTACCGGATCGAAGAATCCAGCAGCACGGCTCGAGAAGGAGTTCCGAACCAGGTGTACCACCTGCGGATCGCAGACGCGCAACTCACTCTCCTGCTTGAAGCCGTCGGCGCCGTTGACTCGCTTTTCCGGGTCCGCAGGCCCCGGATGGTCACTCCGGGGATGTACCTGAATCCGGGACCTGTAGAGAGATGGCTCCAGTACGTGTGGCTGGATCCCACAAACGGGACCGAGGTGCCGGTGGTCTCCTTCACGACCAGGCTGAGTTACGTCCTGCCGCGCCGAGGTGGCCGAGGGGGCTTGGCTCGGATTCCCCCCAGGGCGGCCCCATCCGCGACTGTCACCAGGGAAACCGGATCCACCTATCTGGACACGCCGAGGGCTCCTTCGCACCGGAACCCGCGCCGGAATCGGGAGTAGGCTTGCCAAGGAGTTGCCCGATCTTCCGCAACGCGCCGAAGCGGTAGGCAGCCAATCGAATCTTATCCCGGAACAGGAAGGCAGGCTCGTGCCGCTGCAATCGGTCATGGAATGGTTCCGGGACGTGGGCCCATTATGGCAGGCCACTCTGGCCGGGTGTTTCACCTGGGGGGTAACGGCCCTTGCCGCCTCAGGCGTGCTGCTGCGGCGTTCGTTTCCCCGCACCCTCTTGGATGCCATGCTCGGCTTCGCAGCCGGCGTGATGATCGCTGCCAGCTTCTGGTCCCTCCTGCTCCCCTCCATCAAGATGACGGAGGCCCAGGGGATGCCTGTCTGGCTACCGGCTGCGGTGGGATTCTCGCTGGGAATCACCTTCCTTTGGGCCACCAGCCGGATCCTCCCTCACATTCCCCGTCTTTTGGGAAAGCCGGCAGGACTCTCGAAACAGTCGGAGCGCACCAGTCTCCTCGTCCTGGCCGTAACGCTCCACAACATCCCTGAGGGCCTCGCCATCGGTATCCTCTTCGGAGCGGCCACCACGGCCACGGGAGCTACGGACCCTGCGCTGTTCGGTGCTGCGGTGGCCCTCACCCTGGGACTCGGGATTCAGAACTTCCCGGAGGGAGTGGCGGTGGCGCTACCTCTCAGGCAAGCGGGGGTGGGGCCTTTGCGATGCTTCTGGTACGGCCAGCTGTCGGCAATTGTGGAACCCATGGCCGCTGCCCTGGGTGCGATGGCGGTCCTCAGGCTACGCTCGCTTCTTCCTTTCGCCCTGGCCTTCGCCGCCGGCGCCATGATCTACGTGGTGGTGGAGCACCTCATCCCCGAGTCTCAAGCGAGGGGCAAGAAGGGTCTGGCCACTGTAGCCACAGCGTTCGGGTTCTTGGTGATGATGATCCTGGATCTGGTATTCGGATAAGGGTCCGGGTAGCCGACCCCCTCAGCCGAACAGTGAGTTCTCCAAGCTCTGGTCGGACTCCGGTAGAGGGAGCACTCGCCTGAACCAGACCTCCCGAGTCGTTTCCCGGAATACACTCTGGATCTGTTCCATGAGCTGGGGAGAGAACTGGGACCGGTATTCACTGAGGGCTTGCAGTCCCCTTGCCACGTTCTCTTCAGACACACGGATGCGGGTGGTGAGGTACCGCTCGGCTACGGCCAGGAGGGTCCGGCCCGTACGCTCGGCGAAGCGGGCAGCGTCCCTCGGATGGAGGCCGTGATAGAAGAGCCGTGCATGGCGGTCGTCTCTGGCCTGGAGAATCTCGGTGACGAAGCAGCTCACGGCCCTGTGGTCAGGATGCCCCGTGATTCCGTCCGGGCCGAAGGTGATCACCGCCCGGGGGCGAAGCTCCTCCAGGACTTCCTGGAGTCGTCGGCGGACCTCGCCCTGTGCCGCGCCCAGAAGCTCCTGATCGACGAACTCCAGCACCCTGGCCTCTTCTGCGCCGAGAATCCGGCCAACGTTCTCGAACTCCTCCCGCCTCACCCTTACGAGCTCCTCCGTTCCGTCGATCTGATTATGGGGTCGAACCCCCTTCTGCCCTGCCGTGAGAGAGATCAGGAAGACCCTGGTCCCCTTCTCCGCGTAGTGGGCCAGGACCGAGGCGAACCCCATCTCGTCATCGGGGTGGGCCAGGACGGCTACCAGGGTCTCTTGGTCAGACATAGCTCCTCTGCATCCTTCTCCTGGGAATCAGGCCTGAGCCCCTCTCCCACCCGGTTGACCACGGCCCCACCACGGCCCCACCACGGCCCGGCCCTCACATCACCTTCGCCGCCAGGATCATCCGCACCAGCTGGTTCACCTGGGTCCAGCCGTGGGCCCAGGCACCGTGCTCCACCTTGTGGGTGATGACCACCTCCATGCCGGGGACCACGTAGATGGCCTGGCCGGTGCCTCCCAGGGCGGCGAAGACCTGATGCCCTTCCCAGGCGTCGGTCTTGCCTACCCACCACATGTATCCATAGCTCCATCCACTCCCGGCGTCGGAGTAGGGTTGGAGGCTCCGGCGCACCCAGCTCTCCGGCACGATCTGCCTGTCCCGCCAGCGCCCCTCCCGGAGCATGAGGAGCCCGAAGCGGGCCATGTCCCGGGGTGACATGGTGAAGTGGTAGGCCGGGTGCTCCGACACCTCCTGGTAGAAGTACCACCCGTTGGCCGGGAGGAACTCCTGCATCTGGAGGGGCACGGCGAGGTCGTCGTAGAGGGCCTGGAAGACATCCTTGCCGGTGAGCTGGATGAAGATGGTGCCCAGGGCGTTGAAGTCCCAGTTGTTGTAGTACCAGAAGGTCCCGGGAGGGTGGCTCCCCCGGGGGGGTCGGGCGGCCTTCATGGAGGGACTCTCGGCGGCGGCCTCGTGGTAGATCCCGGAGCGGGCCATGAGGAGGTGTTCCACGGTGGCCTGCTTCTCTTCCGGGGTCAGGGAAGGGGGGAGGTCGTCGATGCCCAGATCCTCCATGGTGGCCTGGAGGTCGATGAGGTCCAGGTGGTGGTAGATCCCGAAGAGGGCGCTGAGGAAGCTCTTCCGCACGGACTGTACGATGAGGTTCCTGGAGGTGTGACCGTGCTCCAGCACCACCACGCCCCGGTCCACCACCATGAGCCCGTGGGAACCAAGGGAGGCGGCATAGTCCACGACGCCGGCCAAGCGCGCCTCGGACCATCCCAAGCGCCTGGGGTCCCGGGCCACGGTCCAGGCGGCGCCTGGGTATCCGCTTCCGTCTCCCAGGGTGGCGGGGTCGATGAGCCTGGTGGGGTCGACTCCTTCGACACAGGTGGGGCAACCCCGGGATTCCCGGGAGTCGCAGGCGGTAAGGAGAAAGAGGCATGCGAGGACGACGGTGCCCGGAAAGGGGTGAAGCGCCCGCAAGGTCTTCCTGGACATCTGTTCTCTCCCTCGTTCTCGCCAATCTCCCCGGATCCTGGCAACCGGCAGGCCCCTGCAATCTAACCCGTTGAGGTGCAGGGTGCCGGACGTCCCCCCGGTTGCCCGGAGAAGACAGGAGGGGAGCGGGCCCGTTACCCCTTTCCCGGGCCGGCCCCGGAACTGTCGGTTCGCAAAGAGTCCCCACCCTTCCCAGCTCTTGTGTTTCTGCACTGGGACGGATAAGTTTAGGGAAACCTAAACCACGCCGCGGGATGCTGCATCCATGACCGATCCGGTCTTTGCACTTCTGGTCTTAGCCTTTCTGGCCGTCCTGGCCGTCTTCCTCCTGTGGCCGGAGCGGGGGGTGGTGGCGTGGCTGGTGCGCCTGGCGGGGACCACGGAGCGGGTGCGGATGGAAGACTCGTTGAAGCACCTGTACAAGTGTGAGTATTCCGGACGCCCTTGCTCCGTCGACTCTCTGGCCGGGTCCGTTGGAGTCTCGGGGGGAAAAGCCGTCCAACTGGTTGGGCGCCTGGAGGAGTTGGGGCTGGCCCAGGCCGTGGGGGAGGGCTTCGTCCTTACGGAAGAAGGGCGGACCTACGCCCTGCACATCGTTCGAACGCACCGACTCCTGGAACGGTACCTGGCGGATCGGACAGGGGTGCTCCCGGAAGACTGGCACCAGGAGGCGGAACGGCGGGAGCACAAGCTCACCCCGGCGGAGCGGGAGTCCCTGGCCAGCGAGCTCGGTCATCCCCTGTACGATCCACACGGGGACCCCATCCCCGCCCGGGACGGGGCCCGTCCCGACCTCACGGGTGTTCCCCTCACAAGCCTGGAGCCGGGAGAGGTGGCTTCCATTGTCCACCTGGGAGACGAGCCCCGAGAGGTCTACGAGGCCATCTCCGCTGCGGGCCTCACACCCTCCATGACGGTTCGAACTCTGGAGGCGGCGCCTGGGGAGGTGCGGTTCGAGACAGGAGGACGGGAGGTGGCGCTCAAGCCGGTGGTGGCCCGGAACGTGACGGTGGAGCGGCTTCCGGGGGTCTCTCCGGCGAAGATGGACGGGGACACCCTGGCGGATCTCACTGAGGGTGAGTCGGCCAGAGTCCTGGGGATCCACCCCGGCTTGCAAGGCGCACAGCGGCGGCGCCTCCTGGATCTGGGCCTGGTGCCGGGGACGGTGGTGGAGGCGGAGATGCGCAGCGCGACCGGGGATCCCACGGCCTATCGGATCCGGGGCGCCGTCATTGCTTTGCGGCGCGACCAGGCACGGTGGATCCACGTGGACCGGCGGGTTAAGGCCGGCGGCAGGGGAGACGCCGACGGCAGGGGAGGCGGCGACAGGCGGGGCGCCGACGGTAGGGAATCCGACGATGGGCGTGGAGTCCGCGGCGATCCCGGCGCGGCGGTGACCCCGGAGGCCTGACCATGCCCTCTACCGGCACCGCCCTTCGCCGAAAGAGTGACCAGCGGGACCGGGAGTTGATCCCCCTGGGCTTGCCTCCGGACCGTTGGGACATTCTGGTGGCCTTGGCCGGGAACCCCAACACCGGCAAGAGCACCGTCTTCAACGCCCTCACAGGCCTCCGGCAACACACGGGGAACTGGCCGGGAAAGACGGTGACCCGAGCGGAAGGGGTCTTCGGCTTCCAGGGGAAGCGGGTGAAGGTGGTGGACCTTCCAGGGACCTACTCCCTCCAGGCCGGCAGCACCGACGAGGAGGTGGCCCGGGACTTCATCCTCTTCGGCCGGCCCGACGTGACGGTGGTGGTGGTGGATGCCACCCGCCTGGAGCGGAACCTGAACCTGGTACTCCAGATCCTGGAGATCACGGACAGGGTGGTGGTCTGCCTGAACCTCACGGACGAGGCCCGGCGCCACGGCATCCTGGTGGACGAGAAGGCCCTGGCGAAGCGCCTGGGGGTGCCTGTGGTGCCAACGGTGGCCCGGGTAAAGGAGGGAATCCAGGAACTCCTGGAGGCCATCCGGGGTGTGGCGGAAGGGCAGGTGGCGACGAACCCCCACCGGCTCCAACGATTGCCCGGGGATCTGGAGGAAGCCCTGGCCAAACTGGTCCCGGCGGTGGAAGACGCCTTTCCCGGGATCCCCAACGCCCGCTGGGTGGCGCTACGTCTGCTGAACGTCGACGAGAGCGTGGAGAAGGCCGTCCGCCGGGGGGAGGTAGGGGGAGTCTCGGCTGCGGGCCCCATGCCCGGTAGCGCTGAAGGGATCCTCCAACTGGCGGCCTCCCTGCGGTGGACCTTGGGCCCGGAGTTCCATGATCGGCTCTCGGAGAGTATCTACGCGACCGCCCACGAGATCGCCGAGGCCGCCCTGCCCGGTGGGCTGGCCAGGGCCCGCTTCCACTTCGACCAGAAGCTGGACCGGATTCTCACGAGCCGTGCCTTCGGCTTCCCCATCATGTTCCTGGTCCTTGCGGTGGTGTTCTGGATCACCATCCAGGGCTCCAACTATCCGTCGGTGTTCCTTGCGAACATTCTGGTGGATACGGCCCACCCCTTCCTCCGAACCCTGGGGGAGAGGCTCCTATTCCCGTGGTGGCTCAGCGGGTTCCTCTTCGACGGAGTGTACCTGGCCACAGCATGGGTGGTGAGCGTCATGCTCCCTCCCATGGCCATCTTCTTCCCCCTCTTCACCCTCCTGGAGGATTTCGGCTACCTCCCCAGGGTGGCCTTCAACCTGGATTCCCTCTTCCGGAAGGCCGGGGCCCACGGAAAGCAGGCCCTCACCATGTGCATGGGGTTCGGGTGCAACGCCGCCGGCGTGGTGGCCACCCGGGTCATCGACAGCCCCAGGGAGCGGCTCATCGCCGTCATCACCAACAACTTCTCCCTGTGCAACGGCCGGTGGCCCACCCAGATCCTCATAGCCTCCATCTTCCTCGGGGCTCTGGTCCCGGCGGCCTGGGCAGGGGTCCTCTCGGCAGCGGCGGTGGTGGGAGTCGCCCTCCTGGGGATCCTCTTCATGTTCCTCACCTCCTGGTTCCTCTCCAGGACCCTGCTGAGAGGAGAGGCCACGACCTTCAGCCTGGAGCTGCCTCCCTACCGTCCACCCCGGGTCCTCCAGACCCTCTACACCTCCCTCATCGACCGGACCCTCATCATCCTGGGGAGAGCGGTGGTGTTCGCGGTTCCTGCGGGGGCCCTGATCTGGCTCCTGGCCAACCTGCAAGTGGGAGGGGGCAGCGTGGCGGAGCAAATGGTAGGGGGATTGGACCCCTTCGGCCTCTTGGTGGGGTTGAACGGAGTGATCCTCCTGGCCTACGTGGTGGCCATTCCCGCAAACGAGATCGTGATTCCAACAATCCTGATGCTCACAGTGATGGTGGGGGGCATTACGGGGGTCGGGGAAGGGGCGGGGGTCATGTTCGAACTGGAGTCCGCCGGGGCCTCCGGGGAGCTGCTCAGGGCTGCGGGGTGGACCACTCTGACAGGGCTCAACCTCATGCTCTTCAGCCTCCTCCACAACCCGTGCTCTACGACCCTCTACACCATCTACAGGGAGACAGGGAGTTGGAGGTGGACCGCCGTGTCGGCCCTGCTGCCGCTGGTCCTGGGGTTCGTGGTCATCTTCTTCGTGGCCCAGTTCTGGCGGTTGGTGGCGTGAGTGGGACCGGGAGGGAGTGCCCGAGATGGAGATGGAGGGCGGCCCGGAGAGGTAGCCTGGTCCGGGTCACTCCGGGCCCGATTCTGACTTGAACAGGCTCCGAAAGCGCACCTGTTTCTTGGGCCGGACGAACTTGCGGAACCGGGTTCGAAACGCCTCGCCTTCCACGGATTGACGGGCTTCGAGTTGCATCATGAGCTGTCCCATGGCCATGAGGGTGGCGGGGGGAGCAACGCCTGAAGCCATCATCTCTCCGGCGAACCCCAGGAGGGAGGCCCGCTGCAGGTAGAGGTCGTTGAAGTCACCCAGGTTGTCCTGGAGGTTCTTCAGGTCCTTGATAAGGGGCCTCAAGGTCTCTTTCGGGAACAGACTCTCGAAGAAGGTCATGAGGTACCGGAGCTTCTTGCAGTCGATCCGAAGCCGGTGCAGGGTCTCGGGAGAGGTCTTGCGATTGGTCTTCCTGCCCCGCTTCAGGACCTTCTTGTAGGCCTTCCAGATGCGCTCCGACGCCACGAGTCGGATGGGACGGGCGGCGTTGGGGAGGTCGGGGCCCGTCTCCAGGGGAGATTGAAGAAAGGCTCGCCAGTCGTCCATGAGCCGGGCGTAGCGCTTGGTGCCCAGGGAGCGGACCATTCGTCTGTGCTCGAGGCGTTTCTTCCTGCTCAGGAACCGGACCAGTGGCTCGAGCTGGTCACCGAGCCCCTCAGGGAGGGCTTCTCGATAGGCGGGAATCCTGAGGAGATACACATCCAGGTCCCGGGTGGGGCCCGTCCTCTCACCAAGCCACCGGAATCCCTGGCTGAAGCGGAGTAGGACCGATTGGGGGAACACGTGCGGCACCTGAGTCAGGGCCGAGCGGGTTCTTCGAACGGCTACCCGGAAATCGTGAAGGAACTCGGGGTCCAGATCCTGGATGACGCCGTCCTGATTCGCCAGCAGGATGTCCAGGAGGTGGCGGTGCACGGCCTTGAGAGCCTCGCCGGAGGGCATCTCCGGATGCAGATCGAGACCAAAGGTGGATGAGTAGTCACCGGGAGCCCGTCCCAAGGGGGCCAGGATCGCGGTGAGCTCTCCCCGTTTCCAGGGCTCGAGTGAGGAGGCCTCCTGCAACAGAGACACGGCTCTCCCGAACTCTTCCTCGTACCCTTCAAGAGGGTCCAGATGGAGCTGGGCCCGGAGGGGGGCCGTCTCCGGGCTGTCCGGAAGGGAGGCGTTGCCCTTCCGGATCCGGACCCGTGCTACCGTCTTCTGGCTTTCGTCCCGAAGCGCGAACCGTTCTTCGTGCCAGCGGACGTGGGCCCTGGGCAGGAGGCGCCGGATGCCGGAGGCTTCTTCCAGGATGTCTCGAAAGGACCCGGGGGGCAGATCCCGTGAGAACTCGGGGGGGTGGGGTTCCCAGGCTTCCCAGCTCCGTCGGTCGTCGGCCAGGAGAAGAAGCCGAACACCCCGTCCGCGGGGGGCGCTGGCCAGGGTCAGTCCCGCAGCCCAGAGGCGCCAGTCGAAGGTGTCCAGGTAGGTGAAGCGTTCCCGGCCTTCGCCCTGGGGGACCAGGGGAAAGGACTCCCCAAGGTCCATGAGGACCTGGTGAGCGGACATCTCCGGCTCCAGGACGAACAGTGACACGCGGCGCCCTTCGCCCCCCCCATCCGGGAGGCCCTCGGAAACAGCGACCTGGAAGAGGATACCCGTGCGGTAACCCTCTGGAAAAAGTAGTTTACCCTGGTGCGCGGCGGTGTGCCACCGAAAGGTTCGACGTTTCGGTATCCATGAAGGGACTTGGGGACGCCTAACGGGGGATGCCTGTGGTCGCTGGCCACGAACTTCAACTCTTTCCCCTCCTTCTTGGCCTCCTTGGAGGTCTCGCCCTCTTCCTTTACGGTCTCCAACTCCTGTCGGATGGGCTGAAGGCCGTGGCCGGTGGCCGGTTGAAGGACATCCTCTCCCGGCTTACCACCAACCGGTTCACGGCCGTCCTCACCGGCGCCCTGGTGACCGCAATTGTCAACTCCTCAACCGTCACCACGGTGTTGGTGGTGGGATTCGTTACGGCCAATCTCATGACCATGGCTCAGTCGGTTGGGGTCATCATGGGTGCCAACATCGGGACCACCATCACCACCCAGATCATCGCCTTCAACATCTACCGTTACTCTCCCCTTCTGTTGGCCGGCGGGTTCGCCGTCTATTTCGCGGGCCGGAGAGAGAAGACCCAGAAGAAGGGGCTGGCGGTGTTGGGCGTGGGTTTGGTGTTCTTCGGGATGGGGATCATGGGGGACGCCCTGACGCCCCTCCGTAGCTATCCCGTATTCATCGAGGCCATGGGCCGCATGGAGTCCCCGGCCCTGGGGATTCTGGCCGGAGCCCTCTTTACGGTCCTGACCCAGGCCTCCGCCGCCACCACGGGCGTGGTCATCGTCCTCTCGGCCCAGGGGCTCCTGACCCTTCCTGCGGGGATCGCCCTGGTCCTCGGTGCGAACATCGGCACCTGCTTCACCGCCCTGGTGGCGGCTTTCGGCAAACCCAGGGAGGCGGTGCGGGCCGCTGTGGTCCACATCCTGTTCAACACCCTGGGGGTCCTCATCTGGCTGAAGTTCCTCGGGCAACTGGCAGATCTGGTGATCTGGATCAGTCCCCAGGCGGCCGGGCTGGAGGGCCTGGAGAAGATGGCCGCCGAAACGCCCAGGCAGATCGCCAACGCCCATTCCGTCTTCAACGTGGTAAACACCCTTCTCTTCCTTCCCTTCGTGGGGGTTCTGGCGAAGGGGGCCAAGCTCCTCGTTCCCGACCTGCCGCCCTCCCAGGAGCATGAGGGAAGGGCCAGATACCTGGACAAGGAATTCCTGCAGACGCCCTCCCTGGCCGTGGACCGGGCGCGACTGGAGATCCTCAACATGGGGGAGCGGGTCCGGGCCATGGTCACCCGTATCCTCCCGGCGGTATTCACAGGAGATCGGGAGGATCTCCTGGACATCAGGGCCAGGGACGAGACGGTGGATCTTCTCCACGGCCAGATCATCAACTACTTGGGGCACCTGAGCCAGGGAGCCCTGGGGGAGGAGGACGCGTGGAGGTTGGTGAGCCTCATGGAGGCTGCCAACGACCTGGAGGGCATCGGGGACGTCATCGAAACGAATCTGGTGTCTTTGGGCCTGCGGCGTCAGGAGGAAGGGATCCGGGTGAGCGATGCCACCCGGGAGATGCTGGAGGACTTTCACAGGACCGTAACGAGGGCACTGGATCTGGCCCTACAAGCGGTGAGCCAGCGTAACGTGGAGGCGGCGAAGGCCGTGGTGGCCATGAAAGAGTACGTCAACTCTCTGGCCGACTCGGCGGCGCTGCATGTAGCCCGCCGGTTGGTGGCGGACGAGCCCCGGCGCCTGGAAGTCTACACCCTGGAGGTGGAAATCTTCAAGAGTCAGAAGAGGATCTACTACTTCGCGAACCGGATGGCCCGGGGCGTGCTTCACGGCTCCGAGGCTCATCCCCACCCCTGACCAACTGCTCGAGCTGTCCCAGCAGGGTGTTTGG
>PXFI01000079.1 GCA_003564295.1 Gemmatimonadota bacterium | reverse complement strand
GCCCGGCCCGGAGGAAGATCTCCGTGGACCCGCACCACACCATGACCATCCGCTCGCATCCGTTCCTGGCCTTGAACGCCCGGATATCTTCCCTGAGAGCCTCGGCCAGATCCCGCTTGTTGGGCATGCTCTTCTTGTTGGGCCCGTCCAGCTTCTTCACGTAGGCCTTGTCGAAGACCGCCGGCATGGGCTTGACCCCCCGCAGGAAGCCGGCAATCGGATCCAGGTGGACTCTTTCCAGGACCCCCGACTTCACCGCGCTATCGTAGGCATCGTCGGGAATGGGGTCCCATCCACCAAAGACCAGCTGCTCCAGCCCCGCCAGGGGAACGAAATCCTTGACGAGGGGCGTGCGCCCCTCCGTCCGCTTCCCGAGACGAATGGTGTTCATCTGGGTGAGGCTTCCGAAGGGCTTCCCCAGGCTCCGCCGGACGGATTCCACGCCGGCGATAAACGTGGTGGCTACGGCGCCCAGCCCCGGCAGCAGGACACCGAGGCGGCCCTTGGCTTCCTGGATCTCATTCCTGTCCATCAACAGACCCTCCCTTCCCTTCCGAAGAGGGCGAACGCCCTGACGGGCCGTCATCCAGAGGAACTCCGGTAGCGTGCTTGTAGACCCAGATGATGCGCTGGACGGCCGTGAGATTGGTGGCAACGGCGACAATGACGATGATGATGCTGAGGACCAGCCCGTTCCAGGCCAATCCAAAGACCAGGGATCCGAGACCCAGGAGAACCACCCGCTCCGCCCGCTGCATGAATCCTACGTTGCAGTCCAGGCCCAGCCCCTCGGCCCGTGCCCGGGTGTAGCTCACCATGAGAGAGCCGCCCATGGCCAGGAAGACGACGTAGACCATGGTGACGTCCGCGGCGCCTGGACGGATCGTATTGTACAGGGAAGCGATACCCAGGAAAACCACGATCTCGCTGATCCGATCGAGGGTGGAATCGTAGAAGGAGCCGAACTTCGATGCCAGTCCGCTCTCCCGGGCTACCCTACCGTCGAAGATGTCCAGAATGCCACCCAGGAGCACGAAGATTCCAGCCAGGCGTACGCGATCCTGGTGATAGAGAAGACCAGCCACCAGGGTCACCCCGAAGCCGAAAGAAGAGATGACATTTGGGTGAACCCGGTGTCGCACCAGCCACTGGACCGCTGGATCCAGCAACCGGTAGACCGGGAGCCTGAGGGCCTTCAGACCCTTCTCACTCATGATGCGTCTCCCTCACGGGCGCACCACACGGCGGCGCAGTTGACGAACCACACGGCCCCGTCCTTCGGGAAGAGTGAAGCTCCTTCACTGGCGAAGGGTGGGGGCTCGTCATTGGAGGATGATCCGGCTCTCGGCCCCCTTCTGGATCCCAAGGTGGATCGTTTCGTTCACCTTGTTCACGATCTTGTCGAAGTTGGCCTGAGACGCCACCAGACGCTGGTAGGACGAATTCGCCTGAAGGCGGGAGAAACAGGCTTCGTACTCCTGGGCCTGCTCTTCGGTGGGCTCCTCCCCAGCCTGCAGCCGTGACTGGAGCTGGCTCTCCAGATCCCGGATCTGGTTCTGCAGTTCCGCCAGTTCCCTGTCGCCCCCGGAATCGCCGATTGCCCGTCTCAGTGCCTGATACTCGTCGGTGCGGGCCAGGGCCTGCCCCAACCGCTCCGCCATCTGCATGATCTCTTGCATCATCTTCCTTTCTGGAAAAACCCCTCCAAGATCCGCCAAATCCTACCTGGAGGCCACCCCCAACACCACCCGATCTCGTCCGGCAAGGTCGGGACGGATGCGAATCGGTCGAAAGACCCCGGCCTGCTCCATGGCCTCAGCGACTTTTCGTGCTTGCCCGGCACCCACTTCCAGAGCCAGGAGACTGCCCTCTTCCATGAAGGCGGGAGCATCCTTAACCAGAGGGAGAAGCACGTCAAGACCCTCGGGTCCCGCAAAGAGAGCCTGGGCCGGCTCAAACCCCCCCACTTCCGCCTGGAGAAAGGGATGTTCGCCTTCGGGTACATAGGGAGGATTAGACACAATGACGTGGAAGCTCTCGTTCTCCCGGAGAGGCTCCAAGAGGTGTCCTTCCCTGAGATCCAGGCGGTCCAGCAGATTCAGGGCAAGGGCATTCTCACGGGCCAGATCCAGGGCAGCAGGAGACGGGTCCGTGGCCACCACCCTGGTGAACGGGCCCTCCGCCAACAGGGACAGGGCAACCGCGCCGCTGCCGGTTCCCACGTCCAGAGCCCTGAGAGCTCCTGGACCGCCCCCCCCAACCAGATCTTCCTCCCGCCGACACCATTCCGGGCCCTCCAGACCCCGAGCCCAGGAAAGAACCTCACCCACCAGCACCTCGGTCTCGGGCCTGGGGACCAGTGCCCGGGAATCGCTCCGCAGCTCCACCTCCCTGAAGGCCGTCCTTCCGAGAACATACTGAAGAGGCTCCCGCTTCGCGCGCCTCCTCAGGAGAACCTTGAACGCCTCCAGCTCCCCTGGTGCCAGGGGTCGGTCGTGCTGGAGGTAGATGTCCAGCCGGCGTACTCCCAGGACGTGGGCAAGGAGAAGCTCGGCATCCAGTCTTCCCGTCTCAATGCCCTTGCCTTGAAGGTACTCCCCGGACCAGCGGGTGAGAGCGATGGGGGTCCAGGGCTCCCCGGGCCGCGGCAGGTTGGAATCCTTCCCGCCCGGGACGTGGCGGGTCACGTGCCGGTCGCTTCCATCTGTTCCTCCTCCTGGGCGAGTCGGAGGGCAGAGATCAGCTCGTCCAGGTCCCCGTCCAGGGCTTCCTCCAGACGGTAGAGCGTAAGACCGATGCGATGATCGGTGACCCGATTCTGCGGGTAGTTGTAGGTGCGAATCTTGGCTGAGCGGTCGCCGGTGCCCACCTGAATGCGACGCTCCCTGGCCCGCTCCGCCTCCGCCTCGGCGATCACCCTGTCCAGGAGCCGGCTCCTGAGCACCTTCAGGGCTTTGGCCTTGTTCTTGTGCTGGGACTTCTCGTCCTGGCAGCTCACCACAAGGCCCGTGGGAACGTGGGTGATGCGGACAGCCGAGTCGGTGGTGTTCACCGATTGGCCACCGGGGCCTGAGGAGCGAAAGACGTCGATGCGCAGATCCGCCGGGTCGATTTGAATGTCCACCTCTTCCGCCTCCGGGAGAACGGCCACCGTGGCGGCAGAGGTATGGATCCGCCCTTGGCTTTCCGTCTGGGGCACGCGTTGGACCCGATGAACCCCCGACTCGAAACGGAGACGTCCGTAGACCCCTCGGCCGCGGACCGCAAAGATGGCCTCCTTCACCGCCCCCAGAATCCCCTCGGAGAGGCTGATGAGCTCCACCTTCCACCCCTTCCGCTCAGCCAGGCGCCGATACATCCTCAGGAGGTCCGCGGCAAACAGCCCCGCTTCGTCTCCTCCGGTGCCGGCTCGGATCTCCACCACCGCCGGACGGTCCTCCAGGGGATCGGGCGGGACCAGAAGCTCTCGGGCAGCGCGGGCGAGTGACCTCAAACGCTCCTCGATACGCTGCATCTCCTCCCTGGCCAGGGCTTCCATCTCGGGATCGCCCGACTCGGCTGCCAGCTCACGAGTCGATTCGTGCTCCTCCATGAGACGGCGAACTTCCCTGGCAGTGCGCACCACCGGCTCCAGCTCCGCCCGCTCCTGGCCCAGGACCCGGAGCCGCTCGAGATCTCCCGAAACCCCGGGCATTGAAAGCTCTTCGTCCACCTGCTGCAACCGCACCTCGGCCTCAGCCAAGCGCTGCAGCAATCGTGGATCGAGATCGGAGTTCTTCATGGGGTAAGGGCGCCACCTTCAACAGCGGTCACCCCGGGGAGATCGAAAAGGCCGGGAACCACCAGGCCGGGACAGAGCCCCGGCGCCCCCCTCGGGAGCTCACTTCGCGGCTTTCTCGTACTTCTTCTTGTATCGGTCCACCCGCCCCGCCGTATCCACCAGCTTCTGCTTCCCCGTATAGAAGGGATGGCAGACGGCGCAGATCTCCACGTGTATCTCCTCCTGCGTGGACATGGTGCTGACGCGGTTTCCGCAGGCGCAGGTCAGGATCGCCGGCATGTATTTCGGGTGAATTCCGTCCTTCATGTCCCTCTCCGGGTCCTCAAGTGGGAACGGGCCCGGGAGGGCCCGTTCAGCCT
>PXFI01000159.1 GCA_003564295.1 Gemmatimonadota bacterium | reverse complement strand
GTGGCACGACCCAAAGGGACCCGGGCCCGCATCCGGTCCGTGTGCGGCACCTGGCTGCTGGACGGCAGGCTCGTGAAGCTGCACGAGGACGCCAGGACGGGGGTCCTCCTGGCCTCCTACAGCAACGGGGAGCGGGAAAACCCCCTCCGGGTCCTTACCAATGGCGCACGGGCCGAGCTGCCCGCATGGTCTCCTCCCCGGGCATCCTCCTTGGAA
Source organism: Gemmatimonadota bacterium (assembly GCA_003564295.1). Taxonomy (GTDB): domain Bacteria; phylum Gemmatimonadota; class Gemmatimonadetes; order Longimicrobiales; family Gaopeijiaceae; genus PXFI01. The sequence goes on along the minus strand of PXFI01000159.1, from coordinate 3,931 downwards.
GGCGAGGATCCTTGACCCCGACCGGCACCAACCGCATGCTCTCCTCCCCGGGCATCCTCCTTGGAAGGCGAAGATCCTTGACCATGTGCGAGACAGGCCCCGGCCTCCAGGCAGGGGAGGATGTCAACCGGCTGACACCAACCGAAAGGAGCTTGCCATGTCCCTCCGTCGCCGTGACTTCCTGAAGAGCGCCGCCCTCGTGGGTGTGGGCGGCTCCGCCCTGGGAGCGAGGGACTCCGCCATGGGCCTGGGCTTGTCCACTCCTGGCGCAGACGCCCCGAACGGGCCACTCCAGCAAACCTCCCACGGGAAGTCCGTCCACACGGTCCTGGAAACCGACCCGCCGTTCCTTTACGTGGACCCCTGCATGCAGATGTGGCCCGATGGGGAGTTCCACCTGGCCCACCGCCACGGCGTCACTGCCTATGCCGTCACGGCCTGGGACCCCCACGCCCATGTGGCCGCCGCCACCGACGGGATCATGTTCTGGCACGGGTTGGCCATGCAGTACCCCGACTTGGAGGTGGTGAAGACGGTGGAGGACATCCGGAGGATCAAGGCGGAGGGGAAGGCGGGCCTCCTGCTGGCGGCCCAGTGCGGGGACTGGGTGGGGTACGAGCTGGGACGGATCCAGGCCTTCGCGGACCTGGGCCTCCGGATGATGCTCCTGGCCTATAATGCATCCAACCAGCTGGCGGCCGGGTGCCTGGACCGGACCGACGGTGGTCTCACCCGCCTGGGCCAACGAGTGGTAGAGGAGTGCAACCGGGTGGGGATCCTCCTGGACTGCACCCACACGGGCAAGAGGGCCACCCTGGAGATCATGGACCGGAGCGCCCACCCTTGTGTCTTCAGCCACTCCAACCCCAGCGCCCTGGTTCCCAACCCCCGCAACATCGACGACGAGCAGATCCGGGCCTGTGTGTCCCGTGGCGGCGTCATCGGCCTGGTGGCCTGGGGGCCCCTGTGCATCCGGCCCTACGCCACCCACCGCCCCACCCTGGAGGAGTTCTTCCAGCTCATCGATCACGTGGTGGGCCTGGCGGGCAGCGCAGACCACGTGGCCATCAGTACCGACATGTCCATCGGCACCTACCCGGACCATCATCGGGACTTCTTCGGACCTCCCCGGTATCCCGACATCGCCGCCAGGTACAACCAGCACGTGACGGCCGACTTCCGTTCTCCCGAGCGGCAAGTGGAAGGGTTCGAGGACTACGCCCAGATCGTCGAGGTGGCAGATCGCCTCCTGGCCCACGGGTACTCGGACGACGACATGCGGAAGATCCTGGCGGAGAACTTCCTCCGGGTGGCCCGGGAGGCGTGGGGCGCCTGAACCATGAGCCCCCCCCTGCGGGTCGGGTTCGCCATGGGGGGCGGTGTCTCCCTGGGCACCTTCAGCGGTGCCGCCCTCACCCAGGCCCTGAAGCTCCTCCTTCTGAGAGGCAGGGACCGCAGGGGCGATCCCTACGTTCGGATGGAGGTGGACGTTTTCAGCGGAGCCAGTGCCGGCTCCATGGCCCTGTCTCTCATCCTCCGGGGGATGGCCTGCCCGGACCCGGCGCGGGAAGCCGGAGCGGCGGCGCGGCTCGCCGAGGAGTTCGGTGCGGAGTTCACGGCGCTGGATCCGAAAGGGAAGAGAAACCTGGCGACGGCCCAGATCCTCCAGGACGTGCAGGAGGAGGTCTGGGTGCGGGAGATCGGCCTGAAACGGCTCCTGGCCATGGAGGAGGGTCGCCCTGACACCCCGGAAGACGGCGGTGACGCCCGGGAGGGCCGTGCCCGGGCTCGCCAACGCCTTCGCCACACCGCCGGCCTCGTGGATCGGGGAGCCCTGGAGGAGCTGGCTAGGCACCACCTGGCCTTCCCTGAAGGTATAGACCTCTCCCGGCGCCGGCTTCTGGCGGACCGGGTCCTTTTCGCCCACTCCCTCGCCAACCTCACGCCCATGGTGGCCGACGCCTCCCGGGAGTATCCCGTGGACGACCTCGGCGTCCTGGGGCTTTCCGACGGCATGACGTCCCACGTCCACCGGGAGCTACGGGTCTTCGACCTCCACTTCACCCGGGTGGACGCCGATTCCCTCACCGACGCCCATGCCTTCCCCCGCCGCTGGTGCCGGTACCACGCGGGCCCCAAGGTGGTGGACGAGGAGGGGACGGGACGGGGCATCGGGTCCCTCTTCGAGCACCGGGGATGGGCGAAGATGGCGGCTACCTCCCTGGCGTCGGGCGCCTTCCCCCTGGTCTTCGAGCCCGTTCCCCTGGAGCGGCGTTCCTACGAGTTCGGCGCCACGGAGGACGGAGCCGCCTCCCTCTGGCCCAGGCGCCTCCGGGGCAAAGACCGGCACGTCTTCACCTACCTGGATGGGGGCACCTTCCTGAACGAGCCCATCAGGGAGGCGTTCCGTCTGGCTTCCTACATCGACGCCCAGCACCCCGAGGAAGACTTCGAGCGCCTGGTCATCTTCGTGGACCCCCACGTGGTGGTCCCCGACCCCCATCTCTTCCTGCCCCATCACGGCCAGTGGATCCTTACCGAGCCCAGCCGCCTCCTGGGCTGGCTCCGGGGACCGGGCCTGGAGCAGAAAGCCTCCCTGGATCGCCTCCTCCCCCTGACGGGGTCCGTGGCCAGGGCCGTCCTGAACGAGTCCAGGGTGGTGGAGGCCGACAAGGTGTTCCAGACCCGGAAGCGTTTTGAGCTTCGGAACCAGATCCGGGAAGAGCTGGACGGGGCCCTGGACCCCGACCCCCATCCCTCGATTCTGGCCTCCCTGGCCGGCAAGCTGGAGGCCCTCCTGGCCGCCGACCGGGTGGGGGTCATGATCCCCGCCGGGGCCCTGACCCTGGAGGGGGAGATCAGGAGGGTGCTGGCGGAGGAACGAGGGGGGCCCCTGGAGGCCCTCCGGGAGAAGACCCCCCGGGAAGTGCGGGCATTCCTGGCATCGCCCGCATCTGTCCCTCCGGAAGAGCTGGGAGCCTGGCTACGGGCCCTGACCTTCGCGGCTGTGGACCGGGTCATGGACCTGGAGGGTAAAATGGAGCGGAGCCGGCTGGTGGCCATTTCTCCGGCCCTGGACCCGGCCCGCCCCGGTGAGCTCTTGGAGCTCCCCGGGGCCAGGGTGGGGGGCTTCGGGGGGTTCATGTCGGAGCTGGCCGGCGAGCACGAGGTGGAGGTGGCCAGGTTCTGTGCCCAGCTCTTCCTCCAGTCGGCTGGCCGGATCCGCCAGGAGTCCCTTCCCGGGCTCCCGGACTTCTCGAGCAAAGAGGAGCAGTACCTGCGTGAGGTGCAGGACGGACTGAGAGAAGTTGAAGTCCGCCTGGCTCACCTCCTGGCCGACAGCCACGTTGAGGTCCTGGGAGCCATCCCCCCACGGGTCCTCCGCCGGTTCCTCCAGGGGAAGCTGGCGAGGCTGGGCGAGGAGAAGAAGGATGTTACCAGATGGGAGCTCCGGCTGGAGGTCCCGGACATGAGCTACGAATTCCATGGCGAGGGCCTGACCGACAGGGACCTCCGTCCCCGGAGGCTCGACGGTAAGCTCTTTCTCATCACCTTCGCCACCTACACCCGGGGGGAGCCTCGGCCCTGGAGCGGAAGGCACGTGATTCGGAAGCAGCGGGCATTGCAGGTAAACCGGGATCGGCAGGGCCCCCTCTCCGATAAGCTCTTCTGCACCGTGGCCCTTCCCACCCTGGCGATGCTGAAGCAAGCCGACAGCCTGGCCTATCCCGTCTGGGTGGCCGCCCTCGAGAGGGGCGACCAGGGCACCAGGGTCTCGTCGGGACGGTGGCGGCTCCTGGACCAGGTCCGGGGGCTGGAGGAGACGATCCTGGGATGAAGACGGGTCGGGTCCGGAGAGCCTGGTTCCTCCTTCTCTTGCTGCCCTTGCTCCCCGTGGCGGCCCTGGGCCTCTGGTTCCTGTTCCTGCCGT
>PXFI01000210.1 GCA_003564295.1 Gemmatimonadota bacterium | reverse complement strand
TGGTGGAGCAAGACGGACAGCTACTGGAGAATCCCCTGGTGTCCACTTCCTCCCTGGGAGGTGAAGGGTGACGGCCTTCACCGGGGTGGACGTCATCGTCATCGTTGTCTATCTCCTGGGGGTTACTGCGTGGGGCGCCTGGCTTGGACGGGGCCACAGGGGGGGCACGGACTACTTCCTGGGCAACCGGGAGCTCCCCTGGGGGGCTGTCATGCTCTCGGTGGTGGCCACCGAGACCAGCACCCTCACCTTCCTGAGCATTCCCGGGGTGGCCTACTTAGGTGCCCTCACCTTTCTCCAGCTCACCCTGGGCTATCTGGTGGGGCGGGTGGTGGTGTCCCTGGTCCTGCTTCCAGCCTACTTCCGGGGAGACCTCAGCACCGCCTACGCTCTCCTGGAGCAGCGCTTCGGGGTGGGGGCACGGCGCTTCACCTCCGCCATCTTCATGGTGACCCGCCTCCTGGCGGACTCGGTGCGCCTCTTCGCCACCGCCATACCCCTGGCCCTCATCACCGGATGGCCCTACCCCGTCTCCATCGCCGTCATCGGAGGGCTGACCCTCATCTACACCTACTTCGGCGGGATCAAGGCCGTGGTGTGGGTGGACGCGTTACAGATGGGCCTCTACCTGGTGGGTGCCCTGGTGGCGGCCATCGCCCTCCAGTACCTGGTTCCGGGAGGATGGGGAGAGATCCTGGCCAGATCGGCCCAGGCGGGGAAGCTGGAGGTTCTGGACTTCCGGCTCACCCTCTCCGTTCCCTACACCTTCTGGGCAGGGCTCCTGGGCGGGGCCTTCCTCACCATGGCCTCCCACGGCACGGACCAGCTCATCGTCCAGCGCCTCCTCACCTGCCGGAGCCTCAAGGCCTCCCAGGCGGCCCTGGTGGGGAGCGCACTGGCCGTCATGGTCCAGTTTGCCGTGTTCCTCCTGGTGGGGTTGGGCCTCTGGGCATTCTACGGGGGGCAGGCCTTTGAAGTGTCGGACGAGATCTTCGCGTTCTTCATCGTGGAGCAGTTGCCCATGGGGATCACGGGCCTGCTCATCGCAGGGGTGTTTGCGGCCGCCATGTCGTCCCTGTCCTCCTCCATCAACTCCCTGGCCTCTGCCTCGGCCTACGACTTCTGGGCTCCTTTGAGGGGCATGACGGGAGACGAGGCTCGGGTCCTCAAGGCCGGCAGGGCCTTCACCCTGGTTTGGGCCGTCCTCCTCATCGGTGGCGCGGTGCTCTTCATCCCCCTGAGCCGGGAGACGACCGCCGTGGAGATGGCCCTGGGCATCGCGTCGGTGGTCTACGGGGGGCTCCTGGGGGCCTTCGGGCTTGGTGTGTTGTCCCGGAGGGCCGATCAGAGGAGCGTCATCATCGGCATGGCCATGGGGATCGGAACCGTGACCATGATCTGGCTCACCGTTCCCGAGAAGGTGGCGTGGCCCTGGTTCGCCCTGATCGGTGCGGCGGTGACGTTCGTGGTGGGGTGGGCTCTGGGGTCCGGGAGGAAGAGATGAAGCCCGGTGCCCGGGAGCCGGTGGGGGTGGAGTCGGGGAGGGCTGCCCAGGCTGCCTTTCCCTTCGTGGTGGGCGTGGACGGGGGAGGAACCGGGTCCAGGGTGTTCCTCCTGGACCTCCAGGGCCGGGAGCTGCATGTGGCTCAGGGGCCGCCGGGGCTGGTGGACCCCTCTGATCCTCAGGGGGCGGCCGCCGCCATGGCGGCCACGGTCAGGGAGGCGGTGGACCGGGTGGATCTCCGGCTCCCGGCCCGGGCTCTGTGGGCGGGTCTGGCGGGAGCCGGGCGGTCGGAGGCTCGGGAAGGAGTGGAGGTTGCCCTGGGGGCCCTGGGACTGGCCCTGGAGGTACAGGTGGGGATGGACGTTCAGGCAGCCCACCGTGACGCCTTCGGGGCCGATCCGGGGTTCGTCCTGGTGGTGGGGACCGGATCCATGGGTTGGGGCCGGGATCCGGAAGGATGGGAGGTCAGGGTGGGGGGATGGGGGAGCCTGCTGGGCGAAGAAGGGGCCGGGTACTGGATGGGGATGGAAGCTCTCCGGGCGGTGGCCAGGGCCGCCGACGGTCGGGAGTCCCCTACGCTTCTGCTGCCCACCATCCTGGAGACGCTCCACCTGCCGGATCCCCATTCCCTCATTCCGTGGGTGGCCTGGGCCGGCAAGGGGGAGGTGGGGGCCCTGGCTCCCCTGGTGCTGGAGGCCGCTTCCCGGGGCGACCCGGCCGCCAGGGGCATCCTGGACCGGGGCCTGGAGGCCCTGGGCCGGTATCTGGACGTCCTGGCCCGGGCTTGGGCCTCCTGGGGCAGCTCCTTTCCCGTGGCCCTGGCCGGAGGGATGGCGGCGGAAGGTGGACCTCTCAGGGAGCCCCTGGCCCGTATGGTGGCCGAGCAGGGGGGCATACTTCACCCCGGGCCGGTGATTCCCGCACGGGGGGCGGCACTCCTGGCCTTGGAGCTGGCGGAGCCCACTCGTTCCGGCCCGTCCCATTCCCGCTGCTGAGGCCGGCGCTTCTCCAGGGAGCTGGACGGGGGATCGACAGCCTGCCGAATTGGCAGTCGCCTGCGGGTGCTTCCCATTCCGATCCGCCATTACGACGGCAAAGCCGTGTTCCTAAGTCTTTATCAGGATACAATTTGGCAGATTCCTGCCCTTCATCCGATGGCACGCCTTCTGCATTCCCTGCGGGGCGAATGCGAGAACGCGGCGAAGTCCCATGACCTCCGGTGGAAAGGGGCCTCCCGCTCGTAGCGAACCTGAAGGAAGAACATCAGAAGGAGGCAGGAATCATGGCTATCACTCGGTACACCCGTCGCTCCCCCTTCCTCTCCCCCTGGACCGAGCTGGAGGAGATGAGCGAGCGTCTCAACCGCCTATTCGGCGAGCCGGGCGGGGGTGAGGCAGCCCGCCGTGCGGTCTGGAGCCCGGCAGTGAACGTGGAGGAGACCAAGGACGAGCTCCTCCTCACCGCCGAGCTCCCGGGCATGAACATCGACGACATCCAGATCGAAGTGGAGAACAACGTCCTCTCCCTCCGGGGCGAGAAGAAGGAGGAGAGGGAGGCGAGGGAGGACCGCCGGTACCACCTCTGGGAGCGTTGCTACGGCTCCTTCGAGCGGAGCTTCACCCTTCCCCGGACCGTGAAGCCCGAGGAGATCAGCGCCCAGTTCAAGGATGGCATCCTCCACGTCCAGATGCCCAAGGCCGCCGAGGCCAAGAGCCGCCAGATCACCATCAAGGCCGAGGGCTGATCCGCCGTCCCTGCCTTGGCCCATGGGACGGACCATGACCCGCGAGGCCAGAATAGGGCGTCGGGAAACGGGGAGTTGAAGCGACTGTTGAAGTCGCCACAGCCGGGCCCGGGGCTCATGCTCCGGGCCCCACCACATTTCTGGATCCCCGGACGACCGCACCCAGCTCCATGAGAAGCTCGGGGGAGTTGGCGGCCAACACGGACCCGTCCCTCAGGTCGAAGGGGCGCCCGTCCAGCCGGGTGGCCACCCCGCCCCCCTCCTGGACCAGGAGGAGCCCTGCGGCTATGTCCCAGGGCGCCAGGTAGTCCTCCTCCCAGAAGGCGTCCAGGATGCCCTCGGCCAGGTAGCACAGGTCCAGGGCCGCCGATCCCCCCCGCCGCACCCCTCCCGATGCCGGGAGAGCCCGCTGAAACTGCTGTGCGTAGCGTGGAAGGAGACGGGGCTCCTTGAAGGGGAAGCCAGTGCCCACCAGGGCGCTCCTAAGGGAGCGCAGCCCCGATACCCTGATCCGGCGCCCGTTCTTCCAGGCGCCGCCTCCGCCATGGGCCCACCAGCGCTCCCCTGTCCGGGGCGCAACCACGGCTCCGGCCTCCAGGACGCCCGCCCTGAACGGAACCGCGGCGCCGGCATCCGCTCCCCCCTGCATCTCGCCCTCCAACCCTTCCTTCTTTGGGGCAATCCTTCCCACGGCCACGGACACGGCGAACATGGGATGGCGGTGCAGGTAGTTGGTGGTGCCGTCCAGGGGATCCAGGATCCAGAGGAAGGAGGCGTCTTCGGGCCACCGGCGGGGCCCCGAGTCCCCGCCGTATTCCATAACCTCCAGGGGTCCCTCAAGCGGCCTGCCGTCCGCTCCGGGCCCCGTGTCCTCCTCCGCCAGGATCATGTGCTCCGGGTGCCGGCTCCGGATGACGGAGGCGGCTGCTTCCTGGGCCTCCAGATCCACCAGGGACACGAAGTCGCTACGGCCCTTTTCCCGGGCCTCGTCCACATTGAATCGGCCGAAATGGAACAGATGGACCTGGGCTGCGGCCTCGGCGGCCGCCAGGGCGGTGCGGACGAGGAAGTTCATGGATGCGAGCCCCGGTTGAAGGAGGGTTGAAGGCCGGGCCGTGCCTGCTCCCGGAGGAGACAGGGTTCCAGGACCCCTGGAGGGGCGATAACTTAACAACTTCTCTGCATCACGTGCCATCTTGACGGACCGGATCGATTCAACCTATGAGCAGCCAGCAACCGGTATCGGAGAAGAGACGGGTCTTCAGCGGGGTACAGCCCAGCGGGGAGGCGCACCTGGGCAACTACCTGGGAGCCTTTCGTCAGTGGGTCGAGCTCCAGGACAGATACGACTGCCTCTTCTGCATCGTGGACCAGCACGCCATCACGGGGGAGTACGAGCCCGAAGACCTTCCCGGTCGCGTCTTCGACATGGCCGTGAGCCTCCTGGCGGTGGGCCTGGATCCCGACAAGTGCCTCCTCTTCGTCCAGTCCGAGGTACCGGAGCACACCGAGCTGGCCTGGCTCTTCAACTCCGTGACCCCCGTTGGGGAGCTGGAGCGGATGACCCAGTACAAGGATAAGTCCGCCCGCCTCACCTCCATTCCCGCTGGGCTTCTGAACTACCCCGTCCTCCAGGCCGCCGACATTCTGGTCTACCTGGCGGAGGGGGTCCCTGTGGGAGAGGACCAGCTCCAGCACCTGGAGCTGTGCCGGGGGATCGCCCGGCGGTGGAACGCCAAGTACGGGGTCTTCTTCCCGGAGCCCCAGGCCATCGTCAGCGGCACGGGCCGCATCATGGGCCTGGACGGCCAGGCGAAGATGAGCAAGTCCCTGGGCAACACAGTTGGGATTCTGGCGGAGCCGGAGGAGATCTGGTCCCAGATCCGCAAGGCGGTGACGGATCCCCAGAGGGTGAGAAGGAGCGATCCCGGGCGCCCTGAAGTCTGCAACGTCTACGCCCTCCACGAGTTCTTCACCGATCCGGGCCAGCTTCCCGACATCGCCGAGCAGTGCCGCACCGCCGGCCGGGGCTGCGTGGAGTGTAAGCGGATCCTGGCGGACAGTATCGCCGCCGAGTTCGCTCCCTTCAGGGAGCGGGCGGCGTTCTATCGGGAGCGCCCCCAGGAGGTCCTGGCGATTCTGGCCCGCGGGGCGGAGCAGGCCGGCGCCATCGCCCGGCAGACCATGGCCCAGGTGCGGCGGAGCATGGGTATGGACTGGCGGAGGGCAATAGACGGGGCATTGGACGGCGGGGCCCCGTCGGCATAATCTTGGTAATAGCCCCTCAAGCCCCCCCAAGGATTCGGAGACCGGTAGCATGATCGAAATCTTCAGGGCTGCCATCGAGCAGGGCGCCAGCGACATCCATATCAAGGCCGGGGACGTGGTAAGGGCCCGCATCCACGGAAGGCTGGTTCCCATCGGCAATGAGAGGATGACCCAGGAGGCCACCAAGGCTTTGGCCCTGAAGCTCATCCCGCGGGAGAAGGACCGGCAGGCCATCGACGACCTCCTTGACCTGGACTGCTCCTGGGGATTGCCCGGTCTCGGCCGGTTCCGGGTTAACATCGCCCGGCAGCGGGGCAGTTTCATGATCGTCATGCGGATCATCCCCGTCGACGTGCCCACATTCGAGGACCTCAGGCTGCCTCCGGTTTTGAGCAAGATCTCCGACGCCGAACGGGGTCTCATCCTCGTTACCGGGATCACAGGCTCGGGCAAGAGCTCCACCCAGGCCGCAATGGTGCGGCACATCAACGCCCGGTACGACAGGCACATCGTCACCCTGGAGAACCCCATCGAGTTCCTCCACAGGGATCAGAAGGCCTCCGTCTCCCAGAGGGACGTGGGTACGGATACGGAGTCGTTCATGGCGGGGCTCCGGGCCTCCCTTCGGCAGGATCCCGACGTCATCCTTATTGGGGAGATGAGGGACGTGGTGACCATCGACACTGCGCTTAAGGCTGCAGAGACGGGACACCTGGTCATCTCCACCCTGCACACCCAGAACGCCTACCAGACCATCTCCCGTCTCCTGGCCGTGTTCTCCCGGGACGAGCAGGAGATCCTCCGGATCCGGCTCGCCGAAGCCCTCCACGCCGTCATCAGCCAGAGGCTCCTTCCAAGGAAGGACGGTAAGGGCCGGGTCGTGGCTTGCGAGATCATGATCGTCACCGGAACCATCGGGGACTGCATCCTCGATCCGGCCCGGACCACCGAGATTCCGGAGCTTATCGAAGAGGGGAGGGATCACTACGGTTCCCAGAGCTTCGACCAGCACCTCATGGACCTGGTGAGGACGGGGCAGGTGGAGTTCGAGGTGGCCAAGGCCAATGCTAACAATCCGGCGGACTTCGATCTGAAGATGAACGTTTTCGGCTCCACCAGCTCCGGCCAGGGCACAGGAGGGGTGGAGCAGGGGGGTCTGGCGGACGAGATGCGGAACATGTTCGGACGAAAGTGAGGGAGATACCTTCTTGGTTGAATTGACCGGTGTCTTCATCCCGGCCGTGACCCCCTTCCTCCCCGAAACCGGGGAGGTCGATCTCGCCGGCCTTCGGCACAACCTCCGCCGGTGGGCGGAGCATCCCGTCCAGGGGATCGTCCTGGCGGGAACCACGGGGGAGGCGGTCCTCCTGGACGAGGCAGAGCGGATCACCCTGGTGAGGGCGGCGGCCGAAGTCCTGCCCCGGGAGATTCTCCTGACGGTGGGGACGGGCCTGGAGTCCACCCGGGCCACCATCCGTCTCTCCCGGGCCGTGGCTCAGGCGGGGGCTCAGGCGGTCCTGGTCCAGCCGCCGGCCTACTACCGGGGCGCCATGACTCCTGAAGCCCTTCGGGAGCACTACCGGGCCGTGGCCGACGCCTCTCCCGTGCCCGTCATCGTCTACCAGGCTCCCTTGAGGATGAGCACCCTGGACCTGCCCACGGGTCTGGTGGCGGAGCTCTCGCGCCACCCGAACATCGCCGGCGTCAAGGACTCGAGAGGGAAGCTGGAGTTGGTGGGGGAATTGGTGGAGAAGTGCCGGGAGGGGTTTCAGGTCCTGGTGGGCAGCGGAGCCCACCTCTATCCGGGCATGGAGGTGGGTGCCGCTGGAGGGATTGTGGCCGTGGCCAACGTGGCCCCCGGCGCCTCCGGGGAGCTCTACCGAGCCTGGAAGGCAGGGCGGAGCTCGGAGGCCGGACGCCTCCAGCAGAGGATCGGGCCCCTCCACCAGGAACTGGTGGCGGGAGTGGGCGTGGGTGGGGTGAAGGCGGCCCTGGATTTCCTGGGCTACCGGGGAGGGGATCCCAGGCCCCCTCTCCGGCCCCTGGCCGCGAACCGCCGGGCCGAGGTCCGCAAGATCCTGGTCCGGGCTGGGTTGCTGCCTGATCTTCCTTGACCCCCATCCCCCCCAGGTCTACCTTTTCCGGAGGATCGAGGAGCCAAAGGCCGTCCCCTTAGGATGGCCTTTCTTCTTGTTCACCGGTCGGGCCTCCAGCCCCTGGAACCGACCTCTGGAGAGGAGTCGCGCACGCCGTGTCCGATGCCGCGAGCATGGGCCGCTGCACCGTAGTGGTGGGTGGGCAGTGGGGAGACGAAGGGAAGGGGAAGATCGTGGATGTCCTGGCCTGGGAGGCGGACATCATCGCCCGCTTCCAGGGAGGGGCCAACGCCGGCCACACCGTCCATGTGGGGGAGGAGGAGTTCATCTTCCACCTCATCCCCTCGGGGATCCTCCATCCCGGAAAACGCTGCCTGATGGGGAACGGCGTGGTCCTGGACCCGTTCCAGTTCTTCAAGGAGTACGACGCGGCGGCGGCCAGGGGAGTCGACCCGGAGGGCCGTGTGGGCGTGAGCCTCCGGGCCCAGCTTCTGTTGCCCTACCACCGGCTCCTGGATCGGGCCCGGGAAGGAACCTCGCCCCAGAAGATCGGCACCACGGGCCGGGGCATAGGTCCCGCCTATGAGGACAAGGTCGGCCGCCGGGGTATCCGGGTGGTGGACCTGAAGGACGAGGCCCGGGCTCGGTCCCTCCTGGAGGAGGGGCTTGCCCGTGCCCGGAGGCGGCTTGCCGAGCTCGGCCAAGCTGACCTGGAAGGATCGGAGGAGTGTGTGGGCGAAACCCTTGCTCTCCGGGAGCGCCTCCTTACCCTGGCCACGGACGTGGGCCTGGAAATCCACCGGGCTCTAAAGGCCGGGAAGATGATCCTCATGGAAGGGGCCCAGGGCACGGCCCTGGACGTGGATCATGGCACCTACCCCTATGTCACCTCCTCCAACACCACCGCCGGTGGCGCCGCAGCCGGGTGCGGTATCGGCCCGACGGCCATCACCGACATTCTGGGGGTGATGAAGGCGTACATCACCCGAGTGGGCGAGGGCCCCCTGCCTACGGCCCTGCCCCCGGACATGGACGAGAAGGTCCGTACCCTCGGTGCGGAGTTCGGCGCCACAACCGGGCGGCCCCGGCGCTGCGGGTGGTTCGACGGCGTGCTGGCCCGTTACTCCGCCCGGGTGAACGGGCTCACGGGCCTGGCCATCACGAAGCTTGACGTCCTGGACACCCTTCCGGAGCTCTCCATCGCCACTGCCTACCGGATGCCCGAAGGTGTGGCGGAGGAGTTTCCGGCGGACACCGGCTCCCTGGGGAAGGTGGAGCCCGTCTACGAGAAACTCCCCGGCTGGGAGGCCTCCACGAAGGACGTCCGCAAGCTGGAAGACCTGCCGTATCACGCTCGGTCGTACCTGGATCGGCTTCAAGAGATCACCGTAACCCCCATCACGATGGTGTCGGTGGGTACCCGGCGCAGCCAGATCATTCGGGTGAGCTGACTCGTTTCGGTACAGGGGAGCCAACCTGCGCCGGGCCCGTCCGGCCCGTCTCTAGACAAGGGCGGAGCCTCCCCTGCGGTTCTTGCTTTCCATCTCTCCTAGCTCGGGCCATCGAGGTCCGGCACGGCTCTTGCGAAATTGAACCTCGAATCATTTGGCCGGCGCCCCGGCTGACGCCCTGGTGCGGCGTCGGCGGAGCCTTGGCTGGCGCCCCGTCTGTGCCGGCGCTGATGGAGTTTTGGCCGGCGCCCTGGCCTGCGCCCTGCTTCGGCGCCTTGCTCGTGTGCTGGTGGAGTTTTGGCCGGCGCCCTGCCTCGGTGCCCTGCTCCGGCGCTGGTGGAGCCTGGTGGTCGATACCGAACCTTGAACCAGGAGGGATCATGAAGATGCGTATTTCCGGGCTGTTCGTGGCCCTGAGCTTATTCATGGGGGCCCCGGCAGGCGCCCAGGTCCCCTGGGAGAGTCCTCTGCTGGTGGGCCCGGGATCGCCCGGGGGGTGGTCCGTGTTCCTGGCGGATCCCGGATCCGGGCTGGGCGTTCTGGCCCATTGGCATGGGAGGGCGGAACGCACCCGGCTCGGTCTGAGGTTCGGGGTGGCAGAGGCTCCCCGGGACAAAATGGCCGTGTTCGGAGGGGCGGACCTCTCGGGGCCCCTCCATGCCCACAGCAGGGACTTTCCCCTGGACGTGATCTGGGTCACGGGGGTTGGGCTGGGCGCGGGTGATCACACCCTCGTCAGCGTTCCCCTGGGGATCTCCCTGGGCAGGGCGTTTATGGCGGACGGAGCCTGGATACACCCCCATGTGTCTCCCCGTCTCGTGGTGGATGCCCGCATGGGGAGAGATCGGGGGGACGACCTGGATCTGGGCCTGGTGATCGATCTGGGGGTGGATCTGGCCTTCGCCCAGAACTGGGCCATCCGGTTTGGAGCGTCCCTGGGGGACAGAAGCGGTGTCGCCGTGGGATTGGCCTTCCCGGGAAGGAGATAACTGCCACCGACCCCATTGTCGGCTCCACAACCTCCGCTCCCCGTAGTAGCTTCGCCGAGCCTGAGCCCATGGAAGCACCCGCGGGGCGGAAGTATGCTGAAGGAGCGGAAATGAGCTGAAGAGCCAGAAGACTCACCCCCCCATTTCCGTATTCTGGACCGGCGCCTCCATCGCTTACGGAACTGGGAGTCGTATAGACACCAGATTCCGCAACGCTCGACCGCGGGTAGGCTCCGACACGAACTTGGGCGCCCAATGGTGTCCGAAGCCCGCAAGCGTCCTTGGCGCCGTGCTAGCCTACGGATTTGGGTTGCGCCGGAGAGGGAGCTCCCCCCGCAACGCCACGGGGTAGCGCAGCCTCCAGGGAATGGTTTCTGGAGCGCTCCGTGACGCGCCAACTGCTTTTCTATCAATGTTTTGCGATCGATTCGCGACTGACGACCTGCCGCCCAAGGAGTTCGCAGCGCCTCCCGAGGCACCGGCATAAAGGGGAGCCAGGGCCGTCCGGAAGCCTACCGTCTGCAGTGTAAGCTGCGCGGTATTCGCTCAGATGCCCACCTGTCGTTGGGAACCGGTGCGATTCTCGCCCGGACGCCCGGATGCAGGTGTCCGGGGGCAATGAGATAAGGAGGCAGCGGGGCAAGGTCGCCATCCTCCTAGCCCAGAGCCGCCTCCTTCTACCCAACTCCGCGCAGTGCCCCGACCGGCGGGCGATAGCCCGCGGTGGGGGGTGTAGCGCGGCGGCCGCTGTAGCGGCCGATTGTGTTGCTCGATGTACTGGCGAATCACGCTCAGCGCGGCTCGCCGGTACTTTGTGACCAGCACGAGATGGTAGTGCAGGCTGCGGGGTGACGTGCGGACGCGACGAGAACGCAGCCCTCGTGCTGATGCGCTGGCTTAGGGAGGAACTGGACGTTGCTGGACCGGCCGGGGACCGCGCCGGGGTTGGGGAGGCTGCCCGAGAGGGGGCCCGAACCGCCGAGCCGAGGGGCCTCTCCCATGACCCACTCCGAGTGCTCGTCCCCGAGACCGCCGAGCGTAGCCCAGGCGCACCCCCCGCCAGAGCTGTCTAGCAGCTTGGCGGAGGGTAGTTCATAGGTGAAGACTGTTGCCCGGTGGCCAGATCTCAGGTGAGTGCCGAGGAGGGGCAGAGCTTTGAGCTCAGAAAGAAAGACGTTCAGAGTCTTGGGAACGCAGGGCCCCTGAATAGATGGGGAGGGTCCACACAAGCTCTTGATTGATCCCTTCCCCCCGTCTCCGTTATACTAAGTGACTGATTTATAGCCATTTCCCGCATTATTCAAAGAGCCTTCGTGCCCACGGAACGGATTCGCAACTTCAGCATCATCGCCCACATCGACCACGGAAAATCAACCCTGGCCGACCGACTCCTGGAGAAGACAGGCACTCTCCAGCAGCGGGAGATGCGTGCGCAGGTGCTGGATACCAACGAACTGGAGCGGGAGCGTGGGATCACGATCAAGCTCCATGCCGTTCGGTTGGATTTTCAAGCTGCCGACGGTGAGCGCTATGAGCTCAACCTCATAGACACCCCGGGCCATGTGGACTTCAGCTACGAGGTTTCCCGCTCCCTGGCCGCTTGCGAGGGGGCCATTCTTGTGATGGATGCCAGCCAGGGCATCCAGGCCCAGACCCTTTCGAACCTCTTTCTCGCCCTGGACGCGGATCTGGAGATCATCCCGGTTCTCAACAAGATCGACCTGCCGGGTGCGGAGCCTGAGCGTCGCAGGAGGGAGATGGCAGATCTCCTGGGCGTGGATCCGGACTCCGTCCTCCTCGCCAGTGCCAAACAGGGGAGGGGGATCGAGGACATCCTGGAGGCTGTCGTCCGGCGGATTCCCCCTCCAGTGGGAGACGCCGCCGCTCCCCTGAGGGCTCTCATCTTCGATTCCTACTACGACCAGTACCTCGGGGCCGTACCAAGCATAAGGGTGGTGGACGGGATGCTGAAGCCGAAGATGACCGTCACATTCGGAAACGTCCGCGCCCGTTACGAGGTGGACGAAGTTGGATTCCTCCGCCTGGGTAGGATTTCCCAGCCGGCTCTCGGACCCGGACAGGTGGGATACCTGGTGGCGGGAATTAAGGAAGTGTCCCATACCCGGGTGGGGGACACAATCCTGGATTGGGATGATCCGGCGCCGGAGCTCCTGCCAGGATACCAGGAGGTCCGGTCCATGGTTTTCGCCGGCCTTTATCCCACCGACCCCGACGACTATGAGGCTTTGCGGGATGCCCTCGACAGGCTCGTCCTCAACGACGCGAGCCTTCGGTTTCTTCCGGAGACCTCTGCCGCCCTCGGTTTCGGGTTCCGGTGTGGGTTTCTGGGGCTCCTCCACATGGAGATAGTGCAGGAGAGGCTCGACAGGGAATTCGGGGTCGATCTCATCACCACGGTTCCCAACGTCGAGTACCACGTCGAGATGATGGACGGGAGCCGGATAACCCTGGAGAACCCAGCGGGCTTCCCGGATCGTGGCCGGGTGGCGAACATCTACGAGCCGATAGTGCAGGCGAGGATCGTGTGCCCCTCGGAATACATCGGCAACGTCCAGAAGCTCTGCCACGGACGCCGGGGCATCTTCAAGAGCATGCATTACCTGGATCCGACCCGGGTGGAGCTTGACTATGAGCTACCCCTGGCTGAGATCGTCCTGGACTTCTACGACCGGCTCAAGTCGGGGACCCGGGGGTATGCGGGGCTGGATTACGAGTTCCTCGAGTTCCGGCCGGCGGACCTGATGAAGCTGGACATCCTGGTGAATGGGGATCCGGTGGACGCCTTCAGTGTCATCATCCATCGAGACAAGGCCTACGAGTACGGTCGAGATCTGGTAGGCAAACTCAAGGATCTCATCCCCCGGCAGCAGTACGAGGTGACCCTCCAGGCGGCTGTCGGCCCGCAGGTCATCGCCCGAACCAACGTGAGGGCTCTCCGCAAGAACGTCACCGCCAAGTGTTACGGCGGAGACATCACCCGAAAGCGCAAACTTCTCGAGAAGCAGAAGGAGGGAAAGCGGAGAATGAAGCAGGTAGGCGCGGTGGAGATTCCCCAGGAGGCCTTCTTGGCGGTGCTTTCACTTGGTGAGTGAGCTTCCCTGGGCTGACGTGGAATGGAAACCTCCGTCATCGTAAGCACCCATAATCAGCCAGCCCGGCTCGAGAAGGTTCTGCGGGGCTACACCCGGGAAGACCTCATCGGCGTCGAGCTCATCGTTGCAGATGACGGGTCAGTGGTGGAGGCCGGGGGGCCCCAAGGCCGGCTCTTGTCCGGGAGTCCATGGCGAGAATCAAGGCGAGCCGGAGGTGGATCGTGGCCGGGATGGAAACGAGGGCCCGGCACGGGCGCAGGAATCGGTGGGCTGATAGGGCGGAGGCAGGGATCCTGGAGTGCTGGCCGGAGAAATGAGAACGACGATCCTGACTTGGGCCAGATGTCCGTATCTCGGAATGTAGTGGCTGCAAGACTCTACGGAAGAAAAAGGAGGTGAGGGTGTCCGAAGACAGACGATGGATCGTGGGGTTGGACATCGGCGGAACGAATATGGTTGTGGGCCTGGTTCCCTTCGAGGGTGGACCTCCCATGGCCATGCGTAAGCTCCCCACCAGGCCGGAGGGGGGTGGGAAGGATGTGGTGGCGAGGGCAAGCGACGCCATCGGTGCCGCAGTGGATGAAGTGCTCCAGGCTACCGGAGGAAACAGGGAAGACGTGCTGGGAGTGGGCATCGGCTCACCCGGTCCCTTGAACCGGACCACAGGAACGGTCTTGGAAACCCCGAACCTGGGGTGGGTGGATTTCCCGCTGCGGGACCTGGTTTCCAGGGCAGTAGACCTGCCCGCCACTCTGGACAACGATGCCAACTGTGCGACCTTCGGCGAATGGTGGTTGGGTGCGGGGAGAGAATCCAGGGTCCTGGTGGGCATGACCCTGGGCACCGGGATCGGGGGGGGGCTCGTCCTGAACGGGGAAATCCATCACGGCGCCTCGGATGCCGCCGGAGAGTTCGGTCACATGACCATTGATTCCATGGGGCGAAGGTGCAACTGCGGCAATTACGGTTGCCTGGAGGCCTACGCTTCGGGTCCGAACATCGCCGCCCGGGCCGTGGAGGGGATCCGGGCCGGCGTGGAGTCGGTCCTGGAGGATCTTGTGGACGGACATTTGGACAGGGTCACGGCTGCCACCGTATACGAGGCCGTGGTGCTGGGGGACCCCTACGCACGGGAGGTCATGAACGAGACAGCCAAGTTTCTGGCAGTGGGCGTCGCGAATCTCATCAACGCTTTGAATCCGGAGATCGTGGTGATCGCGGGTGGAGTGACGAGGGCGGGGGACCACCTCTTCATCCCATTGCGGAAGGAGGTCCGCCGGAGGGCGTTCCGATCTGCCGTGGCCGCGTGCCGGATCCTTCCGGCAGCACTACCGGAGACGGCCGGCGTCATCGGTGCTGCCGCGGTCTTCAAGAAGGAAACCTTCGGCTTTCTCTGAGGAACAGATTCATGCAGGACCCGGGTTACTCTTCCTCGCCGACCTCGTCCCTGGGCCGGAGGTTCTCGTCCAAGAGGGGACCTCTGCGGCTGGGGGCCATAGGTACCATGGTCTGGGATCGGATCGTGGATAGGGATGCCCGGAGCGTGCCGGTTGAGGAATGGGGAGGTATCTCCTACGCTCTGGAGGCGTTGACCGCTTCCCTCCCGGAGTCGTGGACCCTGCGGCCTCTGGTGAAGGTGGGCCAGGACATGGCTGAGGGGGCACTGAGCTACGTGAGAACCATTCCCCGTCTGGAGGCCGAACCGGGGCCGCTGGTCGTTCCTTTCGCCAACCCCCGTGTGGAGTTGCGATATCAGGAGCGGGAGCGGAGGACGGAGCGCATCCAGGGAGGGGTTCCTCCCTGGAGCTGGAATGAGCTCCAACCCCTCCTCGAGGGTACCGATGCCCTGTACCTGAACTTCATCACGGGGTTCGAGATGGGACTGGAAACGGCCCAGCGCTTGCGGGAGGCCTACCCAGGACCCATCTACGCCGATCTCCACTCCCTATTTCTCGGGATCTCCAGCCACGGAACCCGTTTTCTCAGGGAGTTGCCCGGGTGGGGGGCATGGTTTAGAGCTTTCGACGCGGTACAGATGAACGAAGAAGAGTTTGCTCTCATGGGACGCTCGTGGGGCGATCCCTGGAAGCTCGCGGCGGAAACTGTGGGTCCGGAGCTGAAGCTCATCACAGTGACCCTTGGAGAGAGGGGGGCCGCATACGTGGCAGCTCCCGATTTTCGTCCCGATCCGGCGACCTGGCCGGATACCAGGAAGAGACTGGGGGTGATGGGGGCTTCCAGGACCGGCAGGGTGGCCCCTACGGGTGATCCCTGTGAGGGAGACCCCACTGGATGCGGGGATGTGTGGGGAGCTACTTTCTTCGCACGCTTGCTGTCGGGTGATTCCCTTGAGCAGGCCATGTCCGGGGCGAATCATTCCGCGGCCAGGAACGTGGAGTATCGAGGGGCCAGGGGCCTCCACCGCCACCTCCTGGGCATACTGGGTTCCTGAATTAGCTGCCGGAGAGACCCGGAGGATCCCCCCGCAAAGCTGGTGGGACCCACCAACCGAATGGAGAGCTCTTGCAGATCATACCCGTGCCCGCAACGCTGGACGCCTCCGCCATCGACCAACTGGTGCGGGAGCTTGCCAGGAACCCTGAAGAGAAGGTCCTCTTCGATGCCCGGCATCTCCGGTGGGTCGATCCCGGGGGAATGATTGGTCTCCTGGTGGCCGGAACGATGACGCGTGACCGGCAGGAAACGCCCCCTCTCCTCCAGTTGCAGGACGGGGCGGAGGTGACCACCTACCTGAATCGGATGGGGTTCTTCAAGGTCGCTGAGACGGTGTTCGACCTGGACGTCCGCCCCCCTCGGCGTTCGTGGAGCAGTTCCGACGTTCTCCTGGAGATCACCCCCATTTCCACCAATAGTGACATCCATGCGGTGGTGGACCGGGTGCAGCAGCAGGCCGGGGCGATCCTCTCAAGAACCCTGGGATACCCGGCCTCAGCCGTGGTTCAGTTCAGCGTCATTCTTTCGGAGGTTTGCCAGAATATCATAGAGCATGCCGGGGCGTCGGGATGGGTGGCGGCTCAGGTCTACAAGTGGACGAAGCGGTTGGGCCGGCAGGTGCTCATCCTTCACGTCGCGGACGTGGGGCAGGGGTTCCGGGGTTCTTTGGCTGATACCCACGCCGCCAGATTCGGAGACCGGTGGGGGGATGCTACGGCACTGGAGGCTGCCTTCATCCATGGCCTGACCAGGTTTCCCGACTCGGGGCGGGGCCAAGGCATCCAGCAGATCCGAAAGCAGGTTCGGCGATGGGAGGGCGGCATCTCCATCCGCAGCGGAACCGCCCGTATCTCGGACGTTCCGGACTGGGAGGATGCACTTCCCATGCAGGACAACCTTCCCGTCCTGCCGGGGGCCCAGATTCACATCGTTCTCCCTGCTCAGAAGCCTGGTGATGCCTGACTCCGGCGTGGAACCAATCTCCATTGACGTAGGGTATCTCGTCAGGCGGAATCTGGCCTCCCTCTACTCCTCTCTGGTGACGCGTCCCACAGGCCAGGCGGTGCGGTTGGCCATCGAGAAGGTCCTGGCGGAAGAGGCAGGTGCCGTGTGCATCTCTATCATCGACCTCTCGCAGGTCTCGGTCATGGACTTCTCCTGTGCCGATGAGGTAGTGGCCAAGCTTCTCCTGCGTTTCCTCCCCGAAGACCGCCCCAGTGAGGTATTCTTCGTGTTTCGCGGCATCCAGGATCTGCACAAGGATCCTATGGAGGTGGTGCTCAAGCGCCAGTCTCTGGTGACGGTCTGCGAAACCAGGTCCGGACTCTTTGAGCTGGTGGGCGCCGCCTCAGCGGAGGAAGTCCGATTCTGGGAGACTCTGCAAGGCCGCGGCCGGATCGAACCTTCCGAGGTAGACGGCTTGGGGGTGGGAGCTGGCGCCGGAGAGGCCATGGAGTCCCTGGTTCGCCGACGAGTGGCCTTCCGGAACCCCCTGACGGGGGGATATCAGGCTTTGAGCGCCTTGCTTACCGATGGAGCCTGAGGGCCCGGGACAGGTCCCGGGCCCTCGGCGTTCCGTGCATCTCTGGCAGATGCCCGTCCTGTGCCGGCGGATGCCGGCTATTTGGCGTCCATAAAGGGGTAGCGGTAGTCGG
>PXFI01000270.1 GCA_003564295.1 Gemmatimonadota bacterium | reverse complement strand
GGGTCACAGCGCTCACCCGGGCGTTCATGTCCTCGGGCAGATGTAGTCTCACATTCCCGGCGTGGGTGCCGAAGGTGTACCTGCCCCCGTCCTCGATGCTCCCCTCGTACCGGAGGGACCCGCTCACGGTCCTGGCCTCCACCTGCCTCGACACGATGTCTGAGAGGGTGATGGAGCCGCTCACGGCCTCCACGGAGATGTCGCCCGACGAACCGGAAACGGTGATGGCGCCGGCCACGGCGTTCGCCCGGATATGGCCCCGGGCTCCCTCCACCGTGATCCGGCCGCTCATGGATTCCAGGGCGATGCTACCCCGCCCTCCTCGTACCTGGATGGGCCCCTGGACCGTCGTGACCTCTATGTTCCCGTCCGTATCCTGGATGTCCACCCTGAGGTTCATGCCCTCCAAATCCAGGTCGAACCCCCTGGGCACCATTAGCTCGAAATCCACCGGACCCTCGGGTCCCGTCCCACGCCGGTCGTCCACTCCGATGACCAGGGTCCGGCCCGAGCGCCTGATCTGCACCTCCCTGTCGGGGGCGTGGTCAGCCTTAACGTGGACCGCATCCTGGTCCCAGGTTCGGACCACCACCTCACCCCGCAGGACCTGCATATGGATCCGGTTGGCGCCGTCCGCCTGGACGAGGGTGTCGGTCTGCTGGATCAGGGCCGCTGCGCTCAGCGCGCCGATCAAGATTCCCGTGAACATGTCATCACCTGCTGCCTCTAAGTGCTCGCGTATACCGCCGACACGGCGTGCCGGAGGAGGTCCACCTTCCACCGCAGGCTTTCCGCCAGCATCCGACGTACCACCGGGCTGCCGGGATCCAGGGCCAAGGCCTCCCTGGCTTCCTCGATGGCCCTGTCGATGGTGGCCAGGTTCTCTTCCAGGACCCGGACCGTCTCCGGGTCCAAAACATGGCGCCCCTGCTCCAGGACGGCTTCCAGATCGGCCACGGCTTCGTCGAACGCTCCGTAGGCCTCCTGCCACCCTGCCGGCTGCGCCGTCCAGGACGGGGGCGAGGCCACAGGCCTCGGCTCCTCGCTCCGGTGGGCAAGGAACCCCCACACCGAGGCTCCGGAGATGAGGGCCACTACGATGCCGGCGGCCATGAGCTGCCACGCGGCCAGATCCACGCGCCATCCACCGATCCGGGGGGCCCCGAGAAGCTTCCTGGCGGCACCGGTTCTCCGACCCGCATCGTCCCCGGAAATGCTTTCCCGACCCACCTCTTCGCCCGCTCCCGCGGCTTCCAGACCATTCCGCTCCCCCGCGATCCGCCAGGCGATCTGGGGCCAGAGGTCCCGGGAGGGCTGAACCTCCCGGGGGAGCTCCGCCATGCCCTCCAGGAGATCCGCCAGGGCCTCCAGATCCCCCCGGCACCGGGAACACCCGGCCAGGTGCTCGCGGACCTCCCCTTCCACCTCCGGAGAGAGCAGTCCCTCCCGGAAGTCCTGAAGAAGTCCGTCATCCACGTGGGGCGTCATGATTCCAGTGTCTCCCTGATCATTCGTCGTGCTCGATGGATCTGGGCCTTCACCGTTCCCAGGGCCACACCCTGCATTTCGGCGATCTCATCGTACTTGTACCCGTAGATGTCCCGGAGCACCACCACCGTTCGGGCTCCGTCGGGGAGGGCGGCGATAGCCCGCTCCAGGTCCAATCGAAGGCCCGGGGTCTCCTGCCGGGCTCGCTGCCCGTACGCCTCGAGATCCTCCATCAACTCCTCCCGGGACTCCCTGCGTCCCTTGGATCTCCCCTCCTGGAGCACCACGTTCACCGCCAACCGATGGAGCCATGTGGTGAACTGGCTCTCCCCCCGAAAGCTCTCCAACCGCTGCCAGGCCCGGACGAACACGTCCTGGGTGAGCTCCTCCGCCCTCTGGGAGTCCCGGGCCATCCGGAGGCAGAGGGCGTAGACCCGGCCCACCGATCGTCGGTAGAGAGCCTCGAAGGCCCGGGGATCGCCTTCCTGGGCCCGTTCCACCAGGGCCTCGGTGCTGATCCCCTCCCAGAACTCGGCTTTGCGTGCCTCCGCCAGCGGGACGGCGCCCATTCCATCTCCGGAAGAGGGTTCCTTGCTCTCCATTGATTTTGATCCCGCCACCTGGGGAAAGGTTTGAAGGACTCCCCTATCCAGAGACGGCCAGCAGTCTCTCGAACGCCGGCTGGTCCCTCAGGGGATCGAAAATGGGATCCAGGAGCAGATCCAACCGATTCAGGGAGGAGGGAACGGAAAGCACGGCCTCCAGCTGCTGCACGGCCAGCTCCAGCTCACCGATGAGGGTGTACACGATTGCCAGGTCCCGCATGTGGTCGGCTCCCTCATAGGCATCGGCCGAAAGGGGAACGATGGACACGGCCGAGGAGCCCTCCATCCAGGCGTTGATGTCCTGTCCCAGGAGGGCGTAGGCGATGCCCAGCTTGGCGTGGGCCCTGGCCATGATGCCGGCCTGCACCGGACCCGGGTTGGCCCGGGCAGCGTCCAGCACTGCGATGGAGCTCATGCGCAGTGAGTCGGCCTGGGCGTCCCGGAGGTTTTCCCGGTCCATGAGGTGGTAAACCAAGGCCAGTCGCTCGTACCGTCGGGGTCCCGTGTCCCGGGCTTCCCCACCTGCCCGAGCCCGGGCGAAATCACGGCGGTAGTAGGCCAGCTCCGCCTCCAGAAGCTCCCTCACCCTTGGAGAGAGGGTCGGGGGAAGGGTTTCCAGGTACTCACGCCCCGCCACCGTGTCGCCCTGGACGGCCATGCGCACCTTCAGCAGCTCCCGGTAGGTGGAGGGAGTCTCGGGAGCCAGGGCCGCGGCAAGCCGGAAATAGCGCTCCGCCTCCTGGAACCGACGCATCCGGAGGGAGGTCTCGGCCAGGGTGTAGGTCAGGTTGTAGGATCGGGGATCGAAGGTCCGGGCCCGTTCGAAGGCCGCCAGCGCCTCATCCCAGCGGCCCTGCCCCCTCAGGACCAGGCCGATGGCATTCATGACGCTGGCATCGCTGGGCTTCAGGGCCTCGGCCTCCATGAAGTACCGGAGAGCCTGCTGTGAGTCGCCCCGGCCGTAGAAGTGGAAGTATCCCAGGGCGAGGCGGGTCTCCGCCGCGTCCGGGTCCAGGGCCAGGGCATGGTTCAGAGCCTCCCAGGCCATCTCCGCCTGCTCCTGGAACCCGGGGAAGTTCCAGAAGAGCCACATCCTGGCTTCCGAAAGGGCCGCCCAGGCCCTGGCAAACCCCGGATCCAGCTCCGTGGTCTCCCGGAATAGCTCTGCGGCCCGGACGGCGCTGGCCAGGTCTTCCCGGAGATCCCACGCTCCGAGTCCCTGAGCGTAGCGGTCGTAGGCTTCTCCGCTGACCCTGGGGGCCGTGCCCAACCGCTCCAGCTCCTCCATGGAGAGCTCGGCCCGGAGGGCCCTGGCGATCTCCTGGGCGATCTCGCTCTGCACCTGGAAGATGTCCCCTTCCTCCCGGTCGTAGGTCTCGGACCAGATGTGGTTGTCGGTGCGGGCATCCACGAGCTGGGTGACCACCCGGATGCGGTCGTCCCACCGTCGGACGGTACCCTCCAGAATCGATCCGGCATTCAGCTCCCTGCCGATCTCCGGCAGCGACTTGCCCGAATCCCGGTATTGGAGGACGGTGGTCCTGGAGATGACCTGGAGACTCCCGATCTTGGCCAGGTGGTTGAGGATGTCTTCGTGGATGCCGTTGGCGAAGAAACCGCCCTCGTCCGTCTGGTCCAGGGCGCTGAATGGGAGTACGGCGATGCGCCGGGGATTCAGATCCACGTCCTCCCCTCCCCAAATCGCCACGGCTTCCCCGTGGGACCACTGGAAGGTGAAGAGGGCGCCGGCAGCTATCAGGGCTCCGCTGGCCAGGAGGAGGAAAGCCGATACCCACGGGCGGCCACCCCTCTTCCCGGACTCCCCCGACGGGTCCTCCTCATGGAGAGGGGCGGTCCGGACCACTCCCTTGGGGGTGAGATCGTAGATCCAGGCCAGGATCAGCACCACGGGAAAGCCCAGGACCGCCAGGGCTATCACCCACCGGATGAGCCATTCGGGCCAGCCCAGGGCCGGGATGACGATGTCCGTGGCCTCCAGGATGGCAAAGGCCACGGCGGCGTAGAGGATAGCCACCCGGGCCACGCGCCGGCGCCCGACTTCATGGAGGAGTTC
>PXFI01000211.1 GCA_003564295.1 Gemmatimonadota bacterium | reverse complement strand
GCCCCCCGCTCTCGGGCGTAGCGCCTCTCGAACTCCTCGAGCCGTTCGGTGCGTCGGATCACGATGCGGGTCCCCTCCAGGATTTCGGGGGTGGGGTACCGGTTGCTTGGGCCGGATGACCCACACATCTTCCGGCCGCCTCGAAATCTGACCGCCCTCCCCCTCGGGGGGGGTAGGCGAGGGAAGGAGATGGAGAGTGGGTGGGCGAGACGGGCGAGGAGGGTTGGACCGGCGCCAGGGGAAGCTTCCCTTTCGGTCGGCATGCCAAATGGAGAAATTGGGATTGATCTCATTTTGCGCCTTCTCCCGTTCCGGCAGGTGCTAGTGCGCCCATATCCTTCGCTCGGGTTCCCTCCGTGGTTTCTCCTGGCCTCAGCCCTGGTCCTGACGGCATGCGGAGACATCCTGGGAAGCAAAGAGGGGAAGGGTGCCTTCGATCCGGCATCCCTCATTCCTTCCCAGGACAGTCTGTTCCACCACGTGGAGGCCCTGGCCCACGACAGCATGCGGGGCAGGGGCTCCGGCTCCGTGGACGAGCTCCGGGCCGCCCAGTACCTGAAGGAACGTCTTCAGGCCTACGGTCTCCAGGCCCCGGACAGCGGGATGATCCGGGAGTTCTCTGCCGTTTCCCGGAGGGGTGATACCCTCCTCTCCTCCCGGAACGTCCTGGCAGCACTCCCTGGCTCCGGGCGCCTGGCGGATCAGTGGATCGTGGTGGGGGCCCACTACGACCACATCGGGTATCGGGACCTGCCCGACGAGAGCCAGGGGCCGAACAACGGGGCCGACGACAACGCCAGCGGCACCGCCATGGTCCTGGAGATGGCCCGGGTGTTCTCCCTTGCCACGAAGAGGGGGGGAGAAGTCCCGGCACCCCGGCGCTCCATCCTGTTTGGTTTCTGGGGGGCGGAGGAGGAAGGGCTCCTGGGATCTTGCCACTACGTTTTCGAGGCGCCGAAGGTCCCCCTGGGCAAGACCGGGGCCCTTCTGAACTTCGATATGGTGGGGCGCCTCAGGGGTGATACCCTGGTGGTCTGGGGCGGAGAGACCTCGCCGGTGTGGGACGCCCTGGTGCCGGACGCCGACATCTGGGGACTGGACGTCCTCCTTCCCCGGCCCAGCTCCCCCCGGAGCACCGACCACGCCTGCTTCTGGCAGGTTGGCATTCCGTGGGTATGGTTCTTCACTCGGCTGCACCCGGAGTACCATACTCCCTTCGACGTGGTGGAGCTCATCAACTTCCCCGGAATGGTGCGGATCGGGGAGCTGGCTATGAGGGTCCTGGCCGAGCTGGCGGTCATGGCCGAGGCGCCGGCCTTCGAGGGCCCGATTCCGAGCAGGTGAGCTTGAAAGGGCGCGGCGGAGCTCCGCCGACCGGAGCGCGTTTGCCATCCGGCGGGGCCGAAGTCATCTTCCGAGCCCTGAAGGGACGCCCTCTGGCGTCCATCGCCGAGGGAGGTTCTCGGAGGAAAACACCATGACAAAGGCCAGCAATCGGCGTCAGGAGCTCCCGGTTCCGGACTTCTACCGGGCGGAGCATGCGTCCGACTGGCACTTCGGTCCGGATCATGCGACCCTGTTGGAGGCAGCTATCGGCTGGCGCCGCCGGCACGGGCTCTCCCCCGGGCTGGAGGACCGTCCTCGCGTGGACCTCCTGCTCATCGATGCTCAAAAGGACTTCTGTTTTCCGGAAGGGACGCTGTTCGTTGCCGGCCGGAGCGGATCGGGTGCGATCCACGACAACGACCGTACAGCCAGGTTCATCTACCGGAACATGGGGGCCATCTCCCGCATCACATCCACTCTGGACACGCATGCCCCGCATCAGATCTTCTCCCCTTCCTTCTGGCTCCAAGAGGACGGGACGGTGCCCGCACCGAACCAGGAGGGGGAGGCGGCGGACATCCGGGAGGGGCGGCTGCGTCCGAACCCGGCCCTGGCGGGCTGGCTGTCCAACGGCGACTACGATTGGTTGCTTCGTCAGACGGAGTACTACTGCGAGGAGCTGGAGCGGAAGGGGAAGTACAAGCTCTACCTCTGGCCGCCTCACTGTCTCCTGGGCAGCGCCGGGTATGATCTGGCAGGGGTGATCCAGGAGGCCCGCATGTTCCACGCGTATGTCCGGGAGACGCCTGCCCCCATAGTGTCCAAGGGGGACACCCCCCTCACGGAATACTACTCTGTGCTGGGGCCGGAGGTGACCACCACCTTCGACGGGAGGACGCTGGCCCAGCGAAATGAGGCCTTCCTTGCGGACCTGCTCGCGGCGGACGCCGTGATCGTGGCGGGCCAGGCTGCGAGCCACTGTGTGAAGAGCACCATCGAGGACCTCCTCACCGTGATTCCGGAGGAGCTGGCCCGGAAGGTCTACCTCCTCAGGGACTGTATGTCGGCGGTGGCCGTTCCGGACCTTGCGCGGCCCGGCGCGTTCCTCTTTGACTTCACCGATCAGGCAGAGGCGGCCCTGGGCAAGTTCCGGGAAGCAGGTATGCACGTGGTGGAGTCCTCGACCCCTCTCTCAGAGTGGCCCGACTTCCCGCTCTGAGGCTGCCCTTCACCATGGTCCCCTGTGCGTCTGTCGTGGTAATGGCAGGCTGACCCGACGGGAGTCCCACTGGGCCGTAATATCGCTTGTCTCGGAGAGGAACCGATGCTAGAAGACACCGATACCCTCTTGGCCATGGCCGAGATCCACGCTGTGTTTACGGGGTTTGCCGCGCTGGTGACCGTGATCCGGAGGGGCTATGGCCGACCCACCGAAGCGGTTCACGATCTGCTCCGGCTCCGGCTCGTGATTGCCAGCAGCGTTACGGGAGTGGCGGCGGCCCTTATTCCCGTTGGTCTCGCCGGGTACGGCCTGGACCCTGGCCTGACCTGGCGGTTGGCCGCCCTGCTCTTCCTGATCCTGGACAACGGCGTCATCGTGTCCTTCATCGGGGCCTACAAGCCGGTGCGGGGGACCTTCCCACCGGATCGCCTGGCTGTGGCCCTCGTGACCTCCCTGGAGGCGGTGGAGCAGCTGATTCTTCTTGCCGTGGTTCTGGGTATCCCCTTCGGAAGTGCTTCCGCCCTCTACGTCACCGCTTTGATCACCAACCTCTGTCAAGCAGGGTTCATCTTCGTGAGGTTCGTGGGCTCGGCGTTCCGGCAGGAGCAGCGCCGGATCTTCGACTCTTGATAGGAGACCCATATTGAGAACCGGTTCCCACTCCTTGCCTTGCCCCATCTCGTCTGCGGAGCTTCTGGTGATTTCGGCGACCTGACCCGGCCGCATGTGACCATTTCGGGAATTCCAGAGTGTTAAGGGCAGACCGTGGCCGCCCCACTCCTTGCTTGAACGTACCAACTCAGGAAGAGGTTTGCGAAATGAAGATACTGCGATGGACTCCGGTTCTGGCCCTGACGGCCCTCCTTCTGCCCCTGGCCTGCGACGACGCAACCGGACCCAGTGCAGGTCCAGCCCAGGTCCAGATCCTGTTGACGGATGCCCCCACCGACTACCTCGAGGCAACGTGGGTCTGCTTTTCCAGTGTCTACCTGGTTCCCGGCAAGGACCGGGAGGAGAACGAAGGGGTCGAGAAGGGCCCGAACTGGGTGTATCTCTTCGATGAACCGGACCCGGATGATCATTTGTGTTATGACCTCCTTGAGCTCCGGGACGGCATCACCACGGACCTCACCGACCGGGTGGACGTGGAGCCGGGTGAGTACGGCCAATTGAGGCTGGTGGTGAGCTCGGCCGAGGTATGGCTCAAGGAGCCTTACGAGTTCAGGAATGGAGGAGACTGGAGGCCGTTGTTCATTCCCAGCGGGGCCCAGACGGGAATCAAAGTCCACCTCAAGGAGCCCATCGAGGCTGAAAATGGCACGCTCATCATCATCACCGTGGACTTCGACGTGAACGAGAACTTCGTCATTCAGGGCAATCCCTACACGCCCGCAGGGATCCACGGGATCCTCTTCACCCCGGTGCTGAAAGAGAAGAGCAGGACGACGGAACCCGCTTAGGCATGGCCCACGGCTCCCCATTTCCCGGGGTTTGATCCAAAGTGCCCAGTTGTGGCGTTTCGTCGTCCGCGGATCGCCGACGGGAGGGTGGGCAACTCCACGGTCCTCCAGTAGCCCCAGAGAAGCCGGTTTGAAGGATGGAGGGTGCAGGGATTATTCT
>PXFI01000361.1 GCA_003564295.1 Gemmatimonadota bacterium | reverse complement strand
CGGACCTGGAGGGTGCGAGGGCTCACGTCGTCCATCCTGACCTCCTTTCCGGCGCCCGTCTCCGACCGGCTCGTGTCTGTGTTCAGTCACCATAAGGCGAGAGGTCCCGGACCTGCAAGTGGTCCCCCCTTTTTCGGGGCCTCGACCGTGTCCAGATTGTTTCAGAATCAGGTTCCTTCAACCGAGAGCTCGACATGCCTCACACGCCATCACACGCTGCGAATGCCCGGGCCACCCGCCGCCTGGCCGTCAACCATCTTTACGCCGGCCCAGTCCGCGCCGTGACTGCCGGCCCAGTCCGCGCCGTGACTGCCGGCCTGGCCCGCGCCGTGACTGTCGGCCTGGCCCGCGCCGTGCCCGCGGGTGTGGCCCGCATCGTGCCTGCCGGCCTTCCGGCATCCGGGCCCATCCTTGTTTTGTGCCTTCTGCTCGTTGCCGCAGGGGTCTTCCTGGCCGGCTCCCCGGCAGCGGCCCAGGGCACCCGGATGCTTCGGTCGCCCACTGTCAGCTCTACCCACATCGCCTTCGTCCACGCCAATGACATCTGGAGCGTGCCCAGGGGAGGTGGAGAAGCGGCCCGCCTCACCAGCGGGCGGGGGGCCGAGTTGTCGCCCCGGTTTTCTCCTGACGGCCGGTGGATCGCCTTCACCGGGCAGTACGCAGGCAGCCGGGACGTGTACGTGATCCCGGCCAGCGGGGGCGATCCCAGGCGTCTCACCTGGCACCCCGGCGCCGACGTCACTATGGGATGGACGCCCGACGGCAGGCACGTCGTCTTCCAGTCCGGTCGGGAAGGGCATCCCACGGCCGTAGGCAAGCTCTACAAGGTGCCCCTGGAGGGAGGCCTCCCGAAGGCCCTTCCCATCAACCAGGCCGACAACGGCGACCTCTCTGCCGACGGCCGATTCGTGGCCTACCAGGAAGTGGGGTTCTGGGATCCCGAGTGGCGGAACTACCGGGGCGGCCAGGCCCAGCCCATCTCGGTGGTGGACCTGGAGAGCCTGGAACGGATCACCACCCCCTGGGAGGGGGAGCGTCACATGAGCCCCGTCTGGATGGACGGTGTGGTCTATTACATATCCGAAAGGGATTGGGCGGCCAACATCTGGTCCTGGGACCCCGGGACCAGTGAAGAGAAGCAGCTCACCTTCCACGCCGACTTCGACGTCAAGAGCCTGGGGGCCGGCCACGGGGTGGTGATCTACGAGCAGGCCGGCTACCTCCATGAGCTCACCCCCGCCACGGGTGTGACGCGACAGCTCGAGATCACCGTTGCCGGGGACATGACCTGGGCCATGCCCCGCTGGCACGACATCCCGGCCACGGGACTCCGGGATGCCCGTCTCTCCCCCACCGGGCAGCGGGCCCTGTTCGAGTACCGGGGAGACCTCTTCACGGTGCCGGTGGACGAGGGGAGCTGGCGCAACATCACCCGGAGCCCGGGCGTGGCGGACCGGCACGCCGTGTGGTCCCCCGATGGGCAGAAGATCGCCTGGTTCAACGACGAAGGAGGGGAGTACGGGCTGGTGGTGGCGGACCAGGACGGAGGCAACCCCCGCCGCATCAAGATTCCGAACCCCACCTACTTCTTCGTACCGGCATGGTCCCCCGACGGTAGCCGCCTGGCCTTCACCGACACGGATTACCGGCTCCTGGTGTTGGACCTGGAGACGGAGGTCTTGACCCACGTGGACACGGACCGGTTCGCCCACCCGCAGCGGACCATGAACCCGGTATGGTCCCCGGACTCCCGGTGGATCGCCTATGCCCGCCGCTTGGACAGCCAGCTACGGGCCATCTTCGTGCACGATACCCGGACGGGCGAGACCCGCCAGTTCACCGACGGCATGGCCGACGCCATCACCCCCGTGTGGGACGCTTCCGGGAAGTACCTCTACTTCCTGGCCTCCACCGACTACGGACTGAACACCGGCTGGCTGGACATGAGCTCCTACGACCGGCCCGTGACCCGTGCCCTCTACGTGGCCATCCTGAAGGCCGACGAACCTTCCCCCTTCCTGCCCAAGAGCGACGAGGAGCCGGTGGCCTCGGGAGATGCCCAGGGCGGCAGCGGGCCAGCCGGCGTGGGAAGGGCGCCGATTTCGGCGGGCAGCGGGCCAGCCGGCGTGGGAAGGGCGCCGGTTTCGGCGGGCACGGGTCCGCAAGCTGCCGGCTCGGCCCAGCAGGCCACCTCCGGTTCCACGCCACCCGAAGTGGTCATCGACTTCCAGGGCATGGCCCGGCGCATCGTGGATGCCCCCAATCTTCCCATCAGGAACTACGTCGCCTTGGTGGAGGGCCCCGAAGGAAGGGTCTTCGTGGCGGAATCTCCTCCCCGGGGCCCGGGGGTGACCCTTCACCGCTACACCCTGGCGGACAAGGAGGCCCAGGAGTTTCTCACGGGGGTCGTGTCCGTGACGGCTTCCCATGACCGGAGGAAGCTCCTGGTGAGGATTGGGAGCACCTGGAGCGTGGCTGACGCCGGGGCCGCCCCGCCCAGGGACGGAGGCGAGCGGCTCAACACCGCCGGCATGAGGATCCAGGTGGATCCCAGGGCCGAGTACCCCCAGATGCTCCGGGAGGGATGGCGGTTCATGAGAGACTTCCTCTACGTGGACAACATCCATGGTGCACCCTGGGACGAGGTCTGGGAGTGGTACTCGGCATGGCTCCCGGAGGTGAACCACCGCTCCGACTTCCACCACCTCCTGGAGATCCTTTCCGGGGAAGTCTCGGTGGGACATTCCTACGTCCGGGGGGGGGATTACCCGGACCTGGACAACCCCCGCACGGGCCTTCTGGGGGTGGACCTGGAGGAGGTGGACGGGTTCTACCGCATCGCCCGGATCTACACCGGGGAGGACTGGACCCCCGGGCTCATGGGTCCCCTGGCCATGCCCGGGATGAACGTGGAGGAGGGGCATTACCTGGTTGGGATCGACGGCAGGGAGCTCCGGGCTCCCGCCAACCCCTTCATGCTCCTGGAGGGCACGGCGGGGCGGACCATCACCGTGAGGGTGAACGACCGCCCGGGCCTGGAGGGGGCCAGAGACGTGGTTGTGCGGCCCATGGCCAGCGAGGGGCAACTCCGGACCTGGGCCTGGGTGGCCGGCAACCAGAGGAAGGTGGACGAGATGAGCGAAGGCCGCCTGGCCTACGTCTGGCTCCCCAACACGGGCCAGGGCGGCTATCAGTATTTCAACCGGATGTATTTCGCCCAGCAGGACCGTGAGGGGGCCGTAATCGACGAGCGGAACAACGGGGGCGGCTCGGCGGCCGACTACATCGTGGACATCCTGGCCAGGGAGCTCACGGGCTACTTCAACTCCCGGGCCGGGGACCGGCGGCCCTTCACCCAGCCCATGGCGGGCCTCTGGGGTCCCAAAGTCATGATCATCAACGAGCGGGCGGGGTCCGGGGGCGACCTGCTTCCCTACCTCTTCCGGTTCAAGGGGATCGGGCCCCTGGTGGGCACCCGTACCTGGGGAGGGTTGGTGGGAACCTGGGACACGCCGCCCCTACTGGACGGAGGAGGGTTCGTGGCCCCCCGGGGTGGCTTCTTCGATGTGGACGGGGAGTGGGCCGTGGAGGGAGAAGGGGTGGCCCCGGACATCGAGGTCCGCAACGATCCCCGGCCTGTGAGCGAAGGGCGGGATCCCCAGCTCGAAAGGGCCGTGCAAGAGGCTCTCCGCCTCCTGCGGACGGAGGGCGTGGAGCTGAAGCCCGAACCTCCGGCGCCCGTGCGGTGGCGGCGGCCGGACCGCCATGGCGGAGGAGGGGGAGGATGAGGCCGTCCGGACCGCCGTGGCGGCGGGAGGGAAGCATGGGGCCATCCGAACCACCGTGGCGGAGTAGGGGAAGTATGAGGCCATCCGAACCGGGGGAAGAATGACTCCACATATGACGAGAAGCCGAAGGGGAGGGGAGCGACCGTGTCGAATCGATCTGACTCCGTGAGGGGCGACGCCCTGCCCAGGGTCATCGTGGCCGCCGAGTTGAAGGACCTCCTTCCGGAGGACCCCATCCCCGGCCATGAGGTGGTCTGGGTACCGGCCGAGGAGCCCATCCCCGGCGGGGACTTCGTGGCCATGGTCTCCATCCTCCAGCGGCGCATCGGCGAGGCGGAGCTGGAGAGGCTTCCGGACCTCCGGGTCCTGGCCCAGTGCGCCGTG
>PXFI01000288.1 GCA_003564295.1 Gemmatimonadota bacterium | reverse complement strand
TCCGGATTGATGGTGTGGCCGGTGTGGAATTGACCATCATGGCCCTCGCGAGTCCGGCGGACCCAGATCAGCTCGTGATTACCCCGGCTGAGGTCACTCTGGAAATCGGCGAGGCGCAGCAATTCTCGGTAGCGGTGAGCGATCGGTTTGGCAATGCGATTGAAACCAATGGTGAGGTGGAATGGACCAGTTCGAAGACGTCTGTGGCTGTCGTGTCGGCGTCAGGCCGGGCAGAGGCGAACGCCGCCGGGGAAGCAACGATCCGGGGGCGCTTTTCGGGGATCGAGGGAACCTCACTGCTTCGTGTTCCGGTACCGCCAGCACCCGAGCCGGAGCCTGAGCCGGAACCCGAGCCTGAGCCGGAGCCTGAGCCTGAAGTTCAGGATCCAGGGCAGGTAACCGATCTCGAGGTCGTGTCAGTCACCGAGACTTCTGCCACCTTACGTTTCACCGAAATCAATGACGGGACCGGCAACCCGGCGATCTACCAGGTCCGATACCACGTTACGCCGATGCATAACTGGGGAGTGGCCACGCCTGCCCGCGAGGGAAGCTGCCAGGAGCCCATCAATGGTCAAGCCGTGGGTGGTGCCTTCGAGTGCTCGGTCACCGGGCTTGAGGCCGGAAGTGAATTGGACTTCCGCATCGTGGGATGGCGCGTGGGTGAGGATGGGAACCGGGTTTTCGGCCCGCTTTCGAACGTGGCGTCGGCTGTCTTGGAGTCCTCTGAGGACGAACAGCCTGAGCCGGAGGATGATCCCTCCGATCCGGAGGAAGGCTCTGGTACGTTGAGGATCACGCCGGCCGAAGGTGGCACCATCACAGCCCTTGGTGGTACCGTACAACTAAGCGTGTCGGCAGAGGATGGGAACGGAAACCCGCTCTCCACTCCTGAGGTCTCTTGGAGCAGCTCGGATGGTAATGTGGCTACGGTCAACTCGGCAGGTCGTGTGACGGCACATGCGGTGGGGTCTGTCTTGATCTCGGTTGCGGCGGCGTGCTGTGGCGGGGCAGAGGTTCCGGTGGCCGTAGTACAAGAGGTCAGCTCGATCCAAGTGAACCCAGGAAGCCAGTCGGTAGAAATCGGGCAAGAGGTCCAGTTCACGGCGCGAGCGCAGGATGCAAACGGGAACACAATGGACGGCGGAAGCTTCTCTTGGGAGAGTGAGGCGCCAAGTGTCGTTGCAGACAGGGGCGACGGGCGGTTCTCCGCACTGGCTGAGGGGTCGGCTACCATTCGCGCCAGGCTGGGCGACTTCTCCGCGACCGCTCAGGTAACGGTCACCTCCGACAACAATGACTGGGTTGGAAGCGGCGATGAGCTTTATCCGAACCAGCCCGAAGGCTGGCGGGTCTTCCGGGAGCAGGAGTGGCACTCCTTGACCGACAACACTGGGGTCACCTGGGCCTCGGCGCTGCGGCGTGAAGGCGAGTTCCGTTTGGGAGTCCCCGATCCTACCGCACCTGATGGGTCAGGCGTTGTCGCCGAAGTCTTCTTCCCCGAGGGAATGCCAGATGGGACAACGCCTGGCCGGGTCGCAACTCAGGCCCCGACCCAGAGAGAGGTCTTCATCGGGGACTACGTGAAATTTTCACAGGATTTTTCCTGGCACCGTCTGGGAATCAAGATGCTTCTGTTTCAGCTTCCTCACCAAAGTGGCTGGATAATCATGGGAGGTGGCGGTCATGGTTTTCAACCTGAGATGGGTGGATCCCCGCCGAACATGCGGATTAGTTCTAGGACGGGCGGTGCCATATCTGCACCCGATCCTTTGATCAGAGATGAGGTGTTTCCCTTCAATGTAAGTGAACCCCCCGCGCACGAGCGCGGCCAATGGATCCGTCGGGAGTTCTACTTTCGGATGAACACGCCCGGTGTTGCGGATGGAGCCGTCCGCATGTGGATTGACGGGGTTCTGGTGACTGACTATGAGGGAGTGGACTTCGGAATCACTCAAGATTCTGGATGGGGTCAGGTACAGTACGGTATGACTTGGGGTGGAGGGGGCAATGCGGTGCCACACGACCAAACGATTCGGATTGGTCATTTCCGGCTGATGGTTCGGGACTGACCCAAGATGAGAGATTCTGGCCTCTGCGGAACGGGCGCTCGGATGTCAGTTCGTGTCCGGGTGCCCTTCCGTTCAATACGGACTGAGGCGTCAGACCTGACTCGGCTCATTTTTATCCACGGTGAGAGGGCCAGGTGAATGTGATGTGAGCCCGGCTTATTCACGAGAGAGATAGAGGGGGCATAGTTGTAATGCAAAAAGCCCATGGCGCATCTTCCTACGCCGCAATAAGATGGGGGTGTCGAGACCACACCTTCATCACGGAGCCGGAAAACACGCCATGGGTGAAGTTCAAGGTACGCTGTTTCGGTTGGATTGCAACAAGTCGGTCCGGGTGGAGGCTCGGCCCGAGCGGCTCACGGCGGATGCTGGGGTGGTGCTCCCGAGGGAGCTCTCGGAGCGACTGGGGCTGTCCAGGCTGGTGCGGCGACACCTGGAGGACCCACGCGATTCTTCCCGGACCCGGCATCCCTTCGTGGAGCTGGTTCGGACACGCATTCTGGCGCTGGCCCAGGGGTGGGAGGACCAGAACGACGTCTCCCTTCTCCGGGACGACCCCGCGTTTCGCCTTGCAGTCTCGCAGCGGCGGGGCGATGGCCCCCTCCGGAGCCCCCGGGGCCGTGTCCCGGACGGACTGTGCTCGCAACCGACGCTCTCCAGGCTCATGAGGGTGCTTGGCAGCGAGGACAACCGGCGCGGCCTCGGTCTCATCCTTCGCGAGATGCCAAAGCCCCTGCTCGCCACCGGACGCCGGGAGATCACCCTGGACCTGGACTCGCTGCCCTACGAGGTCCATGGCCATCAGCCCGGGAGCGCCTACAACGGCCATTACCGGACGCGCTGCTACCATCCCCTGGTGGCCAGCGTGCTGGGGCGCTTCTTTCTCGGGGCGAGGCTTCGCCCCGGCAACGTGCACACCGCCGACGGCGGGCTCGATTTCGTCCTGCCCCTCCTTCGCTGGCTCCAGGGCTTCATTCCTCGCGTCTGGCTCCGGGCCGATGCCGGATTCCCCGACCCGACCCTCCTCAAGGCCCTTGAGGAGGAAGCGGTCCCCTACGTCTTCCGGCTCCGCTCGAACCGGACCCTGAACCGGATCGCCCAGCCCTTCCTCCGCCGTCCACCCGGACGTCCGCCGGCCGAGGGCCGAACCTGGCTTCATGAGCTTTCCTATCGGGCCAAGTCGTGGACGCGTACCCGCCGCGTCGTCCTGGTCGTGGTGGAGCGTCCCGACGAGCAGCAGCACCTCTTCCTCGACTACTTCTTCCTCCTCACCAGTGCCTCGGTGGAAGAGGAAAGCGCCCAGGCCCTGCTCCACCGCTACCGCCAGCGCGGCACGGCCGAGGCCGACTTCGGTGACTGCCACCAAGCCATCCCTCCTTCCCTCTCCTCCGCCCCACGCCCCAAGAGCCAGTACCGGGACCGCGTCGTCCACGGGCCTCCCGTGCCCCACGACGCCTTCGCCACCAACGAGGCCGAGCTTCTCCTCTCCCTCATCTCGGCCAACCTCATGGCTGTGGGGGCCGAGCTCCTCCACACCGAGGGGAAGAGCCGGATGAGCCGCCGGCGCTTCCGCTCCTTCCTTCTCAAGACCGCCGCCCGCGTCCTCCTCGGCAAACGCGGCGTCACCCTCGTCATCGCAAGCGCTCGCGCCCGCCTCTGGCAGACCTTCTGGCGGCGCCTCCACGCCTGGCCCAACCCTCGGGGCTCTCCTCTCTCCCATGCCCTGCCTTCCCGTGCGTGACTCCAAGGCGGGCAATCACCTCCATCGGTCCCCTCATCCCCCCGGGGGGTAGGGGGGCCCGTGTCCATCGCTGCCTGCCAACCCCTCCACAGGTCTCCGGGCTTCCACTCCAACCCCCTTCGCTAAATCTCCTCAGCGTCATGAATACGCCGGGTTCATGTTAGTATGTGACAAAGCGAGTGGCTAGCCGGCGGGCGTCCTCAAGGCCGATGGGGATATGGGGCCGGAGTCCTTCGCCTGTTAGGGTCTGGAAGAAACACCTCTTTTGGGCTCCTCACTCTCTGTCATGGGTGAATTGCGAGGATGGAGGTCCGAGCATGCGACGAATGACGGGCTTCGGAACGAGAAGCTAATGGGGGG
>PXFI01000133.1 GCA_003564295.1 Gemmatimonadota bacterium | reverse complement strand
GGCCTCCCGTCGGCATGCCTTGATCGACTCTTCCGTTGTCCGGGGCGGCCAACCGATGTCCCCGACTCAACGGGAAGCTGGCAGGTTGGTCGGAGTGCCTGTTCTTCCAAGAAAGGAGGTTGCAGCTCACTTCAATTCTTGTCTGTTGTTTCTCGAATCCAACGCAGCCGTTGGGTTCCCCCGTGAAAGAGGAGGTTCGTTGGCATCGTCGGCCCACCCGTCCGCACTGGGACGTGACAGGAGGGCATTTGGGCTGCATATGCAGCGCTCCTCCACAACCTCAACCTCGAACACCAAGGAGACTCTGGTAATGGGAAATGTACGTTGGCTACTCGCGATGCTCGCGATAGCCGTTGCGCCGGCGATACTCGCCGCGCAACAGCCTGGAACCATTCAGGGCACCGTGACCGACGCTGTGGGCCAGCCCCTTGCTGGTGTTCAGATATCGGTCGTGGGTACCGGACTTGGCACCCTTTCGGACGGCCAGGGCAGGTACAGGCTCGATAATGTTCCGGCGGGCACGCATCAGATTCGCTTCGAGCGTCTCGGCTTCGCCGCCCTGGAGCGTGCGGCCACGGTGGCGGCCGGTGCGATCGTTACCCTCAACGTCCAGCTTCAACAGGAGGTGGTGGCTCTTCGCGGGATCGTGGTTACGGGCGTGGCGGAAGCAACCGCCCGCGAGAAGCTCCCCATCACGGTGGACCAGCTCTGGATCGAAGATCTGCCGGTCCCAACGACCATGGCGGGTAGCATCATCCAGGGCAAGGTCGCCGGTGCCACGGTGGTGCAGGGCAGCGGCCGCCCCGGCGCTGCGGCTGCGGTCATGCTTCGCGGCCCCACCAGCATCAACGCGGGCGGCCGCAATCAGGAGCCCCTCTGGATCGTCGACGGGGTGATCCTGTCCTCCAGCATGGTGGACATCGACGCTCTTGACATCGAGAGCATCGAGGTGGTGAAGGGAGCGTCGGCGGCGTCGCTGTACGGCTCCCGTGCGGCCGCCGGCGTCATCCAGGTCACGACGCGGCGGGGGCGTGGGATCCGGGAGGACATGGTTCGCTACACGGCCCGCAGCGAAATGGGGACACAGCAGCTGCCGGGAAGGTTCAACCTGACCTCCACCCATCCCTTCGCCATGACGGCGGACGGCAGCAGGTTCATCGACCCTGAGGGCAACCCCTGCGACTGGCTCCAGTGCGGCAACGTGAGCCTGGCCGGTCAGCGGGCTTTGCCGGGCGACAGGGCGAGCAACTGGAACACCATCATGTCCCAGCAGTGGCCTGGCGTGACGTACGACCAGGTGGGCGAGTTCTACACCGCCGGCCTGTTCCAGCAGCATTACATGGCTGCCGAGGGCCGTTCGGGCGCCACGAACTACCATGTGTCCTACAGCCACCTCCATGACCGGGGGGTCATGCCGGGGCAGGAAGGGTTCCGCCGACACAACTTCCGCCTCAACCTGGACCAGTCGGTTAACCCGGCCCTGACCCTTTCGGGTAGCGCCTTCTACAGCACCTCCGCGCAGGATCACCTGCCGGAGAGCCAGGGTAACCCCATCTTCAGACTTACCCGCATGCCTGCAGGTGTGAACCTCCGGGCCTGCATCGACGATCCCACCGCTGACTGCACCCTGACCCCCGAGGACCGCTTAAACCGGCTCATCATCCGGCCGGACCCCTTTGCCGAGAACGACAACCCTCTCTACCAGATGTACAACCGGGAGTACGAGCTCATGCGGGGTCGCTTCCTGGGCAGTGCGAACCTGCGGTGGCGCCCCACCACCTGGTTCCACCTGGATGCCAACGCCAGCTACGACCGGTTGGATTACTCGACCGAGGACTACTACCCCCTGGGCTACCGGGATATCCGGGAGACTTTTGCGGGGGGTGACCTCTATCGGAGCCACTCGCTCACGGAAGGCTTCAACTCCAGCGTGACGGGTACCTTCCGCACCGTGCTGGGTGACTGGGGCAGCAACCGTACACAGTTCCGCTACCTGTGGGAGCAGGAAGACTACACCTGGACCACTGCCAGCGGGCGGGATTTCGTGGTCGGTGGCGTGCCGCACTTCGGCAACATCCCGGCAGACCAGATTGGCGCCAGCTCCGGCATTCAACCGGTCCGTTCCGACGGCTTCTTCGCCATCACGAACTTCGACCTGATGGAGCGGTACATCATCGATGCGTTGGTCCGCAACGACGGGAGCTCCCTGTTCGGCCGGGACGAGCGGAGGCAGTGGTACTACCGCATCGCCGGCGCCTGGCGCATCTCGGAAGAGCCGTGGCTGAACATCCGGGGGCTGGACGAGTTCAAGCTGCGCTACTCCCTGGGCACGGCCGGCGGCCGTCCGTCCTGGGCCGCCCAGTACGAGACCTACAGCGTAGCGGCGGGACGGGTCTCCCCCATCACACTGGGTAACCGGGACCTGAAGCCCGAGTTCTCCACGGAGCACGAGGTGGGCATCGAGGCCATGTTCCTCGATCGCTTCGACCTCACGGTGAACTATGCCACCACAGAGACCACAGACCAGATCCTGAGCGTTCCGCTTCCGCCGTACTTCGGGTTCAGCTCCCAGTGGCAGAACGCAGGCACCCTGGAGAGCAACACCTGGGAGATGTCGTTCAATGCCCGTCTCGTCACCAGGCCCGACTTCAGCTGGTCGGCCCGGCTCCTCTTCGACCGGACCCGCCACGAGATCACGTTTCTCAACCGTCCGGCCTACGTTACCGGCGTGGGCGGCCAGGCCATGGGCGACGTGTTCTACATCCGTGAAGGCGAGGCCCTGGGCACATTCTACGGCACCAAGGTCGCCACGAGCTGCGCACATCTGCCGGCGGGCGTGAGCTGCGACGGCTTCATGGTCAACGACGAAGGCTTGCTGGTCTGGGTAGGCGACGCCGGCCATTACAACAACGGCTGGGAGACGAAGCCCGGTGGTGGCCATTGGTGGGGCTCGACGGGTCCCGAGATACCCGGCATCGGCACGGTCAACTGGGGTACACCCTTCAAAGGCTTGTGCATCGACCGCGTCACGGGAGAAGAGACCGACTTCTGCCCGGTGGGCACCACCACTCCCGACTACAGCATGAGCCTGTCCAGCACCATCAACTGGCGCGGGTTCTCGGTATACGGTCTCATCGATGCCGTGCAGGGCTTCGACGTGTTCAACCAACCCCTCATGTGGGCGGTGTTCGAGAACTACGCCGGCATCATGGACCAGTCCGGCGTGCCGGAGAGCAAGCAGAAGCCACTGGGCTATTACTCTGCGCTCTACAGCGTAAGCGGGTTGGGGATCAACTCGCGCTTCGTGGAAGACGGGAGCTTCGTGAAGCTCCGGGAGTTTGCCGTTCGGTACCGCATCGACGGCGCGACCCTGGCCCGCGTACCAGGCTTTGCCTACTTCGACGGGGTGACGCTGAGCGCCATCGGACGCAACCTCTTCACCTGGAGCGGCTACGACGGCTACGACCCCGAGGTGGGCCGCGGCGGCGGAGCCACAGGTTCGGCCACGCTCGCCCGGGTGGATGGCTACAACTACCCGAACTTCAGGACCTTCACGTTCAGCCTCGAGCTGAACTTCTAGATAGGAGCGCCGAGGAAATGAGAAAGCTATCTGTCCTGGCAGTCGCCGCCACGATGCTCTTCGGGACATCGGCGTGTGGCGACCTTGCCGTGGAAAACTTGAACGCCCCGGACGCCGCCCGAGCGCTGGCGAATCCGGGTGACGTGGAGGCGCTGATCTCCGGCGCCTGGATCAGCTGGTGGCAGCCCACATACTGGAGCGGCCCCGGCCCCTGGCTGAGCAATGTGGCCTTCCAGCACAGCGCCTATCCGGCCAACTTCGGTATGGTGCACTTTTCCCAGATCCCGCGGGTGCCCACCACCAACAGCACGGCCTTCGGCTTTTATACCGAAATCTCCTGGGCCTATACTGCTTGGAACCGGGCCATCGCGGCCGTGAACGAC
This sequence comes from Gemmatimonadota bacterium, assembly GCA_003564295.1. Taxonomy (GTDB): domain Bacteria; phylum Gemmatimonadota; class Gemmatimonadetes; order Longimicrobiales; family Gaopeijiaceae; genus PXFI01. The sequence goes on along the minus strand of PXFI01000133.1, from coordinate 13,353 downwards.
GGGCTCCGAGCCATCTTGGTGGACAAGACGGTGGACCTGGGGGCAGATGAAGCACGGGCGGTTGCGTGGGGCCGCTTCGTCCAGGGCCTCGCGTACGGGTATCTGGCCCTCCTGTACGATGAGGGTCCCCTCGTCGATGAGACCACGGACCTGGAGCAGACGCCCGAGTTCGTCGGTTACCAGGAGCTCATGGCCAGATCCCTGGAGTACCTGGATGAGGCCCATGCCATCGCTTCGACCAACGCGTTCACCGTGCCCGATACGTGGATCTGGCTCACCACCGAGTCCATGACCAGCACCCAGTTCGCCAGGTACATCCGTTCGTTCAAGGCCCGGCTCCGTGCCAACCTGGCCCGGACCCCGGAGGAGCGGGCGGCTGTGAACTGGAACGCCGTCCTCGCCGATGCGCAGGCCGGTGACCCGCTGGCATACACCACCACCCGGGTGGGTTTCAGATCGAACTGGTCGCTCTACTACATGCTGCTCCGTGGGTGGGGGCAGATGAGCTACTTCGTACACGGCATGGCGGACCAGTCCGGGCAGTACCAGGAATGGATGGGCCTGCCGGTGGAGCAGCGTACCCCGATCCTGCCCAGCGGACCCTTCCTGGTCCAGACCCCGGACCTGCGTTTCCCGCAGGGCGAGACCATAGAGGAGCAGCGGGCCAACCCCGGAGTCCGGTTGATGATGGTGGCAACGCCCGGTGACCAGTGGTCACGTCCTGACCGGGGTGAATGGCGCTGGTCCTACTACCATGATGTGCGGAGTCCTCTCCTTGGGATCCAGGGCACTCTGTGGGACATCGCCCCGGCGGAGCTGGATATGTTGGCCGCAGAGGCCCATTACAGGCTCGGCAACCGGGCCGCGGCCGCAGATCTGATCAACAAGACACGGGTCCCTGCGGGGCTGAACGCCACGAACGCCGACGGCCTCAACACGAGCTGTGTGCCGAAGCTTCCCAACGGACAGTGCGGCGACTTGTTTGAGATGCTCAAGTGGGAGAAGCGGATGGAGGCAGGCTTTAATCACGGCCTGGTCAACGCGAGCTGGTACTTCAATGGCCGTGGCTGGGGCGACCTCATGCAGGGTTCCATCCTGCAGCTTCCCGTTCCGGATCTGGTGGCTCAGCTTGCGAACCGCCCGACCCGCGACTACGGCGGCAACCTGGAGTTTGGTGCGCCGGTGGGGACGTACGGGTACTGATGGATAACCGCTTCCGGGGCGGGCCGGCTTGGCCGCCCCGGGGCCCTTCCCGGTAGGCAAAAAGAGCGGGCCGGTGCCGCGAGGCACCGGCCCGCTCTGGCCACCCGTCGGTCTGGCGGGTGGCCCTCAGGCGAGGATGATGAGGCCCTCCGGGAGCTGGACCGAACGGTTCATGCCCGTCGACTCGTCATCCCTCTCGTCCTCTCTGTCCTCCGGCAGTCGAGGGATGCTGACGGGACTCATGCACGCCCCGCAGAGGAGCGAGACGGCCAGCAATGCGAACACTGTTCTGCGCATGGTCTTTCCTCTTCCACGTGTCTTCCCTTGGAATCCGGCGCCCGGCGACATCTTCGGATTCGGCACTCCAAGGCAAAAGACGGTGATTCCGGCTCATCCTGATTCGAAGGAACAGACGTCTCTCGACAATGGTACCATTCTTCAGCGAAACCGTTCCCGTGTCCACAACCAGCAGCAGGTGTTTCGATGTCCAACACACATCTTCGCGTGCCGGTACTGACCGTCCTCACCCTGGTGGTTGCGGCGTGCGCCACCACGGGTGAGGGTACCCGGACCAACTACAACGTCATCACCAACGAGGAGCTGAACGCCATTACCACGGCCACGACCCTGTACGAGGTCGTGGATCAGCTTCGGCCTCGCTGGCTCACTGCCCGGGCGCCGCGGAATTTCGGCGGCGCCGGCGACATTGTAGTGTACCAGGACCAGGCGTACCTCGGTAGTCCCGACATTCTCCGGCAGTTCTCCCGGGAAGTGGTCTACTCGCTCCGCTACCTGGATGGGGCCACGGCATCCGCATCCCTCCCCGGCCTGGGCGGGCGGCACGTGGCAGGGGCCATCATTCTGTTGACCGCCCCCGACCGCTAGAAGGCGGACAGACCCGGGGGTATTGTGGGCTCGGCGGGCGCCACTGGGGTACGCCGGGGCAGAGCCCTCATTGTGTACTGTGGGCCCCCGCAGGTTCACCGATCTGTCTGTCCAGGTAATGCGTCCGCACCTCCTGGACACCCCACACCACTCACCCTTGGTAATCCATGATGCGCACTTTGATGCTCTGTGTTGCCGGTCTCGCCCTTCTCCTCCCGGCCCGTGCCGTGGAGGCGCAGGCACCTTCCATGAGCTACGGGATCGGCATCGTGGCCAACGCTCCCCGTCAGTTCACGGGTGTGGGCGTCCATTTCCTCCTGCCGGGGCTGTATGGCCTCGGGCTGTACGTGGACGCCAAGTTCGATCCGATCTCCGAGACCCGTGACGGCGTGCTGCTGCCCTTCACCCGGGCGGAGGCGGAGGCGCTGGGAGATGTGTGGTTCCGCGACGAAGAGCGCTGGACCACGTTCAACGTTGCCTTGCTGTATGCAGTGACCGACGAACTGCGGCTATACGCCGGTGCCGGCCACTCCCGCCGAGAGGGGTTTACCCGGTACTGGGACGAGGCCGGGCAGCGGGGTGAGGTCGGATATTACTGGATCGAGAACCCCAACCGGACCGACACCCAGATCAACCTTCTGGGGGGTGCGTTCTTCCGCATCGCGAGGGGGATCTTCGTACAATTCGGTCTAGAGTCGATGCCCCAGGGGTACACCCTGGGCCTGACCCTGTCGCTCCCCCGGCGCTGAGGGGGAGCGCTGCGGCCAACGGGCTCGTCCACACCCGTCCCTGCCACGGCATGGGTGGGGCGGGCCGGCTGCGGCCTTTTCAAGGCCAAGGTCCCGAAGCCCCCTTCATTCAGTACCCGTAGGTGCCGACGGAGGCGCTCCAGTCGAGGCTCCCGCCGAAGTTCCGGATCGGCACCTGGGGGGCCTGCATGGCGGTCTCCCAGGGGACCGGGAGCTGCAGAATGGTGCCTTCATGGAGATCTCCCCAGCCGCGGCTGTCGAAAAACCACGGCGCCGAGAGCATGGCGTGGTCCATGCCGGTCTCCAGTCGCTTCTCCCACTTGAGCATTTCCCAGAGGTCGCCGCACTGTCCGTCCGGCAGCTTGGGCACACAGCTCGTGTTGAGACCGTCCGCGTTCGTGGCGTTCAGACCAGCCGGGACCCGCGTCAGGTTGATCAGATCTGCGGCCGCAGCCAGATTGCCGAGCCTGTAGTGGGCCTCTGCGGCCAGGAGGTTCATTTCCTGGACCCTGAGATCCGGCAAGACGCCCTGGACGGCGAGGTGGGGATCCCGTACCTCCCTGTAGTACGACCAGCGCCATTCGCCGTGGTCCGGACGCCCCCACGTCTCACCCGGTGCGGCGAACACCTGAAAGCGAGAGCCCGGGTGTTCTCTTTGCTCCGCTTCCGTCGCACCCTGGGGCAACCTCAGGTCCGGGGTCTGGATCAGGAAGGCTCCGCTCGGAAGATTCGGATGCCGCTTCTCCACCGGAAGGCTCATCCATTCCTGGTACCGCCCGGACTGGTCCGCCATACCGTGTACGAAGTAGTTCATCTGACCCCACCCCAACATGCGGTGCAGGGAGTAGTTTATGGCCAAGTCCGCCCCGGTCATTCGGTAGTCGAACGAGCTGGTGATGCCTGCGTTGACCTCCTCGAGCACCCGGTCCCAATCCACCGCCTCCCGCTCCTCTGGGGTCCGGGCCACGTTCGCCCGGAGCCTGGCCCTGAAGGAGCTTGCGATCTGCGCGAGACGGGCACTGCTCATGGGCTCGTCCGCCGCATACATCCAGGAGCCGGGAATGGTGAAGGTGCTGGCCCCGGCGACGGCGATGACGTCATAGAGGTATCCAAGGGCCGCCTCCAGGACGTCCTCGTAACCCACGTACTCCGGTGCTCGGTCCCAGAGATCCGTCGTCTCGTCGACGACGGGACCCTTGTCGTAGAGGAGGGAAAGGTACCCGTAGCCCAACCCCTGCACGAAGCGACCCCAGGCCACCGCCCTGGCTTCATCCGCGCCCATGTCCACCGATTCGTGGACCAGGATGGCCCGCAATCCATCGTTCACGGTGGCGATGGCCCTGTAGAAATAACTGTGGGCCAGAGAGATCTGTTCGTATCCGTAACCGGTGGCCGGTTGGTTCCTCGTGGGCTCCCGGGGGATGCTCGAATACAGCACCATCGCATGTTCTTCCACAGTCGTGCTGTGTTGGAACGACGCCGTGCTCAGCCAGGGCCCGCCACCGTCGAAGTGAGCGGTGGGATACCACCAATAGAGCCACGATTCAGTGAGCCGTGCCTCCACCTCGGCCGGATTCGTGATGGGTTGCCTGGGATCATCGTCGGGACCCTTCAGGTCCGCACATGCTGGTGCTCCCAGGAGCAAGGGTAGGGTGATCCTCAGGATGAAGGTTCTATCCCGCATGATGGTACCTCATCACCACGAAGGGGAGCGCCAGCCCCGCAGTTGCGCGTGTCGGCGCCCGATGGAGAATGGGTGAATCGCAGTGGCGGTAGCCAACGGGACGGTGTCGATAGGCCGGTCCTACCCGCCCCGCCGCGTCCACACCACCACCACGCCGCAGAACGCTTCCGGGCTGAGGAACTCGGCCGGTACGGAAGAGAGCCCCCTGTATACCTCGATTCCCACCACCGCCTGGGGAGGTACGGCGTCGTCGAGGGTGAACCCAGTGTCTCTCCCGGTCAGGTCCCGGCGGTTAAGCAGGAACCCATCCACGTAGATGTGGGCGGGACAGAAATGGGTGCCACGGCTCATGTAGATCACACGCTGGGTGCCGCGGCCGCTGGATTCCAGGCGCACGCCGGGCAGGGTGGCGATCAGATCCGTGATCACCCCTGGCTTACGGGTGGCGATGTCGGCGCTGGTGAAGAAGTGTCCGACGCCCGAGCGCTGTCGTTCGTAGAAGCTCTCCAGGACCGGGCTGGTGGTGGGACGGGACCGGGCCACCACTTCCAGCGGAGCCAGAGGGACCGCCTCGGTATCCATGCGCACGTCCACATGGATGTCGTCGTATCCTTCCGTCCAGAGGATGGGAGTCGTGGTGGTCCTGTAGCCGAGGCGGGATGCACGGAGGCGGTACCCCTCCCTGGCGGGGAGCCTGAACTCGAAACGACCCTCGTCATCGGTATATCGGACGGCAAGCCGTCGATTTCTGAGATCGAGGATTTCCACCCGGGCACCGGTGATGGACACAAGAGTCTCGTCCTCCTGGACCGTGCCCGCGAGGATGACCTGCGCGGGCGCCGGCAACGCGAAGGCGCCGAGGCCCAGGGTCGCGAAGAGCGCGGGAAGGATAAGGTACCGCATTGTTCTCCAACAATCCCCAGAGCGTGTTCCCAAAATACCCCAACCGGGACAGTCAAGTCAATTACCGTTGGGATCCGCCGGGGCGGGCCCCTTAATGCGTCTGGTCCACCTTACAACTACCCTCCTTCACTGTCCAGGTGCCGGGGCTCTGGGGGGCTGGGTTGCGCCTGGACGCTGGGCTCAGGGAGGATCCGGTGCAGAACCTTTCGGGCGCACCCCTCGTATTGTGGGCAGCGGTGGGGGCTGCAAACCTCACGCTTCTGGCCATCGTCCTACCCTCGAGAGGCGGGGTTCCGTGAGTCGGGGAACTGGACTTGCAGGGAGATAGGTGAGAAGATGGTGCAGGAGCTCTTGGCGCCGGTTGGCCGCCGTTACGATCGGTGGAAGAGGGATCGTTCTTGGGATCGGCAGCACCAGGGAGGAGCGCCGGTAATGGTGGATTCCATCAGACGACTGTTCATGAAGGGAGTGGCTGAGCCGGGTCAGGAAGATCCCGGGACCTCCTCGCCCGACATCCGCCTTGCGGCGTGCGCCCTCCTCCTGGAGCTCGCCCACGCCGACGACGAGTTCACGGATGAAGAGCGGGCCCACCTGGAGGGAGCGATCCGGCACCAATTCGGGCTGGACCAGGATCAGGCCGCCAGCCTCATGGAGCTCGCCGAGAAGCAGCGGCAGGAGGCCGTGGACCTGTGGACCTTCACGAACCTTGTGGCGGAGCACTACTCCTTCGGCCAGAAGATGGTCCTGGCAGAGGCCATGTGGGGCCTTGTCTACTGCGATGGAGAGCTGGCCAGCCGGGAGGACTACCTCATGCGGAAGATCTCGGGGCTCCTAAGGCTGGAGCCGGGGTACCTCATGGAGGCCCGGAAGCGGGTGGAGGAGGGGTGCCAGGACCAGGACCGGGAACAGGGTCGAGGCCCGGCCGGCGGCCCGGCCGGGCCCGTGGTGGGGGAAGAGTAGACGCCGCACCTTCTCCGAAACGACTGTCGGAATGAGCGATATATGATGTTGTTCTTGAAAATCCTGGGAGGGTTGGCGGCCCTGGCCCTGGGTATCTACCTGGGCCTTGCAGGCCAGTACCGGCCCGACTTCCACGAGATCGACCGAGCCCTGTCGGGGCAGGGGAAGACGAAGAGGGCCAAGCGCCACTTCACACCCCTGGGATGGCTCCGCAAGAGCGAGGAACGATCGTCCCACATACGCCGCCGGAGGGGTCCCACCGGCCGGTTCAACCTCTATTCGCCGGATTCCAAGAAGGAGTAGCCTGAGGTTCGAGCCGCCCGTGGCGGGCGCGGCTGCAGGGTTGACACGAGGATCGTGCGTCTCCCGGGTCGCCCTTCGCGGTGGTGGAGCCGTCAGTCCATCGTCCCCACGATGCGGCTGATGGGGTACTCCCCTCGCACCGCCAGCAGGGAAGCGAACTCCGGGAGATGGGCCAGCCCCCACTGGGACTGGGGCTCCAGGAGGGCGGCCACCAGGTTGGACGCCATCTGGTCGCTCCAGACCACCACGGTACCATGGGGAAGAACCACCTCCCTGCGGCGGACCGTCACGCCCACGTCCAGGGACTCCCGATCCTCTCTCCAGGATGTCTCCACCCTCTCGATGCGGTAGGTTTCCACCTCGGCGGCCATGGGGCTCTCCACGTAGCCCGTGGCGATCTCGTGCCGGTCCAGCACCTCAAGGACCTCCGTGAGGTGCGAGGGGATGGCGTAGCCCAGGGGTCGGCGCACCGAGAGGATCGTCTCCACCAGGGGGTAGTACTCCTGGAACGTCCTGGTCTCCCGGAGGCCCGTCTCGAGGTTGACTACGCCCACAGATACGCTGGGATTGTCCGGGTCCTTGACGTAGTCCGCCACCAACGCCACCTCCGGAGAGAGAGCCTCTCCTCTTAGCTTGGCACGCTCTCCGTCCACGAGCTCCCTCACCTCTGCGGCGTTCTCGCTGAAGAAGAGAGCGAAGGCTTTCATGGTCTCCAGTTGCTGGCGGGTGCGTTCCCGGATGTTCTCTTCAACCGTGAGGCCGTTGAGTCCCTCTATGAGGAAGGACAGCGTGTTGTAGATCCCCATGCTGTTTCTTCCGTCATTCAAGGCAGTGGTGCTGTACCGGGACCGTCCCTCGGGGTCGCCGGAGATCAGGTATCTCCGGAGAAAGACGTTCCTGGGTGCGAGCCTCTCCCTGAGGTCGGGAATGACCCGGTCCCACACGAAGCTCCGGAGCTCCATGGACATATTCGGATTCGAGAGGCCGTCGATCTGCTGCCCGAAGTCCTTGTGCATTCCGGCCCTCACCCAGGCCGAGCCTGCCGGCCCGTACTCGTGCACGTCCAGGGTCACCTCCGGCATGTGCTTCCTGAAAACGGTATGGAGGGCCGCAACCTCGGGAGTCGACAACGTCAGGTGATCCCGGTTGAGGTCCAGCCCCAATGCGTTGGCCCTCTGGCGCATCTCCGCGCCGTCCGGATTGACTTGGGGGATCAGGTAGAAGTCCACCGAAGCCAGGAACTCGGAAAACTGACCGGTGGCCACGTCCCGGGCCAGGGTGATGGCGGCTTCCATTCCGGAGGGCTCGTTGCCGTGCTGCTGGGCGAACATGAGCATCTTGAGCCTGGGTTGGCCGGCGGGCTCGCCGCGGCCGCTCCGGGTGAAGTCCAGGAGCACGATGCTTCGTCCCTCCACCGACGTGCCGATGGTGTCCATGGCGAAGGCGCCGGTCCCCTTCTGAAGACGGGTCAGGAAGGACATCATGTCGTCGTGGGAGGTGAGGACATCCCCCTCCGCCGTCTCCAGGGGAGTGGGGAAGGTCCTGGGCCCGGCGCACCCCGCCAGGGCGAGGGAGCCCAGTGCGGCCAGCGTGGCCAAAACGATGGGAAGGGTCGCGCCCCTGCAGGTCTGTGAAATCGGTGCCATGGTCATCCTCCTCCTGGGAAGGGCCGGTCCGTCAGGTCCAGATCCAGTCCATCAGCACCAGAATGCTGCCGATGAACGCTCCCAAAACATACCCTAACCGGACGATGAGCTTCAACTCACGATCCGTCACACGCTTCACCAGGTCATGCATCTTCCGGGTGGGGTAGCTCCGTACCTTGTCTTCCACCCTCTGGGCCACGTTGACACGGTGGACCACGTCGGGCACCTGGGTCTGGAGCCATTCCCAGAGGGGGTCTCCGATGGCCTCCTCGATCCGTTCCGGGGCTTCCGGGGGGAGCCAGTTGGCCGGCGTTCCCAGGGGGTGTTCCAGGAGGACCCCAACCAGCCTTTCCGCCCACCTCCGGAACAGGTTCAGGGCCATGTCACTCCGGGCCGCCGAGACGAGCCATCGGGCGAGGGTTTCGGGCGGCACCTTCTCCAGGATCTCTCCCCAGGTCCGGGTCCCCGCCTTGTCGAGGGCCGCCTCGAACTTCTCCACCAGGAACCCGCGGGTGGCGGGGTCCCGGGCCATATCCACGGCCCACCCGGCCAGGGTGGCCTGGGCTTCCTGCACGTTGGCGTCCCTCGAGGCCCCCAGGACGGAGGTCACCGGCCGCCGGAGGAAGTCCACCACCGCGTCGTTCACGCCCCGGGCCATGGCGTCCTGGACCGTCTTCTCCCGGAGCATCTCCGACAGGCGTTCGGCCCCCTCCCGCTCGATGGTGTCCAGGACACGGTCCACGGTCTCTTCCGTGACGATGAGGCGGGCCACGACCCTCTGGTAGAAGTTCAGGTCCCGCAGGAAACGGTGGAAGAGCTCGTGAAGGGCTCGTTCGAACCGAGCCCGGGCCGCCGGGTCCTCCAATACGTGTCCCAGCCGCTTGAGGGCCAGGGGCAGGTAGGACGAGATGGCCCTCTCCACGGACCCCACCAGGCCCAGGGGGAGCACCTCTTCGAAAGTCCTCCCGGGCTGGAGCAGGCTCAGGGTGGCCCGTTCAACATAGTCTTCCACGGTCTCCTGGAACCCTTCGCTCGCCACGGCGCCCTCGAGCCAATCCCCCACGACCTCCGTGAGAGCCGCTTCCCTGGCGGGGGTGAGGATCGCCGACACCGGCTCATCGGCCACCGCATCCAGGATGCCCCTGGCCCGCTCTTCCACGAAGGTCTCGAAGGCCTCCGACGCCAGGTACTCCTGGAACCGGGTCATGCCCAGCTCGACGGCTTCCGCCAGGATGGCCTCCACCTCCGCCATGACGGGGGGAGAAAGCATCTCCCGCAGGGAGCCACGCTCCTTCTTCAGGAGGTTCTCGAGGAAACCGGACAGGCGCTCGTCGAAAGCGATCCGGAACTCGCCCTCGGAGAAGGTCCTGGCAAGGTCCTCTTCCGTGAGGAGGCGGGTCCCCACGGTCCGCCCCACGGCGGCGGCAAGGCGGGCCTGGTTCTTGGGGATGGCCCCCTGGAGGAACCGGATCGTCCGCCCGAAGACCCTGGGGGGCTCGTACGGGTGGAAGAGCATCCAGATGGCCACGGTGTTCGTGATCCCCCCGGCCAAGGCTCCGAAGAGGATCTTCAGCGCCGCCTGTAGGAGCGGGTCCGACACGGTCAACGCTGCCGGTGCCGGAGGAATCCCTGGACCGGGAACTCCCGCCCCTCCAGGACCAGGGTGCCCGCCAGGCGAAAGAGTCCCTTCACGGGAAGGACGGGCCCCGTTCCTTCGCCGGCCTCCAGGAAGACGGCCGCGGCCGCGAGGTCACCCTCCAGGGTGCCGTCCGGTGACCGGACCTCCCACCCCACCGGAACGTCCCGCCGGGCCGGTTCGAAGGCCCTTACCTCCCTCCAGGCCATGCGGACCCCGCGCCACTGCCGATCGGCGAATTGGACCCGGGCCCAGCAGGAGAACTCTCCGCCTTCCGATCCGTTTTCCGGCGCCAGGTCCTCGCACACAAGCTGGAGAGAGCTTCCCGAGACCAGGAAGCCGAAGTTCCCGGGCGGACCGTCGTCGGATACCCATGCCCGGGTCGCGTCCAGGAGAAGCCCATCCAGGGTGTGCTCGGCCAGGAAGAGGTTGCCCTCATGAACCCGGTAGGTCTGGCCTCGTTGGCCGGACCACTCCACCAGGAGGGTGCCCAAGGCCACCTCCAGGCTCCTGTTCTCCCCATGGAAGAGGATGGCCTCGATGGCATCCTGGAGGCCCACGATCAGGCGGACCGGTCCCCGGGGAAGAATCCGCCAGGGAACCCGGCTCGTGGGGCCCTCCCACCGGTCCGAGAAGAGCGTCTCCCACGCGTCGTCCCGAGCCATCCAGCCTCGGATCTCCCGCTCCACCCCCCCGGGCTTGGTCTGGGCGGAGAAAGACCATGGCACCAGGAAGGTGGTGTCCCCCTGGTTCCCCAGGAACACCAGGTGCCTCTCGTAGCTCCGGCTCTGGAAGTCCCGATCCGCCACCAGGGGCGCCGGGCCCATCTCTCCGGCCTCTTCGGGAATCTCGTCTGCGGGAGTGCAACCTCCGGCCATCGCCAGCGCCATGACCACGGCGCTGAGGACCGGGGAGAGGCTGGGGTCCAGGATGGTGCCGGGCCCGGCGCCCACCTTCCGGTCCAGGGCCCGGAAGAACCTCCTGATGCGGCGGGCGTTCTTTCCCATGCCCCCCTTGCCGAGCCTGGATGCCGAGGCCACGTCGACACGGGTCTGGCCGTTGTGGTCCAGGCTCACCTCGATCCGGACCTGGTCCACGGATCGGAAGACGAAGGTCCTGGACTCGGCCAGGAGGGTCCCCCGGCCTTCGTCAGCCTCCAACAACGACCAACCCCTCAGGCTACCGGAGGTCAGCTCCATGGCCGCGTCCCACACCCTGACGAAGGGAATGGCGTAGGTCCGGCCCCTGAGGGAGGGGTCCGGATGGCCGGGGCGGGTATGGGCCCCATTCTCGAAAACCCAGGTCCGGAGCCGGGCAAGGATCAACGGTTCCGCTCCACGATGCGGTAGGTGATGCTCACGTTGGCCGACACCTTCTGCTCCGCCGCTTCGATGGGGGTGGGTGGTGCCGCTTCCGGGCTGAACATGACCGCCATCCTCGGGGAGATGGGGGGCGGAGCCGTGGCTCCTCCCTGGACCTGGAGGGCTATGCCCAGGTCCACGCCCATGGCCGATGCGATGGCCTCCGCCTGCCGGCGGGCGTTGGCCACCGCATTCTCCAGAGCCTGGAGGCGGGCCTCCCGGGTGTCGGAAGCCTGGAACTGGAGGCTCGTCACCCGGTTCGCACCGGCCTCGATGGCCCGGTCCAGGATGGTGCCGGCGGCGGTCACGTCCGGAATGGTGACCCGGATGTTGTTCTGTACCCGGTAACCGGCGATGACCCGTGTACCGGCCACCTCCCGGGACATCTCGTATTCGGGGCGAAGGGTATAGCCGTAGGTCTCGATCTTGAGGTCCCGGATCTCGGTGCCCCGGAGGGCCGTCATGACCGCATCCATCCTCCGGGCGTTCATGGCCGTGGCCTCCCGGGCCGAGGTGGCCTCCGTCTCTACGGCGAAGCTGATGAGGACCTGGTCCGCCGGAACCGGGACCTCAGCCTGGCCGCTCACCTGGATGGTGCCCCGGTCCTCCTGCTGGGGGGAGGGTGGAGGCTGATCCACCTGGGCCATTGCCGGTGCACAGGACGCCAGGAGAAGAAGGGACGCCAAAGGGAGGGCTCCCCGCTGGACGGGGCCTGGGGCGAGGCTCATGCTGGACATGTCATAACGCTCCTTCATCGAAGTATGTCCCCAGGGGGACGGAGACAATATAGGGCCTTGCCGCCGATATGCGCCCCCGGCCAACGACGAGGGTCGCCGGCGGCCAGAGCCCTCATCCGCTGCCGGGCGGCTCCGCCGGGGGCCGGGGAGCTCGACCCTTTGCCGGGCCGCTCCGCCCCGGGCGGCCTCCCGTTTGCTCCCCCTCTCTCCCCTACCTATACTCCCGGCACGTGCTCACGGATTCAACCAAATTCCGTTCGACCCCCAAGACGGGCAACTACCATGAAGGCAGTCATCCCATTGGCCGGCAAAGGAACCCGGCTCCGTCCCCATACGCACCTGACACCGAAACCCCTCCTTAGGGTAGGGGGCAGACCGGTCATGAGCTACATCCTGGACGACCTCCAGGAGCTAGGTGTCTGCGACATCGTCTTCGTCATCGGATACCTGGGCGACGTAATCAAGAAGTACATGGCAGAAGAGTATCCGGGCATACGGGCCAGTTACGTGGTCCAGGAGGTCCAGGACGGCACGGCCGGGGCCGTGAAGCTCACGGAGCGCTACATCGACGGCGAGCTCCTCATCGTGTTCGTGGACACCCTCTTCGACGCGGACCTGAGGCTTTCCGAACGCCTGGGCTCCGAATGGTCCGGCGTCATCTGGGCCAAGGAAGTGGAGGACTACCAGCGTTTCGGGGTCATCGTGACGGACGAGGAATCTGCCATGACCCGAATCGTGGAGAAGCCGAAGGAGCCCATCTCCAAGCTGGCCAACATCGGGCTGTACCACATCCGTGACCACCAGCTCCTGTTCCAGGGGATCGACCACGTCCTGGCGAGCCCGCCGGGTCCCTCGGGGGAGTATTACCTCACCGACGCCTTCCAGTACATGGTGGACCATGGCTCCAGGATCTACACGGCCCCGGTCCAGGGATGGTACGACTGCGGCAAGCCCGAGACCCTCCTGGAGACCAACGAGCATCTGCTGGGGACCACCCAGGGGCTCGTGTCTCCCGGGGCCACCATCGAGTCGACGAGTCTGGGGGACCTGGTACGGATCGAGGAGGAGGTGATCCTGAAGGACTGCACCCTGGGACCCAACGTGACGGTGGAGCGGGGTGCCCGGATCGTGGGCTCCACCCTGCGAGATTGCATCGTGGGCCGGGGGGCCGTCATCGAGGACTCCATCCTCCGGGAGTCCCTCATCGGCGGGGAGGCCACGGTACGGGGGTTCAAGGGGACCCTGAGCGTGGCCGACCATTCGGTGGTCCTGGTCCAGGTGCAGGG
>PXFI01000228.1 GCA_003564295.1 Gemmatimonadota bacterium | reverse complement strand
TGCGGCGCCGATCCCTCGGAGCTGGAGCCCGTGGAGAAGGCGGTGCCCCATTCCGTCACCACGGAGATGGGCATGGCGATCCTGGAGGTCGCCCGGGCCCTGGACGCCCGGGGAACGGTGGCCACAGCCGACGCCCCCGAGGTGCAGGAGTTCCTGGCCCGCTACGGCCATCGGAACACGGTAGAGCTGGACGTGGGAGTGCCGTCCTGGAAGGAAGATCCTTCCTACGTGGTGGACCTGGTGAACGGCTACCTGGAAGCCGGGACGTATCAAGAGGCGCTGCAGCGGTTCGAGGACGCCCGGAGCGAGGCCGAAGCCGCCATTCCTCGCCTCCGGGACCAGCTGGTCCGTTCCGGCCACAGGCGGCAGGCGAAGAAGCTGGAGCGGCTGCTCCGGGATTTCCGGGCCATGTTCGGCGTACGGGAGCTGTCCAAGTTCTACCTCCGCCACGCCATGGCCCTCTACCGGGAGCAGTTGCTGACGGTGGGGGCGGAGTTGGTGGGGCAAGGACGGCTGGAGAAGGCCGAAGACGTGTTCTTCCTGGACATGGCCCGGATCCGGTCGGGCCAGGACCTGGCGCCCCACGTTCGCAGGAACCGGGAGGAGTTCCGGCTGGACCAGCTCAGGACGGCGCCCCGGCTCATGGCCAGCACCGGCGAGAGCTTGTACGCCGCTGCCAGCGACGGGGAAGAGGGCGGCCTCCAGGGCATCCCCGTATCCCCCGGCGTGCACGAAGGCCCGGTCAGGATCCTGGAACACCCTGAGGAGGGCGACCGTCTCGAGAAGGGTGACATCCTGGTGGCCGCGGGGACGAATCCGGCGTGGACGCCTCTCTTCCTGAAGTTGGGCGCCCTGATCATGGAGACCGGCGGGCCCATCTCCCACGGATCGGTGGTGGCTCGGGAGTACGGCGTACCGGCGGTGGCCGGTGTGGGCGGCGCCACCAGGCAGCTCCGGGAGGGCCAGAGGGTCCGGGTGAACGGCGAGACCGGGTCCGTGGAAATCCTGGACGGTTCCTGAGAGGGGGGAGAGACGTCATGGCCACGGCAACCGGCCAGAGCAACCTGATCCTCTACCTTTCCATCGCCCTGGCCATGGTGGGCTTCGGCATCGTCATGCCGGTTCTGCCCTTCTACATGGAAGCCCTGGGGGGCAGCGGCTCGCACCTGGGGCTCCTGGTGGCCACCTATGGTCTCATGCAGCTCCTCTGCGCTCCCCTGTGGGGTGGCCTGTCGGACAGCTACGGAAGGAAACCCATCCTCCTCCTGGGGATGGCGGGCCTCGCCACCGGGATGCTCCTGTTTGGGCTCGCCACGGAACTGTGGATGCTCTACGTCGCCCAGCTGGCCTCCGGCGCCCTGTCCAGCGCCATCTACCCGTCCGCCCTGGCCTACGTGGGGGACGTTCATCCCACGGCTCGTCGCAGCGCCGCCATCGGCCGCATCGGGGGGGCTGCGGGCCTGGGCGTCATCATGGGCCCGGGCATCGGCGGCGTGCTGGCCGCCGGGTCCCTGTCCCGCCCCTTCTTCTTCGCCGCGGGATTCGCCCTGTGCACCTTCCTGGCCCTGTTGTTCTTCCTCCCCGAGTCCCTCCCCCTTCACCGACGGGCCTCTTCACAGCCGGCGAAGAACCTGCCCAACCCCCGGCGGACCCGGAAGGCCCTGGGCACCGCCATGGCTCTGGGACTGGTGGCGGCCTTCGCCGCCATCTTCGGGAAGTCGGGGTTCACCAGTGTTTTCGGCCTCTACGCCCTGGAGAGGTTCGGGCACGGTCCAGCCTGGGTGGGGGCCGTCCTCATGGCCATGAGCCTCACGTACGCCCTTGCCCAGGGCGTCCTGGTGGGGCCGGTGACGGAGCGGTTGGGGGAGGAGACCCTCATCCGGATCCTCTTCCCCGCCATCGGCCTGGCCTTTCCCCTGATGCTGCTGGCCCGGGGCACCGCATCCATCGTCCTCGCCACCAGCCTGTTCATCCTCCTGATGGCGCTCTTGAAGCCCACGGCCCTCTCCTTCGTCTCCCAGAGGGCCGGTGGGAACCAGGGGGCTGCCATGGGTCTTGCGGAATCCTTCATGGGCATGGGGCGCATCCTTGGCCCCCTGGGGGCCGGGGTCGCCTTCGACGCCGACAGCCGCTTGCCGTTTCTGGGAGGTGCCGTGATCTTCGGAGGGCTCCTGCTCCTGAGCTTCCGTTGGCGCGGCAGGGGAATCATGTGTGATGCATAGACTCCTATACGGATGGCCAGGGCGATTCTCGGTCCGGACACGCTGGCTACTCGTGGCCGTCCGGATCCTGATCGCCTATGCGTTCTTGTTCTTGATCATACCACCCGTGGTCCGCCAGTGGCTGCCCCGGGGCGACCTGCTCCTCATTCCCACGAGCCGGGGCCAGTACACGCTGGCGGCCGTGGTGGCCTCTGTCCTCCTGTTCACAGTGATGCTGATTCTCATGCAGGGGCGCCCGGCCAGGCTGGGGCTCCGTTCCGGCCGGGCATCGTTTCGTGCGGGCCTGGTTGGAGTAGCGCTGCTATGCATCCTGGTGGCGGTCACTGCTCTGCTCTACCCCGGTCTGGCTCGAGGTCAGGCGGAGGCCCTGGGCCTGGTGACCAGATAGGACTTCCTCATCCACGTGACCTGGTACGCCTGGGTGTGGTCCGCATTCCGAGAAGAACTCTTCTACCGTGGCTTCGTTCAAACCATGACCTCAGGGATGCCTGCCAGGGTCCTGGGGGTTGCTGGTCCCGCTTCTCTTCTTCTCCTCTGCCCATCTGCACAATGCGCCGACCCTGCTGCTCGGGCTTGTCTGGGTGTTCAGCACGCTGCCCGGCGGACTGGTGTTCACGGCTCTCTACTTCCACACGGGCAGTCTCACCGCACCGGTCCTCGCCCACGCCTTGAACAATTCCGTGGCGGGGCTGGTGACGGGAGTCGCAACCTTCTACCCCGAGTGGCTGCTGACCTCCTGCATCATGATCGTGGGTGGCGGATGTGCCCTCCTGATCTGGCAGCGCGCTCTGCTGCTTGAGCTGGTTCGAGACACCGGGTTCGGGTTGAGAAGGGATTTCGCAGGTGGTATCGGCCGGGGCGTGCTGATGTTGGCGGTGCTGATCCTGGGCACGCTGGCGCTCCGACATCACATGCCTCTTTGACCCCTCGGGGGCATTGCCCCGCGGGGGGTCTCCTCGTTTCTTCGGGACGGCATGGCCCGGAACCCGCCGCCTCCGGATAGAACGCTATACGCGCAAGCTCAAATGGGTACGGGATGGATGGGAATCCAGAAGGAGGGTGCGAAGCATGGGAAACTGGTATGATAGGCCGGAACCGTCTGCTGAACTATCGAAGCTAGAGCCCTTCGCAGGGGAATGGACGTCTGTCGATCGCCATGAAGCCATGCCATGGATGAAAGAAGGAGGCGCCGGACACACAAGGAATCGATTCAGAAGAGCCCTCGACGGCTTCTGTTACCTGACCGATATCGAGGCCGACACTCCCTTCGGGAAGATCAAGGGCCACGGGCTCATCTTCTTTGATACCGAATTGGATAAGTTCAGAATTGAATGGTATGACAACTTCGGAAATCATATGTCGGGAGATGGCGACTATGATGAGTCACGCCAGTCGCTCGTGCTTGTAGAGCACTACAGGATGGGCGGCGTAGACGTCGTGGAAAGACACACATCGAAGCTGATCGATGCTGATCATTATAGACATATTGTAGAAACGCTGGTCGATGGTGAGTTCAGGTTGACCAGCACACTGGAGTATGAGCGGGCCAGGAAGTGAAAAGGCCCCTGACTCCGGCGTGCGGGCCCACCGGCTCTCGGCCGACCCCTCGGGGCACCGCCAGGGAGCGGGACAGCTTCACCTGCTACGCTACCCTCGAAGCGAACATCGCCGCCGTAGCCCGGGATGGGCTGGAATCCTTCACAGCGCCATGCCGGGACCCCAGCGCCAGTGCGGGTCACAACCCGGAGCGTTGAATCGTTGTACCTGGTGAGAAAGGGGCCAGGGCGAATACTGATGCCCTGCACAACCTGCAGGTGATGGCTGACCCGATGACATACCACTATCCAGGACTGGTGGAAACGTGCCGGCCCTCATGAGCCTTCCTCCTACACATTCCCCAATGCAGAAGGGCTCTGGGCGGCGAGAATATCGGGGGCAGCGGACCTTCCGGCTGCAGTGGCCG
>PXFI01000123.1 GCA_003564295.1 Gemmatimonadota bacterium | reverse complement strand
CCGCCGTCATGGGTCCCTGGCCCTTTCCCCCATGGCTGCGCCCGAACCTCAAGATTACCGTGGTGCGTGCCCGTGAAATGTGCGTCATCCCGCACAAGGCCGTGGACTCGGGTCCGTTGCGCAGAAAGGAGGAAGTAAAGATATTATGGTGGATTCTTCCTGCGAGGCCCTCATGGCTTTGAACATCAAGAGCGAAGAGACGGACCGGTTGGCCCGGCATCTGGCCGAGCTCACCGGAGAAACCCTCACCGAGGCCGTGACCGTGGCCCTTCGGGACCGACTGGCCCGGGTGGCAGGCCGCCGGCGGGCTCCAGCCCTGGCCGACGAGATCCGGCGGATGCAGCGCCGCCTGTCCGCCCTCCCTCGCCTGGACGACCGGACCGACGAGGAGATCCTGGGCTACGACGACGCGGGGCTCCCTTCGTGAAGGCCGTGGTCCTGGACACGTCCGCCGTTCTGGCTCTCCTCCAGGATGAGAAGGAGGCGGAAAGGATCCTTGCTGCCCTGGTGGACGCCGAGGTCCGCCGCATCTCGGCCGCCACGGTAGTGGAGGCGGGGATCGTCCTCCAGGCCCGTTACGACGACCATGGAGAGCGCGAGCTCGATCTCTTCCTGGAACGGGCCGAAGTGGAGGTCATCCCCTTCTCGGAAGAACACGCCCAACTCGCCCGACAGGCCTTCCGCCGCTTCGGGAAGGGGAGGCACCCTGCCGCCCTGAACCTCGGCGACTGCTTCGCATACGCCCTGGCCGTGGCTCTGGATCAACCCCTCCTCTTCGTGGGCACCGACTTCCCTGCCACCGACGTGCCCCGACCGGAGTAGCCCCCCCCACAGCTCCGCCCCGTCAGTTACAGGGCGCGTCTGACTCAGCCAGCAACCTTCCTTAATCTTCCTTCCCACCCGCGCTCCCTGGCCGGGGCGCAGCGGTGCGGGCACCCCCGACCCCCCACACCCCCCTACCCCAGCCTCCTCACGTTCCGCCGCTCCATCTCCACGCCCACGGCCAGACGGATGGCCGTGAGGCGGACCACCACCCGGCTTCTTCCCTTCACCTCCGTCAGGATGCCCCGCATGCCCTCAAACGGACCGCAGACCACCAGCACAGGGGTGCCGGGCTCCAGCCAGTCGGCGGGCTCAGGCGTGAGGCCCGTCTCCTCCAGGCCCTGGGCGAACCGGCGCACGGCCTCCAGCTCCTCCTCCCGCACCGGGGTGGGACGCTCCCTTCCCCCCACCACCTCCACCAGCCCCGGGGTCCGGACCACCTCCAGGAATCGCCCCATGGAAAACCGGGCGAACGTGTAGCCCGGAAAGAGGGGGAACTCCACCCGTTTCTTCCGGTCCGCCCACTGTCGCTCCCGCTCCACCAGGGGCAAGTACGTCTCCAGCCCCGTGCGCCCCAGGAGCCGGTCCACCTGCTTCTCGGCCCGGGCCCGGGTACGGCAGGCGTACCAGAGAGGCTGGGAGCAGAGGACTTGGGGCGGGGCCGGCTCGTGGCCAGGGGTCAGGAGACGGGCGTCACTCATCCGGGCTCGGGGTCCAGGTGTTGGAGAACGGATGCGGCAGCTTCCTCTCCCGTGGACAGGTAGGTCCCCAGACTGGCCAGCATGGCCTTCACGCTGAGCTGGGCGGCGGTCCCGGGCCGAAAGCCCAGGGCACAGGCCATGGCGGCCTGCCTGGGCTCCCGGTCCAGGAGCACCAGGCGGACCTTGGGGTGGGCCGTGGGCACCGTCTCCTCCTGGGGCGCCACCAGCTCCTCGTGGAGCTTCTCCCCGGGCCTCAGGCCCGTGAACACCATGTCCCGGCCTTCCAGGGCGGGCCTGCCCGCCAGCCTGAGCATCTTCCTGGCCAGCTCCACGATCTTCACCGGCTCGCCCATCTCCAGCATGGCCACGTGGCCCCGGCTCTCCGGCAGCAGGGACGCCTGGAGCACCAGCTGCACCGCCTCGGGGATGGTCATGAAGTAGCGGCTCACCTCCGGGTGGGTGACGGTCAGGGGCTTTCCTTCTTCCATCTGCCTCCGGAAGAGGGGGATCACGCTCCCGTTGCTTCCCAGCACGTTGCCGAACCGCACGGCGGCGAAGGTCGTGGCCGGGTAGCGCTCCTGGGCCTCCAGGACCACCTGCTCCGCCATGCGCTTGCTGGCCCCCATGACGCTGGAGGGCCTCACGGCCTTGTCCGTGGAGATGAGGACCAGCTTCTCCGAGCCCAGCTCACCGGCGGCCCGGGCCACGTTCCAGGTGCCCAGGACGTTGTTACGCACCGCCTCCTCGGTGTTCAGCTCCATCATGGGCACGTGCTTGTAGGCCGCCGCGTGGAACACCTGGTGGGGACGATGGACCCGAAACAGGGCGTCCAGGCCGGCAAAATCCGTCACGTCTGCCACCAGGGGGACCATCTCCAGCTCCGGAAACCGATCCCTCAGCTCTAGGTCCAGCTCCACCAGAGGGGTTTCGGCCTGGTCCAGCAGCAGCAGCTTGGCCGGATCGTTCAGAGCGATCTGCCGACAGAGCTCGGAGCCGATGGAGCCGGCGGCCCCCGTGACCAGCACGCACCGGCCCGCCAGGGCCGCCTCCAGCTCCGGCAGCTCCAGGGTCACGGGCTGCCGGCCCAGGAGGTCCTCGATGTGGACCGGCCGCACGTAGGACAGGTAGCCGTCCCCCGCCAGGACCTCCGGCATCCCCGGCAGCAGCTTGAACGGAAGCTCCGTCTCCTCGCAGAGCCCCACGATGCGGTGAAGCTCGTGGGGAGTGGCCGTGGGGATGGCGATGATGAGCTCTTCCGGCTCCAAAGCCCGGGCGATGGCCGGCAGGTCCTGGATGGAGCCCACCACCTCCACCCTGTGGATGGAGGTCCCCCACTTGTGGGGGTCGTCGTCCACCATCCCCAGGGGCTTGTAGCCCGTGGGCGTCCGGCTCATCTCCCCCACCATGAGGGCTCCGGCGCTGCCTGCCCCCACCACCAGGACCTTCCGCTCCGGCGTCCCGTTCACCACCCCCCGCCGCCTCAACCGCTCGAAGAAGATCCGGTAGGTGAGCCACATCCCCCCGGTGAGCTGGACGGTGAGGACCCACTCCAGGGCCAGGACGGAGCGGGGGACCGTGGCCGGCAGCCCCAGGCGGAAGGTGAGGAGGTAGAAGATCACGGATCCCACCGTGGCGGCCAGGACCAGCCGCATCACGTCGCCCGTGCTCACGAACCTCCACCGGCTGGTGGACAGGCCCACCCACCAGGCCAGGGAGAGGCGGAGGAGGAGGAGGAGGGGCAGGGTCAGGAGGAAGGGCCGGGTGACGTGGGCGGGCCATTGGAGCTCGAACCGGAGGAGCCAGGCCAGGGCAAAGGCCACGGTGGTCACCAGCCCGTACAGCATCGTGCACACCACACGCCGGTGCGTGTCGCGGATCCTCCGCGCCATCCCGAGCAAGAGCTGGAGCCGTTGGTCTGCCGTCATGGGTCCCTGCCCGCCTTACCTTCTACGTGTTCGTGCCTTCCCGTCCTCCCCGTAGTACTCGTGGTAATAGGAGTACCGGTATCCGTACCGCCCTCCCCCCTGCGTGTCGTTCACCACCACCCCCAGCACTCGGGCCCGGGCCATCCGGAGCTGCTCCAGGGCGTCTTCCGCCGCCTGCTTGTGGGTCCGGTCCGAGCGGACCACCAGCACCACCCCCCTCAGCTTGCTGGCCAGGATGGTGGCGTCCGTCACCGCCAGCACCGGCGGGGAGTCGAAGACGATGGCGTCAAAGAACCCCCGGGCCTCTTCCAGGAGCTCGTCCATCTTCTCGTTGCCCAACAGCTCGGCCGGGTTGGGGGGCGCGCGGCCCGCCGGCGCCACCACCAGGTTGGGCACTTGAGTGGTCCGGATGAGGTTGTGCACCGGGAGCTTGCCCTGGAGATATTCCGCCAGTCCGGGGGCTTCCCCGAGCTCGAACGTGAGGTGCAGGGTGCTCCGCCTCAGGTCGGCGTCCACCAGGAGGGTATTCAACCCCTGCTGGGCAAAGGCGATGGCCAGGTTGCAGCAGGTGACGGATTTGCCGTCCCGGGCCCCGGGGCTGGTGACCACCAGCTCCCGCTTGCCGTTGCCGTCCAGGTCGGCAAAGAAGATGGAGGTCCGAAGCGTCCGGTACGCCTCCGCCGGCAGGGAGGTGGCCCCGTGGAAGGTCACCAGGGTCTTGGACCGGGACCCCGTGGTGGCGG
>PXFI01000300.1 GCA_003564295.1 Gemmatimonadota bacterium | reverse complement strand
GCCCACCAGCCAGTAGTCCTGGTGGGTCTTGAGGGGCGGGTCGTCAGGAACCGGAAGGAGGCCCGCTTCCTCGGCCAGATCGCCGTAGGAAAGGCTGCGGCGGCTGCCCTCGTGGAAGATGGTGTGGTTTCTGGCGACACACACCTCCAGATCCACGCCCCACCGCTCGGCAGCGGCGGCCCGCAACATTTCCTTGGCCTGGGCGCCGGCAGTGCGAATGAAGGTCCAGCCCTGCCGGATGGTGGTGCTACCGCCCGTTACAATGCTTCGGTGCCAGGCACCGGGGTCGGTGGGCACAGGTCCCCAGACCATCTTCGACCAATCGGCCTCCATTTCCTCGCACACCATCATGAGGAAGCTGGTGGCGCTGCCCTGGCCCATCTCGTGGTCGTCGTAGACCACATGAACCAGGCCATCAGGTGCCACCCGGATCCAGGCGTTGGGCTCAAAGCCACCTTCGGCGGGAGGTGGGGGAGGCCCTTCGGCACACCCCTGGAGGAGGGGGATGTGGAAGCCGATGATCAGCCCGGTGCCCGCCGTTCCGGTGACCTTGATGAAGGTTCGCCGGCTCAACTCGTTCATGTTCATCGGATGCCCTCCTTCTCCACCTTCCGGATGACTCTCTTGATCCGCTGGTAGACGCCACAGCGGCAGAGGACGCCCGCCATGTACTCGTCGATCTCCTCGTCCGTGGGATGGGGGTTCCGCTCCAGGAGGGCGGCCGCCTGCAACAGCTGTCCGGGGTGGCAGTAGCCACACTGGGGAACCTGGTCCTCGATCCATGCCCTTTGAAGGGGATGGTCACCGGTCTCGGAGAGTCCCTCGATGGTGGTGATGTTACCGTCACCCACGCTTTCCACCGTCACAACGCAGGAACGAACCGGCTCTCCATCCACGAGGACGACGCAGGTCCCGCAGAAGGCGATCCCGCAAGAGTACTTGGTTCCAGTCAGGCCCAAGTGGTCCCGGAGCACCCAAAGGAGAGGCATGTCGGGGGGCACGTCGGTGGATCTCCGCTCCCCGTTCACGCTAAGCTCGAATACGGCCATAGGGCAATTCCTCCTCGCTGGTGGACGAACTCCAAGATAAGATGGGGTGCGGGCGCCCTCGGGGCGAGTGGGGCACCCCCTGCACTCCATGGACGTCCCTCGCCGACCCCCCTCTGAACGGCGCGGCTGGTGGCGTACTTGGTCATCCCCCCACCTGGGGGGTGTATCCCACTTCCCGAATCGCTTCCACCATGTCCGAGAGATCCAGTGCGTCCACGCCCCGTACCAGGACCGTTCTGGCCTCCAGGGAGATGTGGACTTCTTCGACTCCTTCGATCGTCTCCAATGCGCCCCGCACGGCAGCCACGCAGTGGCCGCAAGAGATGTCAGGCACTTTCAAACTGAGTTCCTTCATGACAAGCCCTCTGCGCAAAGTGGAGCCTACCCGTAGGCAGACTCCGGGGAAGCCTCGTGCGGCACTTCAGCCCACCAAGCCGTATCGGGAGGCATGGACCATCGCCTCCACGAATCGGTCAAGCTCCTCCAGGTGTGTATAGATGCTGGGTGTAACCCTGATCCCTTCGAATTCGGGGTGCTTTATGGCCACAGTGATGATGCGGTGCCTGCTCCAGAGCCAGTTGCTCAGCTCCCCTGAATCCACTCCCTCCAGCTGGACGTTCCCTATCCCGCAGGAGAACCTGGGATCCAGGCTTGTGTGGAGGCGGAAACGGTCGTGCTCCAGAAGTTCTTTGGCCCAATAGTCCCTGAGGAAGCGCATGCGTGCTGCTTTCCGGGCACCACCGATCCCTTGATGGAATGTGAGGGCTTCGGCGATGGCCAGGGAGTTGGCTGCCGGGTGGGTCCCGATCTCTTCGAATTTTCGGATGTCTGACTCCATGCCCTCTGGCGCCGCCATGAGAGGCCACAGGTCCTGGATCTTGTCCCTTCGGACGTAGAGGAGGCCCGTGCCGTGGGGGGCGAAGAGCCACTTGTGCAAGCTGGCGGCGTAGTAGTCGCATCCCAGGTCCGGAATCAAAAAATCCAGGTGTGCGAGGCCGTGGGCCCCGTCCACGATGACGGGAATGTCCCGGCGCCGGCCCAGGTCGGCCAATTCCCGGACAGGAAGAACCTGACCGGTCAGGTTGATCATGTCGCAGATGAGGATCATGCGGGTCCGGGGAGTGATGGCCTCCTCGAAGATACGGACCACCTTCCCCGGGTCCTCCGCCGGTATGGGCAGCTGTACCTGCCTCATAACCACACCTTCCCGGCGCTCCCTTTGGCGGAAGGTGGTGATCATGCGGGGGTAGTCCTGGGTGGAGGTGAGGACCTCGTCGCCCCTCTGCAGGTCGAAACCGAACTGGCAGATCTGGAGTCCTTCCGATGCGTTGCGGACGAAGGCGATCTCCTCCCTATCGACCCCCCACTCCCGGGCCATCCGCTCCCGCACCCCCTCACGCATGGGCATTTGAATTTGCCACATGTAGTAGGTGGGAGCTTTGTTGGCCAGGTCCAGGTGCCTCTTCATGGCCTCCTGGACGAAGGCCGGCGAGGGACTGACCCCTCCATTGTTCAGGTTGACGAGGCTTCGGTCCACCGTGAACGCACGCTGGACCTCTACCCAGAAGTCTTCGTTGGACGCTATCTGGGCCGGCGTACCCGGATAGGAGGACAGCTCATGGGCGAGGGCGGCGGCTCCGCCCCGAAAACGGGCGGTCAGGAGAGGGGCTCCGGCGAGTGCGGCGGCTGGGATGGAGATGGCTCCCAAGAACTGGCGGCGGCTTTGCATAGCATCACCCTCCGAATTGGGTCGAAGCACCGTCCCGAAAAGAGGTACAATGGACATGGCCGTGGGTTGGGACGGATAGACAGACTATACGGCCTGGCCTCGGCTCTGTCACCCCGGGAGACGCCATGGATCCGGCTCTGGAGGTTCTCATGGACTCCATCCTGGCCTGGCCGGTGCGCCAGGTCCCTGGAAATCCGGGGCCCGATTCGGCTACCTTCCCTGCAAGGCGTTGAACCCTCAGACCTCGTGAGATCTTTATCCGGATGATACGAGTGACCTTCCTCGGCACCGCGGCGTCCCGTCCCACTGTGGGGCGCAATGTGAGCACCGTCGCCGTACAGCGCGAAGGGGACCTGGTGCTCTTCGATTGCGGGGAAGGAACCCAGCGCCAGATGATGAGATTCGGGACGGGCTTCGGGGTCAAAGCCATCTTCGTGACCCACCTCCATGCGGACCACTTCCTGGGGATCCCCGGCCTCCTTCGGACCATGGCCCTCCAGGGACGCCAGGAACAGCTGGACCTCTATGGACCCGCCGGATCCGAACAACTCCTCCTGGAGGCTGTCCATCTTGGGGTCGAACGGGTACCCTTTCCTGTGAAGGCTCGGGGACTCGGCGTTGGGCACGCCGTTTCCTTTGGTGACTATGAGGTCGTTGCCTTTGCGGTGCGACACGGGACGAGGGCGGTGGGTTTCGCCCTCCGGGAGCATCCCCGCCTGGGTCGATTCGATGTGGACCGGGCTCGGGCCCTTGGGGTGCCGGAAGGGCCCCTGTTCGGTCGTCTCCATCGGGGCGAGCCCGTGGAAGTGGGGGGCCGCACGGTGCATCCTCACGAGGTCGTGGGAAGTCCTCGCCCCGGCCGTCTGGTGGCCTATACCGGAGACACCCGTCCCTCACCCGACACGGTGGAGGCGGCTCGGGGTGCGGACCTCCTCATCCACGAAGCCACCTTCGGAGAAGATGAGGCGGAGCGGGCGCACGAAACCTTCCACTCCACCGCTCGAGGAGCAGCCATCCTCGCCAGGGAGGCCGGGGTCGCCCGCCTGGTCCTGACCCATATCTCTGCCCGGTATGCAGAGAACCCCGGCCCACTCATGGTCGAGGCCAGAGAGCACTTCCCGTCTGCCGTCGTCGCCCACGACGGCATGACCATGGAGTTGGGCTACCGACCCGACGATGGTGCCACGGGCACAATCGAAACCGTGGAGGCAAGAGGAGCGGTCGATGGATGATCTCTTTCCCAAGGCGGCGGATCTTCCCCAGGACGACCCTGAGTTCCTGGAGCACCTGGACCCGTTCCTGGAGAGGATACTGCATCGTGAGCCCTGGCAGGTCCGGTCGGCCCAGTGGAGGGCCTGGCTCCTGGCCGAGGCGGCTTTCGGGGTGGGCGTGAGGGTCCACCTCTCCGGCCGAAACGG
>PXFI01000236.1 GCA_003564295.1 Gemmatimonadota bacterium | reverse complement strand
CCCACGGTGTCCAGCTTGCCATGCTGGCCACAGGCTCGGAAGGGCGTCTGGAGGTTCAGGAAGTCCCCGGGCTGGAGCTCACCCTCACCGCCGCCGTCCGGGAGGTGGGGGGGTTCGATCTTCCCAATACGGTGGGAATCCTGGAGGGCAGTGATCCGGTCCTGAAGGACGAGTACGTTCTCTTCACCGCCCACATGGATCACGTGGGCACGGGCAGACCCAACGAAGCCGGCGACAGCATCTACAACGGCGCCGACGACAACGCGTCGGGAACCGTGGCCGTGGTTGAGCTGGCCCGGGCCTTTGGCATGCTCGGGGAGCGCCCCAAACGTTCCTTCATCTTCGTGACCGTGAGCGGGGAGGAGCGAGGACTTTGGGGGAGCCGCTTCTTCGCCGAGAACCCGCCCGTTCCCCTGGAGCAGGTGGTGGCCGGCCTCAACGCCGACATGATCTCCCGGAATTCGCCGGACTCCGTGGTGGTCATCGGCAAGGAGCACTCGGATCTGGGGGATACCATGAACCGGGTGAACGAGGCCCACCCGGAGCTCCGCATGACAGCCGCCGACGACATCTGGCCCGAGCAGAACTTCTTCCGCCGTTCGGACCACTTCAACTTCGCCCGGAGGGGAGTCCCGGTTCTCTTCTTCTTCACGGGGATTCACGAGGACTACCATCGGCCCACCGACACCGTAGACCGGATCGATGCCGACAAGGCGGCCCGCATCACCCAGCTCATGTTCTATCTGGGTGTGGAGGTGGCCAACGCTCCTGACCGGCCCCGCTGGAACCCCGAGAGCTACGCGGAGATCGTGGACATGGGAGGGGTGTAACCCCGGGAGATGGGAGATGGTTGTCCCCCGGAGGGGACATTCTCCCCTGGCCATCGTCCTCTTCACCCTGGTGAAGGGGTGAAGGTGAGGTTGACGGCAGAAGGCCCCCGCCCGAGCCACGGGCGGGGGCCTTCCATGAGGGTGGGTCGGGAGTCCCGGGAAGATCTATGCCGGCACTCCACCGGAGGCGGGCAGGGACCTGAAGAACCGGCCTAGCCCCATGGCCTGAAGGACCTGCCAAAGTGGCAGGGTAACCCCTGCCAGCCAGGTGTCCCTATCCTCCTGCTCCGCAAGCTGTTGCGCGGTCAGCAAGAGGGCGAGGTTGGGCTGGTCCAGGTACCGGGTGCTGGACAGATCCACCACCAGGTCCCGCCTTTCTCTTGTCAGGGGGGCCTTCGGGGGCACCAGGGCCGGAATGTCCCTGGGGGCCGCCGCGACTCTCTTGGCTCCGTTCGTCATCTCGTTCATGATTCCCTCCCTTCCGCATCCGTCCTCCGCTCCCCGTCCCCACTCCGCCTCCCCGCCTTGTACAACTCTCAAGCTTCGTGCCAGGTTCCATGAGGGCCTCTATCCAGAGGGGCGGCTTCCCATGTGCGTTGCTCCCGAGGGACCGAGGGCCTATGAGTTGTCAACCATCTCTTCTCGCCACGTTCCAGAGGCTCTCCATGAGTGACTTCGCCAGTTCAGGTGGTTCGCGCCCAGGCGGGGTGAGCCTCCGTGGCGGTTGACCTCAAACGGGAGCACTGGCCGTGTGTGGTCGCTACACTCTCACCGTTCCCCTGCCGGAGCTCGTGGACATCTTCGACGTGGCTCCCCCGGGCTTCGACTACCTGCCCCGCTACAACATCGCCCCCACCCAGGAGGCGCCCGTGGTTGCCCGGGACTCCGGGGGCCGACGCATGGGGCTCCTCCGGTGGGGCCTCATCCCCTCCTGGGCCCGGGATCCGGGTGTGGGAAGCCGGCTCATCAATGCCCGCTCCGAGACCGTGGCCCAGAAGCCCGCTTTTCGGCAGGCCTTCCGCACCCGCCGCTGCCTGGTCCCGGCCGACGGGTTCTTCGAGTGGAGGAAGGAAGGGGAGTCGGCCGGCGGAAAGGGGTCCAAGCAGCCCTTCTGGATCCACCGGGCCACCCGTGAGCCCTTCGGGTTGGCGGGCCTATGGGAACGGTGGGTCCCTCCGGAGGGCGATCCTCTCCACACCTTCACCATCCTCACCACGGAAGCCACGGAGGTCATACGGGACATCCATCCCCGGATGCCGGTCATCCTTGCGCCGGAAGCCTGGGATCGCTGGCTCGATCCGCAGGCCCGGGAAAAGGAGCTTCTCGGGCTCCTGGAGCCCTATGGGGAGTGGGACCTCCAGGCCCGCCCCGTGTCGACGCTGGTGAACTCACCCCGGAATGACCAGCCCGCCTGCATCGAACCCCTGAAGGGGGTTGAAGAGAGGGGGTAGCAGGGGAGGGTGGGCGGATCCCTTCCAGGCGCTGGGGATCAGGAGCCTGGAATCAGTTGGCCGGAACAGGGTACCGGGGATCGGCTGGACGGAATCAGTCGCCTGGAATCAGTTGGCCGGAACCGTCCGGGTCCTGGCCCAATCTCTGAGGGACTGGACTTTCTCCCCCATGGTGACGGCCAGGGGGACCGTGCTGGCCGTGGCCCTTTCCAGGGACTGGGTGCTCAGGGTGCGGTTTTCGGCGAAGGCGGTATAGAGTCCCGAGACCACCACTTCCTCGATCTCGGACCCGCTGAACTCCTCCGAGCCCCGAGCCAGGTGATCCAGATCGAAGGTTTCGGGATCGAGCCCCCTGGAGGCCAGGTGGATCCGGAAGATCTCCTTCCGGGTGGCGGCGTCGGGAAGGTCCACGAAGAAGATCTCGTCGAAGCGGCCTTTTCTCAGAAACTCCGGGGGAAGGCGGCCGATGTCGTTGGCCGTGGCTACGATGAACACCTCGCCCCTGCGATCCTGCATCCAGCTCAGGAAGGTGCCCAGGATACGCTGGGACACCCCCCCGTCCTCCGTTCCCCCCATGGCGAAGGCCTTTTCCAGCTCGTCAATCCACAGGACCACCGGAGCCATACGCTCCGCGGCCCGGATGGCTCGGTTGAAGTTCTTCTCGCTCTCTCCGATGTACTTGTTGTAGAGGTTGGAGGTGTCGAACTTGAGCAAGGGAAGGCCCCACTCCCTGGCCACCGCCTTGGCCGAAAGGCTTTTTCCACATCCCGGGACCCCCAGGAGGAGGACGCCCCGGGGGAAGGTGAGGCCGAACTCCGTGGCTCGGACCGGGTTGGCCACCACGTTCCTTCTCTTACCGAGCCATGCCTTCAGCCTGGCCAGGTCCGCCACGTCCTCCAGGGTCTGCTCGGCGGGGTAGTACTCCAGGAGTCCCTCTCGCTCCACCACGGCCTTCTTGGCCTCGATGACGTGCCGGATGTCGTCGGCGGCGAGCCTGCCGTCCTCCACGATGGCCTTGGTGAGGACCTTTTCGGCCTCAAGGAGGGTCAGGCCCGACAGATGCCTCAGGAGGCTCGCCATCTCCTCCCTGGTGAGGCTGACCTCCACGTGGCCGCGCCGGCTCAGGTCCCTGAGGAGATTGCCCAGCAGGTCCCGGTATTCGGCTTCACCGGGTCCCGGGAGGGTCACCGTGGCTACCAGGGGAGAGAGATCCGGGGGGAAGGAGAGCCCTGAGCCAGTGAGGACCAGGGCCCCGTCCAACTCCTCAAGCTTTCTCGCCCCCACCCGCAGGTGCGCCCTGAAGACCTCGTCCGTCTCCAGATGAGCACCCACCGCGTGGAAGTGGTAGACGGCTGGGATTCCGGCAGCGGCCACGTGGGCCAGGGCCTTCCGGGGCTCCTTGGTGTCGAAGATCTTCCCGGGCCGGTCCACTCGATGGATCCCCTCCACCCGGGACCAGGTGAACAGGGGAACCGGTAGCCGGTCGGCCACGTGGCGCAGGAGGGACAGGGCCCGGTCGGGCTCTTCGGTATCCAGGTGGATCAGGCCATAGCGGGACTTGAAGAGGACCTCCAGGTCCCTGAGGACGTCCTTGGTGGGCATTGAACGCAGCTCGTCTCCCGTAACACTCGTTTATCCTTACCGGTCCGGCGCCGACCGGGCGCAGGATGGCTCCGCACGCGGGTCAGATCGCGCCGGAGATGGTCTGCCTGGCGCAGGCTATCCCCCCAGTTCCTCGAACGCTTCGGCCACCCGCCCCAGTGCCTCCATGAGCTCGTCCCTGGGGTTGCCGAACCCGATTCGGAGGTAGCGATCCATGCCGAAATGATCTCCTGGTACCACCAGGACGTCCTTTTCCGCCCTCAGCTTCTCGGCGAACTCGGAAGAATTGACGCCGGGCTGGTAGCGCATGTAGCAGATGGCCCCGGCATCGGGCAAACGGTAGGTGAAGAGGCCCTCCTGGGCGTCCATCCAATCCTTCAAGGCTCCCAGGTTCTCCCGGATGATGGTCCGGCTCCTCCTGAGGATTCGCTCACGGGTGGAAGGCTCCAGGGCCACCGTGGCCAGGTGGTCCGAGAGGGAAGAGGGAGAGATGGTGGTGTAATCCGTTCTCCCCCAGAGGTCCTGCACCAGGGAGGGGGGTCCCACCACCCAACCCAGGCGGAGTCCCGGGAGCCCGTAGGCCTTGGAGAGGGAGTTGGTGATCAGAACTTTCTCCGTCCGTCCCCAGAAAGAGGGGGTTTCCTGCCCCTCCACCTCCGCACCCCGATACACCTCGTCGGAGAGGATCCAAGCGCCGAACCGCTCCGCAAGCTCCACGATCCCGTCCATGGCTCGTGGGGTAAGGACGGCCCCCGTGGGATTGTTGGGGTTCGTCACCAGAATGAAGGAGGCGCCCTGCTCCAGGGCATCCTCCAGCTGGTCCAGGTCCGGTTGCCACCCCGTTTCCTCCCGGAGATGGAAGGGGAGGAGGGGAGCCCCGAAGTTCTCCACCATCCCGGGAACCTGCATGTAGTTGGGCAGCATGACGGCGCCGGGGCGGCCCGGCTCCAGGAGGTGCCAGAGGGCCACGAAGTTAGCCTCGGCGCCCCCCACCGTCACCAGGACCGATGCCTCCGTGGCTCCAGGGTTCAGGGCCGCGATCCGGTCCCGGAGCTGGTCGGAGCCGTTGGACTGGCCGTAGGAAAGCCTGATCCCCTCCACGCCTCCCTCCAACCCCGCCAGCTCCAGGAGCTCCGCCACCGTCATGGGGTGGACTCCGCTCTCCGACAGGTTGAATCGTACCCGGTGCTCGTAGGTGGACTGCCAGCGCTCCATCCTGAAGGGCGAGTATTTCATGGATCTTCTCCTGCTTGGCAGCGGAATGGGCCGGGGCCCGGAAGGCCCCGCGGGCTCCCGGATCCTACGGGGCAGGGGAGGACTCTGGCAACTAACCCGGAAAGGTCGGTGACCCTGCCAGCGGGTAGGGCTGAAGCGTTGAGGGGTGGGTCGGCAAGGCCAGAACCTCAACCCCCGACGGAAGGAGCGAGCGGGTCCGCACCCGGAGCGTCGGTTTGTTCATTTCGCCGGCCGTGGTATATTGGGTCCCGTTCTGCCCTCCCGGGGGCCCGTCGCACCATCCCGACCGAATTCGAGCCCAGTATCATGTCCCGAGCCCGCCTTCCCGACGCCGTGGTGGAGCGAGGAGTCGAAGGTAAGAAGATCGTCCTTTTCGTCCTGGACGGCCTGGGAGGACTCCCCCGTCCCGAAACGGGACTGACGGAGCTGGAAACGGCCCACACCCCCCATCTCGACGCACTGGCGAGACTGAGCTCCCTGGGCGCCCTGATTCCGGTGAGTCCCGGGATCACCCCCGGCAGCGGACCGGGTCACCTCTCCCTTTTCGGCTACGATCCGGTGGAGTATGTCATCGGTCGGGGAGCCCTGAGCGCCCTGGGCGTGGGGTTCGATCTCCGGGCCGGAGACCTGGCGGCGCGGCTGAACCTGGCGACCCTGGACGGTGAGGGCCGGATCCTGGACCGGCGGGCCGGGCGGCCCTCGGACGAGGAAGGCCGAAGGATCGTGGAGAAGATCAGGGGCGGCCTCGAGCCGCCGGAAGGGGTCGAGGTCTTTCTGGAGCACGAGAAAGAGCACCGTGTGGCTCTCATCCTCCGTGGGAAGGGACTGGGAGCGGACCTGGAAGACACTGACCCCCAGGCCACGGGAGTTCCTCCCCTTCCGGTGAGGGCACTGGATCAGGAGTCGGAGAGAAGCGCTGCCCTGCTGGAGGACGTCCTCGGCCAGATGAGAGCCATCATGGAGGACGAGCCCGCGGCCAACGGGGTGCTGGCCCGGGGGTTTGCCGCCTACGAAGGGTATCCCGGCTTCCTGGAGCGCTACGGGCTCCGGGCACTGGCCGTCGCCCAGTATCCCATGTACAGGGGGGTGGCCCGCCTCGTGGGGATGGACGTCCTGGACATCCCGGCGGATCCGCCGGGGCTTGTAAACGTGCTGGAGAGGCATTTCCAGGACTACGACTTCTTCTTCCTCCACTTCAAGTACCCTGACTCAAGGGGGGAGGACGGAGATTTCCAGGAGAAGGTGAAGGCCATCGAATCCGTAGACCCCCTGATTCCCCGGATCGTGGAGCTAGGGCCCGAGGTCCTGGTGGTGACGGGAGACCACTCCACCCCCGCCACCTTCCGGGCCCACTCCTGGCACTCGGTGCCCGTGCTCCTGGCCTCGCCCTGGGCCCGTCCCTCGGGAGTCCGGTTCGGCGAGTCCGAGTGCAGGACGGGAGACCTGGGGACCTTCGAGGGCAAGCACCTCATGGCCCTGGCCCTGGCCCACGCCGGCCGCCTGGCCAAGTTTGGGGCTTGAGCGAATGGGCTGGCTGGGTATGGTGGAGCGTGAGATGGGTGTGCCCGGAGGAGGTTACGATCTCTTCAAGGATGCCCTGGCCCTGGGTGCCGAGGACCCGCTCGTCCTGGCCGTTATCGGCAGCGGTCTGGCGCAGCTCGACGACCCGGATGCGGAGGATGCCCTGCGGTCCGCTGCCGTGCAGCGGGAGGATCTGGCCTGGGAAATGCTGGAAAGGGGACGGCAGAACGCGGATCCCCTGGATCTCCCGTTCCCGGAGCAGGTGGAGGCGCGGCTGGGTGAGGGGCCTGAGAGTGCCAGGTCCTTCCTTGTCCAGGAGCTTCTCCCGGGGGTCATTAGGGAGCGGCTCATGACCCGTCCGTGAGAGGGGGGCGATCCGCCACCGTACTGGCAAATCGCTAGACTTTTCGCCATTAACAACCCTGAACGGAGCGGTAGAGCGCTCCGAGGAGAACAAGGCTTGGTCGTGCTGAACGTTCCGGTGGAGCGGCACCGTCTGTCCAACGGCCTTCGGGTGAACCTCTCCCCGGACTCCACCACGCCCATCGTGGGCGTGAATCTCTGGTATGCCGTGGGCTCCAGGAACGAGGGCCCGGGCCTTACCGGCCTGGCCCATCTCTTCGAGCACATGATGTTCCAGGGATCGGTCAACGTGCCCAAGAACCGCCACTTCGAGCTCATCGAGAGTGCCGGGGGATCCCTGAACGCCTCAACCTGGTTCGACCGGACCAACTATTACGACACGGTGCCCTCCCACCAACTGGAGTTGGCCCTCTGGCTCGAGTCCGACCGGATGGGATGGATGATCCCGGCCATGACGGATGAGAAGCTCCACAATCAGCAGGAGGTGGTGAAGAACGAGCGGAAGGAGCGTTACGACAACCAGCCGTATGGGGATTGGGACGAGCGGATCCTGGCCCTGGTGTTTCCCCCGTCCCACCCCTACCACCATCCCGTCATCGGCTCCATGGAGGACATCGGAGGCGCCACCCTGGAGGACATGGCCGAGTTCTCTCGGACGTTCTATGTCCCGAACAACGCGGTCCTGACCCTGGCGGGGGACTTCGAGCCGGAAAGAACCCTGGGTCTGGTGGATCGCTATTTCGGCGAGATCCCCACCGGGCCCCCCGTTCCTCCCCTCCCCGGGATCGTGGACATCCCGCCCGTCATGGGGACCACGGTGCGGGAGGAGGTGGTGGATGACGTTCCCCTCCCCCGGGTCTACCTGGCGGCAAGGGTCCCCTCCTTCCCCTCGGATGGCTTCCAGACCGCCCGGGTGGCGGCTACGGTCCTGGGGAGCGGCAAGGCTTCCCGGCTCTACCGGTCGCTGGTGCGGGATAAGGCCCTGGCCAAGGACGTGCTGACGTATGTGTTTCCTCTCGAGGTCAGCGCCTCCCTCCTCCTCCTCTGGGTCACGGGTTACCCGGGAGAGGACCCGGGAAGGCTGGAACGGGCCCTGCTGGAGGAGGTTGAAGGGCTGGCGTCCGTGAGCCAGGAGGAGTTGGACCGGGCAGTGGCCATGACCGAGACCCGCCTCCTCAGGGAGATCCAGCAGGTGGGAGAAAGGGCCGATCTCCTCTCCATGTTCGACCAGATCTTTGACGATCCCGCACGCCTGAACTCCGAGGTGGAGCGGGTGAGGAGCGTGACCCGGGTTCAGGTGGAAGGGTTCGCCTCCGAGTTCCTGGGGCCGGACAACCAGGCCCTCCTGACCTACGTTCCGGGAGGAGCGTCATGAGTGTCCCCGTTCTCTCCTTCCCGGACAGGTCCGTAGCGCCTCGGCCCGGGACTGTCCGGCCCTTCGAATTTCCCCCCGTGGTCTCCTCCTCTATTCCCAACGGACTCGGCCTCAAGGTGGCGCGGATGAACCGCCTCCCCCTTGTGACGGTGTCGGTGGTACTGAACGCCGGGGAGGCCCTTCTGCCCGATGCCACCGGTGGGTTGGCCGTCCTCACGGGTCAGGCCCTGGAGGGGGGCTCGAACAGGCTCACCGGACCCGAGCTGGCGGAAGCCCTGGAGGATATCGGAACCGGGCTCTCGGTCCACACCGGATGGGACTCCACCACGATTTCTCTCACCTGTCTCGCCGAACGCATGGAGGAGGCGGTGGCCCTTCTGGCCGAAGACCTCCTCCAGCCGGCGTTTCCCCCCAAGGAGGTGAGCCGGTTCCGGAACCAGCGGTTGGCCGCCATTCACCAACGGCGTATGGACCCCGGTAGCCTGGCAGAAGACGCCGCCGCCCACTTCTTCTTCTCCGACCATGTGCCCTACCATCGGCCACTGGCCGGCACCGCTGAGTCCGTCGGTGGGATGGGGCCGGAAGAGGTCCGGGCCTTCGCGAACACCCATTTCCGGCCTGCGGGGGCCGGCCTGGTGGTGGTGGGGGACGTGGAGGTGTCGGAGGTGGAGGAATTGGCCAGGTCCTACTTCGGAGACTGGAACGGAGCCCCCGCAGTGGGGGGCGGCTTTGAAGCGGCTCCACGGTTCCGGGAACGCCGCATCCTGGTGGTGGACCGGCCCGGGTCGGTCCAGTCGGAGATCCGTATCGGCCAGGTGGGCGTTCCCCGCTCCACCCCCCATTTCTTCCCGCTCCAGCTCTTCAATACGGTCCTGGGAGGAGCCTTCACCAGCCGCCTCATGCTCAACCTCAGGGAGGAGCAGGGGTTCACCTACGGCATCCGCTCACGCTTCGCTTTCCGCCGGTCGGCGGGTCCCTTTCATGTCTCTACCGCCGTGGCCACGGAGGTGACAGCCCCGGCGGTGAGCCACGCCCTTGCGGAGGTGGAAGGGCTCATCGAGGGCGGCCCCACCCAACAGGAGGTGGAGCGGGCCCGGGATTTCATTGTGGGGGTCTTTCCCTTACACCTGGAGACCACCGGCCAGGTGGCCGCACGAATCGGCGAGCTTTTGGTGTATGACCTGCCCGACGACTTCTTCGCCACCTACCGGGACCAGATCCGAAGCGTCCAGCTCCAGGATGTCCTGCGGGCGGGACAGGAGGTGCTCCGGCCCCGAGAGATGGTGATTGTGGTGGTGGGTGAAGCGGATGCCATCCGCGGGCCCCTGGAGGAGCTTGGTGTGGGACCGGTGGAGGTCGTTCTTCCCCAGGACCTGGTGGGAGGGCCGGCGGGGACCGTTCCTTCCGAGGACCTCCATGGGGGGCCGGCGGAGGCCGGGTCCCCACCGCCAGTTCCCTGAGCAACCCTTCAAGGGGGTCACCCCATCCCATTTCCAGGGAGACCCTGGGACGATGGGTGGCTCCTCCCTATCTCAGGTGATCTCATGAGTGATGGAGCCGTGAAGCCAGGTTCGCCCTCGGGTTCGGAGGCCGGTCGTGTGGAGTCCCGAATGGTGCATGACGGCCGGGTCGTGCGCTTGTCGGTGGATCGGGTGCGATTTCCAGACGGCAGTGTGGGGGAGCTGGAGCTGGTTCGACACCGGGGGGCGTCGGCGGTGGTACCCCTGTTGGGGGAGCCGGACGCCCCGGACCCCACCATCGTCCTGGTCCGGCAATATCGGTATGCCGCCGGGGGATTCGTCTATGAGATCCCGGCCGGTATCCCTTCGGAAGGGGAGTCCTGGGAAGACTGCGCGAGAAGGGAGCTGGAGGAGGAGACGGGATACGTTGCGGGGGAACTGGTTCCCCTCACCCATTTCTTCACTACTCCGGGCTTCTCCAACGAGGTCATCCACCTCTTCGCGGCCATGGGCCTTTCGGAAGGGGAGGTGGACCGGGACCGGGACGAGTTCATGGAGGTGGTGGAGCTTCCCCTGTCCCGGGTCCTGGATCTGGTCCGAAGCGGCGAGCTTCGGGACGGCAAGAGCCTCGTCGGGATTCTCTTCGCCGACCGATTCTTTCGGCAACGGTAAGGATGGGGTGACCCCCCGTTCGGTTGGGAAGAAGGGCGCCGGCGGAGGGCGTCGGCAGCAGGGCTGCCGGGGCGGAGTGCCATGGCGGCGAAGGGCGCTTCCGAAGGGCACTGGCGGAGGGCGCTGGCAGCGGCGGCCGTTGCCGCCGGTTAAGGGCGCCGGCGGAAGAGGGCCTGGGGGACCCGCATCGTACCAGGCATAATGCGGATCCTGGCGATCCGGACCTCTCCGGGGCCATGAGGGATCGTTAGTCCCCATGTGCGATTTCTCCCCCTTCGGACGTCTATAGGGGTGGAACCTGGGAGAGGGGACACTGGATGGCGGCACGCCAGGGGTGGAACCCGGGAGAGGGGACCTGGACGGCGGCGGTACGCGAACGGGGCCCGGGACCGACTCCGGGAGGCAGGTTGCTGGAGCGGAATTGAAGCAACCAAGTGTCTCAAAACGCTCCAGGATTGTCTCTTCCATGGGACAGTGGCAGGAAGAAGGCCCCAAAATAAAAGGGACTTCCTTCTGGTATGAAACATGCGAGTTTATTGGATGGGAGCCCCGGGCCAGCCGGGTCTTCCCAGTGCAAGGTCAGGATCGGGAGGGGTGAGAGAACCATGTTGACGAAGAGCAGCGCAGTGAAGGAGCCGAGGGCCTCCGAAGGTGCCCGAGAAGCTTCCTTGCGTCTCGGCGGTCTGTCGGACAGCATGGTGGTGCGGAGGTTCCTGGAAGGCGAATCGAGAGCCTTTGGGGAGCTGGTGGATCGCTATGACAAGCGACTCCTGAATTTCGTGTACCGGACCATCGGAGACCGGGAGCGGGCCCAGGACCTGGTCCAGGAGACGTTCGTTCGGGTGTACCGGCATCTTCACCGGTTCGATCAGACGAAGAAGTTTTCCACCTGGATCTACACCATTGCAGGCAACCTGGCGAAGAACGAGTTGAGAAACCGTTCCCGAAACCCCCTGGTCCTCTTCCAGACCATCAAGAAGAACTGGGAAGCGGACCACCGTCCCCTGGAGTGGGAGGATACCAAGCTTCGTCCGGACGACCTCTTCCGGAAACGACACCTCCGGGAGATGGTCGAGAAGGCGGTGGACGAGCTGCCGGAGCACCACCGGATCGTGTTCGTGCTCCGGGAGTTGGAGGGCAAGACCTACGAGGAGATCGCCGAGATCACAGGTTGCAACCTGGGTACGGTGAAGAGCCGGCTCAACCGAGCCCGGAACAACTTCGCCCGAATCATCGCTCCTCTCCTGGACTGATTCTCCCTTCCGGGCCTCCGGCCACGCCCGGTGCTCGCTGTCCCAAAAATCTTGCGGAACCGGCCTTCCAGCTGAGGGAGGCCGGTTCTTCTTGTGTGCGCCAGGCATGGGGCGCATCGCCGTGACCGGCGCTGGCAACCGGTTGGCGAAAGGGAGGCGGGAACTCCCGCTCCCCTCCCCCAGTACCATCCTCATCGAGTCGAGGAGCGGTTCCGCGGTCCGGCCGTAAGTTGGGGAGCAGCCCTGCGATCCGGCCGTAAGTTGGGGAGCAGTCCTGCGGTCCGGCCGTGGGTTGGGGAGCCATCCTTCAACCCGGCCGCCCCGGTGGCGGCGAAACAAATGACGGCCTCAGGGGAACCTGCCGGTGCGGAGGAACGTACCAGAGGTACCACTATGGGCTGCGGTGGCGGTCGGAACGTGTCCAAGGAGCGTTGTGGAGCAGATGGATTGTCAGGAGTACCTCCGTCATTTCTCGGATTACCTCGACGGGCGTGCCGATGCTCGGATTTCGAAGGCGATGAAGGAGCATCGATCCACCTGTGTTCGTTGCCACCGTTACGCCGAGATCCTGAAAGCCGGTGCCGGTGCGCTTCGGGCGCTGCCGTCCCTTGAGGTGCCGTACGACTTCCGGGCCCGCCTGGACCACAGGATCTTCCACGTCGAGGATGGTCCGTCCATCGCCAGGGAGTCCCTGGGTACCGGGGCCACTACCGTATCCATCCTGGCGGTGGCCGCCCTTCTCGCACTTTCAGCCTGGGCGCCGGTGGTGGGTGCGACGCGCCCCATGTCCGAGCTGCCGGCCCTGATCGTAGAAGGACCGCTGGCCCCGCCCACCTCCGCACCGGACTCGGCCAGACCCACCTTTGTCAGGAGCCGCTCCCTCTTCGTCACCGCAGAGTTCCGGGAGGGTATGTGGGGAGACGCCCACCAGCTACTTCGTGAATACTCTTCCCTTTCCGAACGGCGGCGGGCGGAGTCCGCAGCGCGGGTCGGAAGCCAGTAACCGCCCGGATCCACGAGCATGAGCTCCAGGGGCGCCCGGGGCCTGCGAAGCCAGGAGTTGGGTGGCGTCTTCTTCCTCACTGGTGAGAATCAATTCCGCAAGGAAGAGGAAGGCCGTGCTCTTGTGGAGATGCACCTGGATCCAGCCACCCGGGACTTCAACTTCGATTCCTTGCGGGGCACCGAGATCGCCGTGGAGGGCCTGGCTTCCCTCCTGGCCACCCCCCCCATGATGGCCCAATGGCGGGTGGTGCTCCTGCGGGATGTGGAGGCCCTGGCGCCCAGCCCCCGAGCCCGACAGCTCCTCCTGGACGTGGCCGCAAAGCCGCCGCCGGGCCTGGCCCTGATCCTCCTGGCTACCCTTCCGCGAGGCTCGGAGGCGAAGATCTACAAGGATCTCAGGCGCCTGGCCCGGTCGCGGGATTATCCCGAGATCAGCCCCAACGACGTCCCGGGATGGCTGGTGGAGTGGACGGCGGAGCGGTACGGGCGGGTCATGACGGAGGATGCTGCCAGGGCCCTGGGTGCCGCCGTGGGCACGGACCTGGGTGTTCTGGCCCAGGAGGTGGCGAAGCTGGTGAACCTTGTGGAGGAAGAGGTTCCCATCGGTACTGAGGCGGTGAGGGAAGGGGGGACCCACATTCCGTCGGAGGATCGATGGGAATGGTTCGACAAGGTGGGCCGGCGGGAGCTGGCCGGTGCCCTGAACGGCCTGGGAACCCTCATGGGGCAGGGAGAGACGGGGGTGGGTCTCACCATCGGGCTGACCACCCACCTCCTGCGCCTGGGGGTGGCCGCCACCGGGGGGAAGCGAGCCCTGGAGAGCCTCCTGCCTCCCCACCAGAGATGGTTGGCTCCCCGGCTTCTCCAGCAGGCCAGGGGCTGGACCGCCCACGAGCTGGATGCAGCCCTGCTGAACTTGCGCAGGGCGGATCAGCTCCTCAAGTCCAGCGGGCTCTCGGAGAGGCACATTATGGAGGAATGGATCCTGGGCCTCATGGTCCGGGAGGAAGTCCGGGCACCATGAGAGGTTCCATGATGGACTATCATGGCTCGATGGTTGATGTCGACAGTGTTGCGAGTCCGGTCAGGATCCGGGGTGCCGGTACCGTGAGAACGCTGGTGTTGATCCTGGTGTGGCTGGTCTTCGCCGGCGCAGGGAGGGCCCTTGTTCCCGGGACGGCCCTGGCCCAGGAAACGGGCTCCCTGGACGAGGTGGAGTCCCTCATGGCGGAGGGCCGGATCATCCAGGCCAGAGAGGTGCTGGAGGTCTGGCTGGAGTCGCGGCTCCCCTCGGCGTCGAGAGACGACCGGCAACGGGGCATCTGGCTCCGGGGCAAGCTCACGGTGGATCCGTCCATGGCCGAGGTGGACTTCAGGCGTCTCGTCCTGGAGTACCCGGGAGGCCCCTACTCGGCAGACGCTCTTTTTCGCCTGGGCCTGTGCGCCGAGCTCCGGGGGGACCGGCCGGAGGCTCGCTCTCTCCTGGAGCGCTTGATCCGGGACTATCCGGCAAGCCCCCTGGTCCAGGAAGCCGAGTCGTGGCTCACGACGCTGGCCGGCGAGGCCCCGCCCCTTCCGGCACCGGCGGCCCCGCCGGGAACCGAGACGCCCCCTGAGGCCCGCCCCGAGAGGGTGACCCCCACCCCCATCGATCCCGTGGAAGCCTCCTGGTCCTTCGCGGTCCAGCTGGGAGCATTCAGCAATCTGGACCGGGCCCGTCAGCTGGCAGACCGCCTGACGTACGCCGGGTACGAGCCCAGGGTGGTTGGGGTTCCGGGAGATGACCTGGCTCGGGTTCGCGTGGGCCGGTTCCCGCTGCGGGAAGAGGCCGAGGCTCTGGTACGAGCTCTGGAGGAGCGGGGGTTCGAAGCGAGGGTGGTGCCCGACGCCTGGTCCGAGGTCCCCGTGGGGACGGAAGGTGGCGGGCTCGCCCGTAGCATCAAAGGGCTTCCAGGACCCGCATGAGCCGAGAGCGAACCTCCTCCGCCAGATGGGCCACGTCTTCCCGTCCGGTGAGACCAAGCTGAACCCTGGGATCCAGGATCCCCACCACCGAAGAGCCCTCCTCATCTCCCTTGTAGAGGATGACGTTGCAGGGCAGAAGAAGGCCCATGTCCGTTTCGGCGCTCAGGGCCCGGTGGGCCACTGTGGGGTTGCAGGCCCCCAGGATTTTGTAGGGACGAAAGTCCACG
This sequence comes from Gemmatimonadota bacterium, assembly GCA_003564295.1. Taxonomy (GTDB): domain Bacteria; phylum Gemmatimonadota; class Gemmatimonadetes; order Longimicrobiales; family Gaopeijiaceae; genus PXFI01. The sequence goes on along the minus strand of PXFI01000236.1, from coordinate 2,458 downwards.
TCCAGCTTCTCCTTCAAGGTGGCCTTCACATCGATTTCCGTGAGGATCCCGAAGCCCTCCTTCCCGAGCTCTTCTCTCACCCTCCGGTCCGCTTCCTCCAGGGAAAGGGGAAGGGTCTTCTTGAAGCCATAGTCCAGGTCGGCCATGTCCATGGAGTCTCTCCTTGTTCGTTGAATGGTTCGGTTCCGGCAAGACCGACGGCGTCGTAAGAGTCGTTGGCGCCCGAGTCCATGAGACTCGGTTTGACGGAGCTGCAGGAGCCGAGGCCCACCTTCGTGCGGCGGGGCCGCTCCAGAGGCCGGATTCGTGCAGTGGAACCTCATGGGCTTTCGTCGGTTCTTAGATCATTCGACCCCCTTACCCCGGAGTCCCATGTCCGATTCAGCCAGTGGCAAGAGCGGGCACGAAGAAGCCGTTCGGATCCTTCCCCCAGAGGGGGCGGTCTCGGTGGATCTCGCCGTGGGCGGGATGCATTGCGCCGCGTGCGTCTCCCGGGTGGAGGGGGGGCTCCTGCGGGTTCCGGGCGTCACCGCCGCTTCCGTGAACCTGGCCACGGGGGATGCCCGGGTGTTCCTGGATCCGGCTGCCGCGTCCAGGAGTGACCTGGTGGCTGCCGTGGAGGAGGCCGGCTACAGCGTGGCGGACCGGGAAGACGAGGAGTTCGAAGAGGCCCTCCGGCGCCGGGAGGGGGAGCGGGAGGCAGAGTACCGTGATCTCCTGAAGCGCTTCTGGTGGGGTGTGGCCCTGGGTGGCCCCGTGGTCATCATCGGCCACGCCCACATGATCCCCGGGCTCCGGGGAATGGGACACGAGCTCATGCACCTCCTCTGGGTGATGAGCGGGGTCCTCACCGTTCCCATCATGACCCATGTGGGGCGCCGCTTCTTCACCGGGGCCTGGATCGCTCTCCGGCGCCGGGAAGCCAACATGGACACGCTGGTGGCCTTGGGGACGGGCTCGGCGTGGGTCTATTCCACGGTGGCAGTGCTCGCTCCGGGCCTCTTCCCGCCGGGATCGGCCCACCCCTTCTACGAGGCCACGGCCGTGATCATCACCCTGGTGGTGCTCGGTCAGGCCCTGGAGGCCCGGGCCAAGGGGAGGACCTCCCAGGCCCTCCGGCGCCTCATGGACCTGCGGCCCCGAACGGCCAGGGTGGTGAGGGGAGGGGAGGAGGTGGAGGTGCCGGCACAGGACGTCCAGGTGGGGGATTTGGTGGTGGTGCGGCCCGGGGAGAGGATCCCCGTGGACGGGGAGATCCTTGAGGGGCGGAGCACCGTGGACGAGTCCATGGTGACGGGGGAGAGCCTTCCGGTGGAGAAAGGGGTGGGCCATGAGGTGGTGGGGGGGACCCTGAACCGGGCGGGAAGCTTCCGGTTCCGGGCGGGGCGGGTGGGGAAGGACACGATGCTGGCCCACATCGTGGAAATGGTGAGAAGCGCCCAGGGCTCCAAGCCCTCCATCCAGCGTACCGTGGACGTGGTGGCAGGATACTTCGTGCCTGCCGTGATGATCGTTGCCATGGTGACCTTTGCCGTCTGGTACACCTTCGGCCCCGAGCCCAGGCTTCCCTTTGCCGCCGTGGTGTCGGTGGCCGTCCTGGTCATCGCCTGCCCCTGTGCCCTGGGGCTGGCCACGCCCATCAGCATCATGGTGTCGGTGGGCAAGGCCGCCGAACACGGCATCCTGGTGCGGAACGGGGAGGCTCTCCAGGTGGCCCGGCGGGTGGACGTGGTGGTCCTGGACAAGACCGGCACCATCACCCGGGGGGAGCCGGCCCTGGTGGACGTGCTGCCAGAGGAGGGAGTGTCGGAGGCCGAGCTCCTGGCCGTGGCGGCGGCGGCGGAAGTAAGCTCCGAGCACCCCCTGGCGAAGGCAGTGGTGGCGGGAGCCAGGGAGAGGGGAGTGGATTGGGACCGTGCCACCGCCTTCCAGTCCGAGACGGGCCGGGGGGTGACGGCCACCGTTGAGGGCGGGGAGGTGAGGGTGGGGAGCCCCGGATTTCTGACGGAGTCGGGCGTTCCGGAGGGATCCTTTGCCGAAGCCGTGGGCAGGATCACCGCCGGCGGCAGGACTCCCGTTCTGGTGGCCCTGGGGGGGCGGTACCTGGGGGCCCTGGCCGTGTCGGACCCCGTGAAGGAAGACTCGGCCCCCGCCGTGGCCCGGCTCCGGGAGATGGGCCTCAGGGTGGTCATGCTTACAGGGGATCAGGAGGCCACGGCCCGGGCCATCGGACGGGAGGTGGGGGTGGACGAGGTGCTGGCCCAGGTCCTCCCGGGAGAGAAGGCGGACAGGGTGAGGGAGCTCCAGGCCCGGGGAAGCCGGGTTGCCATGGTGGGTGACGGGATCAACGACGCTCCGGCCCTGGCCCAGGCCGATGTGGGGATCGCCCTGGGTACCGGCACCGACGTGGCCATGGACACGGGGGACATGGTCCTCATGCGGGGATCCCTGACCGGTG
>PXFI01000163.1 GCA_003564295.1 Gemmatimonadota bacterium | reverse complement strand
GGGACCGAAGCGCACCGCTTCCGCTCGAAAATCTCGCCTTATTCGTGTCAGCGAAGGGGGTTTGTGTTCGTAGCGGAAGCGGTGCGTGCTCATCTTCCCACACTGGGTCTCGGCGGAGTTACCCACAACCTTCTGCGGGGGGTTCGATACATGGCCCTCCTCGCAGCCCGTGGATAACTCCGGTGGTGCTATAAGGGGTTTCCTCCATCCCCGATGGGGACACTAAGATGCCACGCACGGGGACCGGCAGGATCTATCAGCGCGGCGAGGTTTGGTGGATTGATTACAGCTTCCGGGGCAAGCGTTACCGCGAGTCCACCGAGTCAACGAAGAAAGGTGATGCCACGGCGCTCCTGCGGCAGCGCTTGGCCGAAATGGGCACCGGCAAGGTCACCGGGCCGCAGGAAGAGAAGGTCATGTTTGATGACCTCATGGGCCTGGTGGTGACGGACTACGAGAAGAACCGCCGCAAGTCACTCAGGCGGTTAGAGTCGGCCATCGAGCACCTCAGGGGTTACTTCGGGGACCTCCCCGCCCTGGCAATCACCACCGAGCGGGTGGATGCCTACACGCTGGCCCGTCGGGATGCCGGCGCGTCGGACTCCACCATCCAGAAGGAGCTAGCGGCCCTCAAGCGGGGGTTCCGGCTTGCCGTCGCCGGCCGAAAGCTCACGACCCAGCCCTACATCAAGATCACTGCACCCACGAATGTCCGTAAGGGCTTCTTCAAGCGAGCCGACGTGGTGGCCCTGGCCAGGGAGCTCCCAGAGTACCTGCGGCCCGTGCTCTGGTTCGGGTTCTACACCGGATGGCGTAAGGGAGAGGTCCTGTCACTCCAATGGGGGCAGGTGGACTTCCAGGCCGGGGAGATCCGCCTGGAGCCGGGGACCACGAAGAACGACGAGGGACGCACCTTCCCCTTCCATGTCCTCCCCCACCTTGCAGAGATCGTCGAGACGCAGCAGGAACGGACCCCGACCCTGGAGAAGGAGACGGGCACACTCATTCCGTGGGTCTTCCATCGTGACGGACGCCAGATCAAGAACATGGACAAGGCATGGAGGGCGGCATGTGAACAGGCTGGCCTGGAGGGGTGGCTGTTCCATGACCTCCGGCGCTCGGCTGTCCGGGAACTGGAGGCCGCCGACGGATGACGCGCTCTTTTTCTTAAGCTGAAACGGCACAGTTACGGCACATAATGACCGGCGGGGGGGCTCTGATGAACTCCCCGCCGATCTCGTAAGTCGTTGTGTGGTAAGGAGTGCCGGGGGTGGGATTTGAACCCACAAGGGCCGAAGCCCGGGGGATTTTAAGTCCCCTGCGTCTACCGATTTCGCCACCCCGGCAGGGTTCCTGTCCAAAGAGAACCTGTTGGACTGCGCTTGTCCATCCAACGGCGGCTCTTCCCTTTCGGGCCCGGATCCGCAAGTGTAACGTGAGGCCATGAGGAATCCTTCCCCTCCCGCCCATGCCGGCCCGGACCTGACCGACCAGGAGCTCGACCGGTACGTGGTGACCCGCCTCCGTCTGCTGGGCATCGACCTTTCGGTGTTGCCGGAAGACGACCCCGAGGCGCCGGCCGACCAGCTCCGAGTCCTCCGATCAGCCCGGAGTTTCCTCCGCAACACGGTTCCCGCCCTCTCGAATTTCGAACTGGATCCTCAGGTCTTTCCCCCTGTCTCCTACCCGGCGGCTCTCCCCCCGGTGACGGAGGTGTCGGATGGAGAGTGACCACAGGGAGAACGAATCAGGAACAGCCAGCAGCAGACGGCGGTCCATTGATGGATCCCGCCAGGACCCAGGCTCACCCCAGGACGCCCGGGTGGACCGGCGGGCGTTCCTGCATCGGATGGGGGCCCTCACCGCCACCGCCGCCTTCGGCACCGGGTGGCCCCCAGCCTCCCTTCCGGCTCCAGGGACCTCTGCGGAGCAGCCAGGAGCCACCGTCGCCGTCGGAGGCGAAACGAACGCTTTCTGGGAGTCGGCTGCTCAGGAGGTAGCGGATCGGGGCATCGACTCGGCGGCGCCCGAGACGCTCACCGCCTGGGAGGCAGGGGTCCTGATTCGGGAGGGGTCCCTCCAAATCCCGGAGCTGGTGGAAGCCTCCCTACGCCGCATAGAGCGTTTCGACAGAATCCTTAAGGCCTTCAATACCGTGACCTCCGAGGAAGCCAGGTCCAGGGCCGCCTCCCTCTCCTCGGGGTGCGGATCCCGAGATTCCTCCGCCCTGGGCCTCCTGTATGGGATTCCACTGGGGCTGAAGGATAACATCTACACGGAGGGTGTGCGCACCACGGCCAACGCCCACATGTTCCGGGACTTCGTTCCCGATTGGGATGCCACCCTGGTGACCCGGCTTCGGGCTGCTGGCGCGGTCATGGTCGGAAAGACCCAGATGGGCCCGTTGGCCGTCACCCGGGCCCTGACACCCGACGGAGAGATCACGACGGTTAGTGCCTGGGCTCCCAACGATCCCACCGTGAGTCCTGGGGGATCCTCCAGCGGGTCCGCCACGGCGGTGGCAGCCCGCCTCGTCACCTCCTCCTTGGGCACCCAGACGGGGGGATCCATCACGGGCCCCGCTTCGGCTCAGGGGCTCACGGGTCTCAAGCCTACCATGGGACGCGTATCCCTTCGCGGGGTGATCCCCCTGTCCTACACCCGGGACCACCCTGGTCCCCTGGCCCGGGACGCCAGAGACACCGCCCTCCTCCTCCAGGTCATGGCCGGTCCGGATCCTGGCGATCCGCGCACGCTGGGGTTGCCTCCGGTTCCGGACTATCTCAGCGCCGCCACTCCGGTCCTCGCCACCTCCGGCGCCAGGGTACGATGGCCCACCAGGCTCGGTATCCCTCAAGGGTGGAAACGGGCCCCAGGGGCCCAGGGGGAGCGACGGCGGACATTCCTCCAGGTCATGGAGTCGGGAGGAGTGGAGATAAGGGAGGTGGAACTGCCGCCCCAATGGGCAGACCTGTCCTCCCGTTTCTTCAACTCGGGACGCCTTCCCGAACGAAGCGAACCCTTCCTACCCTGGCTCCGGAAAGATGTGCGGTTGTTCGGAGTGACCCTTGCGTCCTGGATCCAGGGACTCCTCCTCTCGGGGGATGAGTACGTGAAGGTCCAGCGAGCCCGGTTGGCTCTCCTGCGGCTGGCCCTGGACCGGGTGTTCGTCGATTGCGACGCCATCGTCCAGGACAGCCATCTCGCCTTCGACATGATCGGTCTTCCACTCATCACCTTCCCCATCGGATTCCGCTCCCCGGATGAGAGAGAAGGGCGATCCCAGGGATCCGGGGTCCGGGGCCCTCCGGCTCGACTTCCGGAGGGTGTGCTGATCGGCGCTCCCCCCTTCGGTGAGGAGAGGCTTCTCGCCCTGGCGAGCCTCTGGCAGGCCCGGTCCCAGGTGCATCGTAGCCGCCCCCCCGATCCGACGGAGGAAGTCAGCAGAGGAAACCTGCACCGAGGCCGACTGGACGTGGAGGAGGTGGCGGAGCAGGCTGAGTGACCCCCGAGGGGCATGCCCCTCGGGGGTCACCGAACCGACTTCCGAGCCCGGCATGGTCCGCCAGGCAACAACCCTCAATTCGTCTTCAGGATTCCCTGGATGACGGCGTCCAGATCCTGGAGGTGTAGCCGTGTCATGGAGTCTCCGGCACGTTGCGCCGCATCCCGGACTTCCCGCCCCAGCTCGGCAAGCTGGGCTCGAACGATGGGACGGGCGTCCGACGAGGGTCCATCGCCCTCGGGGTTCAGGTACCTGTCCATGGTGGTCAGGTAGACGCGCTGGAGGTTCCGGCGGTAGGCGTCGATGCGCGGCCGTGAGTCCCGTAGCTCGAACCAGATTCCGGCCCGGAGATCTTCCAGCAGGTCGGCTACCGTGTAAGCGGGGGCGCCCATGGAGGTGGCCTCGTACTCCACCAGGCGGTTCAGGCGGGCGTCCTGCATGAGAATTGCAAGGGCACGGCCCTGTTGCACTCCCATGCGTTGGATCACCCCCTCCGATTCGATGCGCCGCAGAATCTCGGGACGGGTGAAGATGGGAGGTGTGCGGAAGCCGTATTCGTTCAGCCACCTCACCGCCTCCCTCTGGCGCTCCGGGTCCACCGGCTCGAAGCGTGGGCCGGTTCCGAACCGCTCCCGGCTCAGAGCTCCGCCCACCCAGGCGGCCACGTGTCCCATGTAGCGTCCCCATTGTACCACGGCATTACTGTAGAGCTCAT
>PXFI01000145.1 GCA_003564295.1 Gemmatimonadota bacterium | reverse complement strand
GGGACGAGCTGGGGGAGGTGGACTTGGGCAACCTGAGCAGGGCCCGGAAGCTCATTGGTCGCTGGATAGAGTACTACCATGGCCAGCGACTCCATGCGTCGTTGAACTACCTGCCCCCGGCCGAGTACTGGGCCGGGGAGCCGAGGAAGAGAATGGAGGAACGGAAGCGGAAGTTGGAGGAGGGGCGGAAGAGGAGGGAGGCCATCAACCGGAAGCGTCTTCAAAATGGCGCGTGAAGAAGGTCCAAGGTATCACTCTTCATCACCGCATACTTGTCCGGAACAGTCTGAAGCACTACAGGTAAGGGACAAAGGTCCCTGATCCGAAGGACCTGGCCGCCGCAAGTCCCACCAGTGGACTTACTCTACTTCCAAGACCCCTGACGCACTCTTGGAGCAGTCATGATCCCTCCGCGAGTGTCCGGGCGATGTACTCCTCGATCTGTGCTTCGAGGAAGGACAGCGGAACCTCACCGTTGCGCAGGAGCTGGTGGTGAAACTCACGGACGTCGAAGCGGTCACCGAGCTCCTCCTCCGCTCGGCGGCGCAGCTCGGTGATCGGGAGTTCCCCCATCTTGTAGGCGAGGGCCTGGCCTCGCGAACGGATGTAGCGATCAACCTCGGTGGTGACCTCGTGAATAGACAGGGCCGTGTTGGCGGCCATGTATTCGATCGCCTCCTGGCGTGTCCAGCCGAGGGCATGGATCCCGGTATCCACCACCAGCCGGCATGCGCGCCAGATCTCGTAGGTGAGCCGCCCGAAATTGCTGTAGGGATCCGTGTAGAAGCCCACTTCGAGTCCAAGCGCCTCGGAGTATAGGGCCCAACCTTCCTGGAAGGCCGAGACCCGCCAGGTGCGGCGCAACGGTGATATGTCTGGATTCTCCCTGTGGAGCATGATCTGGAGGTGGTGGCCAGGCACGGCTTCGTGGAAGGTCAGGGCCTCGAGCACATAGAGGGGGCGACTCTCGATAGCCGAAAGGTTCAAGTTGAAATACCCGGGCCGCACCCCGGGCTGGCCAATCCCATAGTTCGCTCCTGTTCCACGGAGTGCCGCCGGGGTGTCAGGGAACGGACGGATCCCGTAGGGCGTTTCGGGAAGCGTGTGGAAGAGGTTCAGCAACTCCCCGTCCATTCGCTTGGCAATGTATGCCGCCTCCTTGATGTAGTCATGGGGATCCTCCACGTAGAACCGTCGATCGGTCCGGAGAAAGTGGAGGAACCCGTCAAAGCTCCCTTCCCAACCCGTCTCACGCATCACCTCGTACATCTCGTCCCGGATCCGGGCCACTTCATCGAGACCGATTTGATGGACCTCCTCCGCCGTGACATCGAGGGTCGTGAAGTACCGCACGAGGTGATCGTAGAACTCGCGCCCGCCCGGCACGGCGTATAAGCCCACCGTCTCGCGCATCCCGGGTATGTACTCCTCCGTCATGAACCTCAGGAGCTCCCGATACGCCGGGAGCACGGACTCCTCGATGGCCGCCTCGCCGTCCCGCACAATGCGTTCCCGGTCAGGTGCGGGAATCCCAGCCGGAAGGTTCCGGAAGGGCTCGTAGAACGCACTCGCACGGGCGTTGTCGGCGATGTGCTCGGTGATGGTCTCCTCCCAGTTCTCGATCATGGAGGGTCCCGGCAGGGTATGTCCTATGGCGAGCCCCTCCCGCATCAACTCGATCTGCTGTGCCGTATGCTCCCGAAACGACTGCAGGCGGGCGATGTAGCTGTCGTGGTCCTGCACACTGTTCAAGGAGCGCTCCTGCTGCTGGCGGGCGAAGTTCACATGGAATCCCCCCGCAGCGCTGATGGGCACAAGATGGGTGCGAAAGCGAGCTTCCGCGATCTGATGTTGCAGGCTCTCCTCAAGGAAATAGTGGTCGAGTTGATCCGGCGTGGTGAGCTCCGAGATTGGGATGGTGCGCAGCCGGTCAAGGAGTGCTTGGCCCCGGTTCGCCCTCTCTTGGATGTACGCATCGGAGACAAGCGGCATCCGGTCGCTGTAACGATCATCGGTTCCCGGTGGAACGGGAAGCGCCGGGGGTCTTTCCCGGCTGAAGGCGAGGATCTCTTGCGCAAGGGCAGCCAGGTCTTCCTCTACCTGCTGTGCGGCTGCCCCAATATGCTGGAGTCCCCACGCAGCGGAGGGGGACGGAAGCCAGGTAATGGCCGCCAGGAGGAAGACACCAACAAACAGGCGGGCTGCCTTCCGGAGAACAGAGGACGGGAAGGCGGCAGGGGCGGCTTCTGGAAAACGCTTCTCGGTCATGTGGAAGACCTCTTTGGCTTCGCCCCCCTCGCCGGACCGGAGATCGGCCGTGACAACGAGGACAGACTATCGTCTGATTCCCGGCAGGTCGGATCGGAAGGCCAGCCACCCGGCACCCCACCCGGAAACTAGTAGCATGCCGCCACGGGAGCCCCCAGTCAAGCGTCTCTCCAATCGGGACCTTCCCCATTCCTTCCACCAACCCCAGCCCTTCTACTTTGCCTTGCCCCTGTCTCCTCTTGACCCGACCCCCTACCAGAAGTCGGCACCCCGTCGCCCGGACGATTCTGATAGGGCTCCCAGATTGCCTATCTCTGGGAGGAGGTCTAGATTGCTCTCCCTGGCCCCTTAACATCGTGTGATCACCTCCCGCACGCTGCCGGATCCAGCACGAAGCGGGACAGGGTGCCGGAGAGGTCGATGTCCTATTCGTGATGCACCCGCAAAGTCGGGTAGGGAGTTCGTTCCTTCCACTCGTTCGCCGGGGCGGGAAGCCGGTGCGAAGGAACCGGCCATTTTCAAGGGGCAGAAAGCCGGTCCTCATGTTCGAGGTCGTTATCTGGTCTGAGTCCGAGAGTTCCCGGGAGGGAACCTGATTGGACAACGCGGCCGGCCCGACCCCTCAGTCGCCCAAGGAGGCCGGAAGCTCTCCGATACGCTGCTGACCTCCCGGCACGAGCTCGACGACCTCGAAACCCTCTCCCCGGGTTTCGTTCGGAGCCGTCTATTTGTCTCCTCGTTGGGATAACATCATCCATGAAACCACCGGTTCCCTAGTTGAAGGAGAATCCCGTGAAGAACCCGTTTGAAGCTTTGGCCGTCCTGGGTGCAGTTCTTCTGTTCACATCGGGCTGCAGCCGCCCAGCCGCACATGAGCCGGACTATCCAATCCGGGCCATCCCCTTGACTCAAGTGGATATCACAGACGAGTTCTGGGCCCCAAAGCAGGAAGTCATTCGGCAGGTCTCCCTACCTTACCTCGTCGAGAAGTTCGAGGAGGCGGGTCGCACGGTGAACGCCAACCTGGTGGAAGCCGCCGCCTACATGATCATGGCGAGGCCCGACCCGGAGTTGGAGGCCTACATCGACACCAGGATCCATCGCATGCTCCAGTCTGTCGGATCCCGGCGGGTTTCGCCAACGGCAGCCGTGGCCTGGTACGAAGCCACTGGAAAGCGGGAGATGCTTGACGCAGCGCTTCAAGCAGCGGACGAGATGGTAGCAACCTATGGGCCCGGGAAGCAGGCTTACATCTCGGGCCACCAGGGCCAGAAAATCGGGCTCATCCGCCTCTCCCGCCTGACCGGAGACGATCGATACTGGAGGCTGGCGCAATTCTTCATAGACATCCGAGGCCAGGAGGAGTTCAGGGGTCAGGGGGCGCCCGAGTACCCCGATGATCCGACCTATCACCAGAACCATGCACCGGTCGTCGAACAGGATGAGGCCGTGGGCCACTGTGTCCGGGCGCTGTACCTCTACATACCGCTCACGGACATCGCCGCCTTGACCGGAGAACCCTCCTATGCCGCGGCCTCGGAGCGAATCTGGAACGATGTCGTTTCGCACAAGATGTATCTTACCGGCGGTATCGGGTCCATCCGTCAGCAGGAGAAATTCGGCGCGGCGTACGAGCTTCCAAACCTGAGCGGTTGGGGAGAGATCTGTGCCGCCTACGCCCAAGTGGTCTGGAATCAACGGCTCTTTCTTCTCAATGGAGACGCCAAATTCGCCGACACGCTGGAACGGGCTCTCTATAACGGCCTCCTGGTGGGCGTCTCCCTGACCGGCGACCGATTCTTCTACCAGAGTCCCCTGAGCTCATACGGGGATTACGAGCGGTGGGCCTGGATCAACTATCCGGGTTGCCCGCCGAACCTGACGCGGCTGATCGCTGGGCTCGGATCCTTCATCTATGCCCAGTCAGCGGCGGAGCCCGACCTCTATGTCAACCTCTTCGTGGGAAGCTCTGCTCGGGTCGAAATCGATGGGATTCCGGTCGGGATACGCCAAGACACACGCTACCCCTGGGAGGGCCGAGTCAGGATATCCGTCGATCCCGAACGAGACGCCGACTTCACCTTGGCCGTGCGGATCCCCGGCTGGAGCCGAGGCGAGATCGTTCCCAGCGATCTTTATGAGGCCGTGGACCCGATTCCCGGGACGCCCTCCGTTCTGGTAAACGGCGAGCCTATCCAGTATGAGCTCCGCCAGGGATACGCCAGGATCCAACGACGCTGGACGGCTGGCGACGCGGTGGAGCTCGATCTCCCCATGCGGGTGGTCCGCGTCCGAGCCCACCCCAATGTGCGGGACAACGAGGGGCGTATCGCCCTTACCCGGGGGCCGCTCGTCTATTCCGCGGAATGGCCGGACAACGACGGCGCAGTGATGAACATCGTCTTGCCTGAGTCCGCAGAGTTCTCCGCGGAGTTCCGGAGCGATCTCTTGAACGGTGTCACGGTGGTGCGGGGTGCCGTCGAGAAGATCGTCCGTGGCGCCGATGGGAGATCCCTGGAAGCCGTTCCGCACGATCTGGTGGCTATCCCGCACTACGCTTGGGCCAACCGCGGTATGGGCGAGATGGCGATCTGGCTCGCGGCCCGTGAGGACAAAGCCTGGCTGGAGCCCGTACCGCCCTCTCCAATCGCGGCAGTCAGGTCATCGGGTGGCCTCCCCAAGGACATGGCTCCGGGTTATAACGACCAGAGTGATCGTTTGAGTGCCGTCTACGATGGGTACGATCCCCTGCACTCGGCGGACGAGTCGTACCGGTACTTCCGGATGCGGGCACCCGAGGGCCAGCCGGCCTGGGTCGAGTATGAGTTCGAGGATTTGACGGAAATCTCGTCCTCGGAGGCCTACTTCGTGGACGACCGGCGCTTCTGTCGTAAGCCCCAGGCCTGGCGGATCCTTGTGAGACAAGGAGATCGCTGGGTTCCGGTTGAGGTTGAAGGGGGCTATCCGGTTGAAAGGGACAGGTTCAACAAAGTGACCTTCCCGCCCGTCGTGACCAGGGCTGTTCGGATTGAGATCGAGCCCCAGAGCATCTTCTACCAGGCGGGCGCAGCTGGCCCGCCGGATGCCGTGACCATCCGAGAGGACGTGATCTGGCGGGAAGTGGGCTTGATCGAGTGGAGAGTACGCTAGCCCTCCAGGGAATCGGGCTCCCTGACCATGGGTGTCTCCCTAGGGAATGGCAGGAACTCCCTGAGCGAGACACTGCTCGAAAGAAGGGCCGATCGTGATCCGCCCCCCCCTGCCAGGTCCCTTGGGTGAGGGGGCACGCAGCAGTCTGTCCCAGCTACGGGGGAGATGAACCATGCGACGGAGTAGCCGCCTTCCAACCGCGTTGACCCTCGCGGCCCTCGTGGCGCCTATGGCACTCGGGGCACAGGTAACCGCTGATGACTACAAGCGGGCTCTGAGCCTTCCGGATCGATACGAGGGCCTCGCAAGGGACGTGGCCGAGCCGGCCTCCTGGGTGGAGGGTGAGCCCCGCCTCTACTACCGCAAGTCCGTGGAGGGGGGCCACGTGTTCGTCCTGGTGGACGCCGAGACCCTGGAGAGGCGCCCTCCTTTTGACCATGAGCGCCTGGCCCACGCCCTTTCAACGGCGTCAGGCCAGGACCATGGCCCCCTCACCCTTCCCTTCAACACCTTCGCCTTCGTGGAGGGAGAGGAGGTCATCGAGACCAGCTCGAGGACTGCGACCATACGCCTGGGAGTGCAGGGAAGACCTACCTGGCGCTGCGATTTGAGGGACTATACCTGCTCGCGGATACCCTCCTCTCCCCGGGGGCGGGGAAGTGGCCCCATCCGTGACATGTCCATCCCGCCCGACACGGAGCCGGTTCTCTCTCCCGACGGGCAATGGGAAGCGCTAATTCAAAACTATGACGTGGCCATACGTCCGGCGGGCGGTGGGGAACTCACCCTCCTGAGCATGGACGGTTCGGAGGGCGACTTCTACGAGATCACCCAGGGGGCGTGGTCCCCGGACTCCCGGAAGCTGACAGCCTACCGAGTGCGGCCCGGGCACCAGCGTAGAAACACCTTTGTGCACTCAGCACCGGAGGACCGCCTCGAGCCCAGGTTCTTCGCCATCCACTATACCCGGGCTGGGGACGCCGTAGACCTGGAGCGGCCCGTGCTCTTCGACGTGGAGACGGGAACCCAGATCCTGGTGTCCAACGAACTCTTCCCCAACGCCATGACCTTGAGTGAGCCCGTGTGGTGGAAGGACGGCCGCGGTTTCACTTTCGAATACAACCAGCGGGGGCATCAGGTCTATCGGATCATCGAGGTGGACGCCGCAACTGGCGAGGCCCGGGCCCTGGTCTCCGAGGAGGTGGAGACGGTGTTCAATGCCTACAGGGCACAGAGCGACTACAAGGTGAATGGAACCCGCTTCCGCCACGACGTTGACGACGGAAAGGAGATCATCTGGATGTCGGAGCGGGACGGATGGAAGCACCTTTACCTCTACGACGGGCTTACGGGCCGCTTGCGCAACCAGATCACCCGGGGGGAATGGCTGGTCCGCTACGTTGTCCGTGTGGACGACCGGGCCCGCCAGATCTGGTTCGTGGCCAGCGGCATGGACGAGGGGAAGGACCCCTACTTCCAGCACTTTTTTCGCGTGAACTTCGATGGTTCGGGGCTTACGCGGCTCACTCAAGCAGACGCTGATCACTCGGTCGCCCTCTCCTGTGACACACGGTACTACGTATCCACCTATTCGCGCATTGACATGGCGCCAATCTCGGAGTTGCGCCGGACGACGGACGGATCCCTGGTGATGGAGCTTGAACGAGGCGACCTCACCGACCTCCTCGCTGCCGGCTGGGAAGCGCCAGAAGTGTTCTGGGCCAGGGGACGGGACGGAAGGACAGACATCTGGGGCCTCATCGTCCGTCCCTCCCATTTCGATCCGACCAAGAAATATCCCGTCATTGAGAACATCTACAACGGACATCAAGGCTCCTACGTTCCCAAGAGCTTCCTCCCCTTCTTGGGATTCTCGGCTGGAGACGGGGTCATCGGAATGCAGATGCTGGCGGAGCTAGGCTTCATCGTGGTCCAGATGGACGCCATGGGAACGGCTAATCGTTCCAAGGCCTTCCACGATGCCACCTGGCGAAACATTGGCGATGCGGGCCTGCCCGATCGCATCCTCTGGCATCAGGCGGCGGCAGCGCAGTTTCCCTGGTACGACATCAGCCGGATGGGAATCTACGGCGGCTCAGCAGGGGGGCAGAACTCCACGGGGGCTCTCCTCTTCCGGCCCGACTTCTACCACGTGGCGGTGTCCTACAACGGCAACCACGACAACCGGATGACGAACTTCACGTGGAGCGAAGGATGGATGGGGTGGCCCGTTGGGCCTCACTACTCAGAGTCGTCCAACATCGACAACGCGTGGCGTCTCCAGGGAAAGCTCCTCCTGGTCATCGGGGAGTTGGACACCAACGTCGACCCACGGACTTCCCTGCAAGTGGCCGACGCCCTTATCCGGGCCAACAAGACCTTCGATATGCTCTGGATTCCGGGGGGAGGGCATGGGGCCGGACGAACGAGCGAGGTGCCCAACTACGGCCACCGGGCCCGTTTCGATTACTTCGTAAAGCACCTCAGGGGTGAAGACCCACCCGACTGGAACCGGCTGGACGTCCCCTTCATGGGGGAGAGTAACCGCCATTCGCCGGCCAGCTTCGAAGGGAACCACAGACCCGAGTCGGGGCAGGTCCACCTACCAGGCTCTGGGCCGGCTCTGCGACATCTTCAACTCGTACCAAGCCTCCTAACCTGGGACCCAGCTACGCCTTGTACTCGAGACCCCTCGGTCGGAGAAACGAATCCGTCACGTAAGGGGCCCTGAGACCCGATCATGAAGTAACGGCCGCCTTCCCCGGTTCCTGCAACCAGACGGACGAAGACGGAAGAAGAAGGAGGGATTCGAAATGAAGAGAAGCCGACCTTTCAGTCTCTGGATTCTCCTCGCGGTCCTAGCTTTCAGCTCATGTTCGGGACCGACGCCGGAGGAAGCTATCCCGCCGAGCTCGAGTTACGACGATCTCGTGGCCCTGTTCCACGAGTGGCGAGAGTTCTTGGAACCCAACGTAATTGACGGTGTCCCCGATTTCTCACCGCCTGCAATCCGCGGTCAATACGCCGGACTTCAGGCCATGAAGGCACGTTTAGCTGCCATTGATCCCTCAAGGTGGCATGTCTCGGGCCGTGTGGATTATCTCCTGCTCCGGGCCGAAATGAATGGGCTGGAGTTCAATCACAAGGTGATCCGACCCTGGTCGCGCGATCCAGGCTTCTATGCCATCTTCAACCAGTTCCAGCCGACAAACGGAGGCGTTCTCCGAATCCCTTCGCTCCCCCTTGCGGAAGAGGATGTCGACGCCTTCCGGATTTCGCTCCGGGCCGTCCCGAAATCCCTGCATCAGGCCAGGATCAACCTGACGGAACCGGCAGCCGACCTGGCCCTGTTGGCCATGGACTTTAAGGAGAGGGAGGGTGCGAGGCTGGCCAGCCTCGCTGAAGATCTGGCCATCCACCACCCGGACCTCGTGCAGGACGCCGAAGCAGCCATCGCAGCCGTCGATGCCTATTCGGACTGGCTCGACGCCGGTAGGAACGACTGGGCCCCGCGGGCCGGGGTGGGCGTCGAGGAGTACACCTGGTTCATAAGGAACGTATACTACCTTCCCTACACCTGGGAGGAACTGCTCGCCATATCCCAGCGGGAGCTTGAACGGGCCGTGGCCCACATGAAGCTGGAGGAACACCGCAATCGCAGGCTACCGCCTCTCGAGGCCATGGAAGACGGGGACGAATACATCAAGGCCTACAACGATTCCCAGGAGTTTCTCCTCGAATTCCTCAAGGACGAGGAAGTGCTCACCATCCACGAATCCATGGTTCTCAGGCCACGGGAGGATTACCGGCCTTCCCCCGTCAGGGATTACTTCGCCCAGGTCCAGGTCCGCGATCCCCTGCCTCTCATGCCTCACGACTTCGTTGGACATACGCCCGATATGGCCTTGAAGGCCGGTGACCCGCGGCCCCTCCGGGGCGGTCCCAGGACTGGGGCCTTTCGTACTCCACCCTTCCACATCGACGGCATCCGGATGGAGGCGACGGCCACCGGGATGGAAGAGATTCTCATGCACCTGGGGCTCCTCGACCAGCGTCCGCGATCGAGGGAGCTCACCTACAACCTCCTCGCCTTCCGCGCCGCTCGGGCGGTCGCAGACCTGAAGATGCACAGCAACGCCTATTCATTCATGGACGCCTTCGATTACTGCGTGGACATGACCCCGTACGGCTGGGTTCCGCGGGAGCCCGAGAACAGCCCGACGCTCTGGGGCGACCTCGATCTCTACCTCCGGCAACCGGGATACGGGGTCGGCTATCTCATCGGGTCGGTCCAGCTCCAGCAGCTCATCGCCGATCGCGGCCGGCAGCTGGGCGAGGCTTTCAGTTTCAAGCAGTTTTACGATGAGTTCCTGGCATCGGGCGTCATCCCAATCTCTCTCATCCGCTGGGAGATGACTGGCTTTTCCGACCAAGTTGACCTGTTCTGGCAGCCCGCCGTCCTGACATCCACCGCTGCAGAAGAACACTGAGGAGGGTCGACATGACATTCCCTACCATCATCTGCGCGGCGAGCTTCGCCCTGGCCATGGCCGTCCAGGCCTGTGAGCCCTCGGAGCCAGTGACGCCGCTCGAACGGAGCACGAGCTATGACGATTTAATCTCCTTGTTCCAGGAATTCCGCCAGTTTCAGAGGCCGGTCGTCACGGATGGCGTCCCGGACTACACACCCGCGGCCATGCGGGCCCAGAAAAACGAGCTGGACACCTACATGCGGAGACTGGACGCCATCGACCCCAGGGGATGGCCCGTCCACCAGAGGATCGATTACCTGCTCGTCCGGGCCGAGATGAACGGGCTCGACTTCGACCACCGGGTGCTCAAACCCTGGTCCCGGGACCCCGCTTGGTACATCGTTGTCACGTTCCAGTTCGGTCCCAAGATGCACGACCCGATTCGACTGCCTCGGTTGCCCCTTGCGGAGAACCGGATCGACGAGTTCCGTGTGAAGCTCCAGGCAGTTCCGGCCATCCTCGCCCAGGCCAAGGCTAACCTTACAGAACCGACGGCCGACCTGGTCATGCTGGGCATCCGCTCCAAGGACAGGGAGGCGGAAATGCTCGAAGCGTTCCTGCCCGAGCTCGAGCAGCACCATCCCGACCTCGTTTCTCATGCCGAAGCCGCACTGGACGCCGTTCAGGATTTCCGGGCCTGGCTTGAAGCGGGAAGAGAGACCTGGACGGGGCCTTCCGGGCTCGGCGTGGAAAACTATGAGTGGTACCTCCGGAACGTCCAACTGCTTCCCTACACGTGGACCGAACTCCTGGCGATCTCGACCCGGGAGTATGAGCGGGCCATGGCCATGATCAAGCTCGAGGAGCACCGCAACCGCAGGGTGCCGCCCCTCGAGATCAAGACGGGCAGGGACGAGTACGTCGAATTCTACAACGAGGCACAGGAGCTTCTCCTCGATTTCCTGCGGAACGAAGAGATCATGACGATTCCAGAATGGATGGTATTGAGGCCTATCCAGAACTTCCGGCCCCAGCCCGTCATGGACTACTTCACCCACATCCAGGTAAGGGATCCCCTTCCCCTTCAGCCACACGATTTCGTCGGCCACTCTCCCGACGCCGAACGCCATCGCCGCGACGACCGTCCCATCCGGGGAACCAACAGGCTTTATTTCATTGACGGGATCCGGGCCGAGGCTCTGGCCACCGGGACGGAAGAGCTCCTCATGCATGCCGGGCTTCTCGGCACGCGGCCCCGGGCCCGGGAGCTTGCTTATAATCTCCTTGCGTTCCGGGGATCGCGGTCCATTTCTGACCTGAGGATCCATAGCAACGAATTCACCCTGATGGAAGGCTTCCAATTCAACATCGGCTGGACGCCTTACGGGTGGCTTCCTGAGGACAGTCCCACGATGTGGCACGACATCGAACTCTACCTTCGCCAGCCGGGTTACGGCGTTGGCTATCTCATCGGGTCTGTCCAGCTCCAGAAGCTCATGGCCGACCGGGGCCGCCAGCTGGGGGAGAGTTTCGTCCTGAAAGACTTCATGGACTCCTGCTACGCCTCCGGGATGATTCCGTTGTCCCTGATCCGATGGGAGATGACCGGCCTCGAGGATGAAGTCCGGGAGCTCTGGCCGGAGGGGTTCGCCGAGAGGTGAAGGAATCATGGCCACCCTGCCGGGGGAGGTCGGCGATCCCGTTTGGCTCGGTTCTCCGGTGGGCCGGGGACAGGTTTCCGGTCCACCGCTTCCGGTCCCTGCCCAGGACCTGGTGACCCATTCGACCCTGGCCGAAGTTGCTGGTACATCGTTGCACTGGAGCCGCCTACATGGGCGGCAGCCCATGTTCGGGAGGAGCATATGAACAGGGAACTTCATCGTCGGCAGTTCCTCAAGACGGCCCCGGCAGTGGGGGTCCTGGCCTACACCGCGACGGCGCGGGGCGCCGTGGCTTCGGAGTTCCGGGGTTCGGCGCCGCCCCGTGCGGAGCTGTGGAAACCGCGCCGGAGGGCAGAGGGGGATTACCCCATCCGCCCCAAGCTTCATCCCGAGGTGACGCTCAGGGACGAGTTCTGGGCACCCCGGGTGAGGACGAACGCCGAGGTGACGATCCCCTTCGAGTTCCGGAAACGGGAGGGGACGGGACGGCCGTTGAACAACAATGTCCTGGAGGCAGCATTGTTCTCCCTCCAGACCCATCCGGACCCGTGGCTCCGAGAGCGGCTCGAGGAGCGCCTCCGGACCATGGCCGCCGAGGAGCCCCGGATGGGCAACCGGGAGTTCGAGTTGGCAGCTACCTGGTACAGGACCACGGGGCGGCGGGACCTGCTGGACAAGGCGATTCACTCCGCCGAGACCCTCCACGCCGATTTCCGGGCCAACGACTCGCCTTTCAGCGGCGGAGAACGAGATTCCATGAACTGCGCTTCCCTCTATCGGGTGACGGGGGACCCGAGGCATCTCTGGCTTGCGAAACACTATCTCGACATCCGGGGCCGGGAGGACTCGGTAGGGAGAAGCCGGCACAACCAGTCCCACGCCCACGTCCTCGAGCAAACTGAGGCGGTGGGGCACGCGGTGAATGGTGTAACCCTCATGGTCTCCATGCTCGATGTGGCCATGCTGACTGGGGAGAAGGAGTATTTCGACGCTGCCCACCGCATGTGGCACGACGCGGCCAACCGAAAAATGTATGTGACCGGCGGCGTTGGCACCACCGGCAACGAGGGCTTCGGCGAACCCTGGTCGCTCCCCAACATCGACGCGTACTCCGAGACATGCGCAGTCCTGATGTTCATCACTCTGAGCCACAACCTGTTCCTGGCCACTGGGGACTCCCGTTACATCGACGTCATGGAGCGGGGGATGTACAACAACGCCGTCTGCGGCGTTTCGGTCTCGGGGGATCACTACTTCTACGTGAACCGTCTGGCGAGCGCAGGAGACGGCCGGGATCTTCGATGGCAGCATGCGTCGCTGGAGTGCTGCCCGCCGAACCTGGTCCGCTTCATGGCCCGCATGCCACAGTACATCTATGCCCAGGACAGGGACGGTGCAGTGTTCGTGAACCTCTACTTGTCCAGCGACGTCACCTTCGACTTGGAGGGAAGGACTCTCGGGCTCTCTGTGGATAGCGAGATGCCGTGGGGCGGACATAGCACCTTGGCCATCACGGCGCCTGCGGAGGTAGAAGCGGTCCTCAAGCTGCGGATCCCGGGCTGGGCACGGAACAGGCCCGACCCGGAGGGACTGTACACCTACAGCGACCGGTTGGACCGTGCGGTGGAGGTTAGGATCAACGGCGCGGTCGTGGACGTCACGCCGGACCGTCGGGGCTACGTAACACTCCGGCGCCGCTGGAAGGACGGCGATGTGATCGAGGTCCGGTTGCCGGTGGCCGTGCGGAAGGTCCTGGCCGATGCCCGAGTCCGGGAGAACCGGGGACGCTTCGCGGTGGAGCGTGGTCCCGTGGTGTACTGCTGCGAGTGGCCCGAGACCCCGGACGGGCAGGTCCTGCAACTCCTCTTCGACGATTCCCGCCCACTCAGGGAGCGGTTGGATCCCGAGCTTTTCGGAGGCACCCTGGTGGTGGACGCCGCCGCCCGACCCATCACCGACCCATCGGCGTCCTTCCATCCCGTGACCCTCATTCCCTACTCCCTCTGGGCAAACCGGGGGGCTGGGGAGATGAGCGTATGGCTGTCCCGCGAGGAGTACGCCATGGGCGACACGGGACCCGCCGGAGGCTTCATCTTCCACGAGAATCGAAACCACGCGGTGGAGGGCTGGCGGTACCTGGAAGCCGCACCCTTCGATCAGAGCGGAGGAGTGAAGTGGGGGTGCTTCCGGCGGGAGGTACCGGGGGCACGGGGCACGGCGGTGGGTACCGGGCAGCAGAACACCCTGGACATCCTGGCCGCCTGCCACGAGCCAGCCTCGGCGGCGTACCTCTGTCACCACTTCATCTTGAACGGCATCGGGGGCTGGTTCCTGCCCTCCACGGACGAGTTGGTTCTGATGTACCGGAACCTCAGGGCGAAGGGTCTCGGCAACTTCACGGACATGGGTATCCCCGACAACTTCACCTACTGGGCGTCCTCCCAGAACAGCGCGGACATGGCGGCCCACGTGGATATGCCGGACCTGGGACGGGTGCACGGGGACGACAAGGACTTTCCCCGCCGTGTAAGGGCAGTGCGGGAGTTGTAGGGTAGCTGCCCCTACCGAACCTCGACCACCGGCCAGGAGGCCTTCTATGAGGCCGCATCTGTCAAGGCCCCCGAGCGTAGAGCGCAAGACTTCGTGCGGATCGAGTTTGCTGTCCTCACCCTCCTCGGCGTCCCTCTCTCCGCCTATCGCTGAGGATCACCTAGGCACCCAATATTCACCAGAAATACGATATTCGATCTGCGGAATATGAGACCTGAGGTAGCTTCTGAACTCCTTTTCCACGTGATCCGGCACGCCGTCGCTCATGGGATCGGACTCGTGGACAAGGGCCAGGTGGGTCTCCAGGTAGCCCCGGACGATGTGATGCGGCGTGGTGGTCTCGGGACGGCGGGACGTACCGGTGATGCCTTCTGGTGCGGGGGGCCAAGCCGGCGGGCGGATTCCGGATGGCTTGACCACCGTCCGCTACCCTGTACTTTATCCGACACGTTTCGCGGTGCGCCAATCCCCTTGGCCGATAGCACGGGCGCTGGCGCTGCCGCCGACGCCACGGAGGAGTAGTCATGTCCCAACCACACGCCGTACCGAAGACGGACGCTACCGGCGGGGCCGGTACGAGCCGCACCACCCTCCTGCTCGCGCTGCTGGCTCTCCCCCTGGGCCTGACCATCGCATGCTCGGGCGCCCAGGACCATCTCGACCCCGCCGCCCAGGAGGCGAGCCTCTTCTTCGGCGATCCCCACATCTTCTTGGATGGCCACACCTACTACGCCTACGGTACTCAGCGCAGCAACGAAGGCATTCTCGTCTACACCTCGCATGACCTGAAGACATGGAGCGGGCCCGCCGGCGTACGTGACGGATTCGCACTGCACCGGGACGACGTCCATGGCGATAGCCAGTTCTGGGCGCCGGAGGTGTACCTCATGGGAGAGACCTACCACATGTTCTTCAGCGTGGAGAGGCATATGGCAGTAGCCACCGCTCCAAGTCCTATGGGTCCCTTCGTCCAGGCCCAGCCCGGCCTGTTGGCCGACTTCGAGGCCATCGACCACTCTCTTTTCGTGGATGACGACGGCCAGAAATATATCTATTTCGCCAAGTTCAGGGATGGTCTGGAGATATGGGGGGCGGAGATGGAGGAGGACCTTTCCGCTATCCGTCTTGAGACCCGGCGCTACCTGATGCGCCCGGAACAGCCGTGGGAGTTGGTGGAGGAAGGGCGCATGGAGGTGAACGAGGGACCGGAGGTCTTTAAGCACGAAGGGCTCTACTACATGCTGTTCACGGCAAATCCCTACACCAGCCAGCATTACGGCATCGGTCTGGCCTGGGCCGAACAGCCTCTGGGCCCGTGGACCAAGAGCGAGTACAACCCTGTCCTGCAGAAGCAGGACGGCCTGGTGGGCATCGGCCACTGCATGCTCTTCCGGGACCGGGAAGGGCGCCTGCACATGGCCTATCACGCGCATTTCGACGAGGACAACGTCTCGCCCCGGAGGGCGTACATCAGCCCGATCGCGCTGGTCAGGCCTGAAGGATCCCGTCACGACATCATCCAGGTCCTCGAACCGCGCATCGTTCCGGTGCTCTCCACACCGGCGGAGTCAGATCCCGACTCCGAATGAACCTGTCTGGAAGGATCCAGCAATGAAGATTCTCAACCTGCTGTTGCCGGTCCTCCTCCTGACCCTCCCCGCCTTCGGCTTGCGGGAGGGCGTCACCCTCTCGGCTCAGTCCCAGTTCGACGCGGGTTACCAGGAGCTGGTCGAGCTGAATGACTCGTTCCGCTCGTTCGCCGCCGGTGGTGCCGGGCACCGGGACGTCCGGTCTCCGGTGGTGGTGGATGGCGTACCGGACTACTCGCCGGCTGCCATGGATGAGCGGCTCCGTACGGTCATGGACTACCAGCGACGCCTGGCGGCCATAGATACCACGGCATGGGACGCGGTCAGCCAGATCGAGTACCTGCTGGTGCTGTCGGAGATGAAGGCGGCGGAGTTCCAGCATCGCTGGAAGCCGTGGACGAAGGATCCCGCCTTCTACGACGTGATCACGTCACAATGGAGCACGAGCATGGATCCGTCCATGCGGATCCCCTCCCTCCCCATCTCCCGTGAGGATCAGGAGGGGGTGCGCCGCCAGCTCGCGGCAATTCCCGTGATCCTGGACCAGGCCCGGCGGAACCTCACGGACCCCATCGCCGACCTGGCCTTCCTCGCCATCAGGGCAAAGGAGGGGCAGACAGACCGCCTCCGGGGCTTCATTGCCGGGCTGCGCGAGCATCATCCAGACCTGGTCCCGCCCGCGGAAGAAGCGCTCCGTGCCATCGAGGGATTCAGGGACTGGCTCCAGCACGAGATGCCTGGCATGCGCGACGGCGCAGGCGTGGGCATAGACAACTACAACTGGTACCTGGAGCACGTGGCGCTACTCCCCTATACCTGGGAAGAACTAGTGGCCCTGGTGCAGCGGGAGTACGAGCGCGCGGTCACGAAAATGCTGCTCATGAGGCACCGCTACCGCTACGCGCCTCCCCTCAATCCGGTACAGACGGAGGAGGAGTACCTGGCGAGGGTCAACCCGGCCCGCGAGCACCTCCACCGCTTCACCCAGCAATCCGAGCTGTTCACCGTTCCCGACTACCTGGGGCCGCTCCGGCCCGCCACGGGGTGGTCTCGGGGCGAGCAACGGGACTATTTCCAGAATGTCCTGGACCGCTACCCCCTCCCCCTAATCGTGCACGAGCACTTGGGCCACACCCAGGATTTCTTGCGACGGGACCGTGACCACCGCCCGATCCGGGGCCAGCCGAGGCTGTTCCATGTGGACGGGATACGGGCAGAAGCGGTGGCCACGGGGCTGGAACGCTTCCTCTACCACCTGGGACTGGTGGACCATGTGCCGGGCGCGGCAGA
The DNA here is from genome assembly GCA_003564295.1 of Gemmatimonadota bacterium. Classification (GTDB taxonomy): domain Bacteria; phylum Gemmatimonadota; class Gemmatimonadetes; order Longimicrobiales; family Gaopeijiaceae; genus PXFI01. Next base: position 468 of record PXFI01000145.1, on the reverse strand, counting down.
AGTCAGCTATAACCTCAAGGCATTCAGGGCCGCCAGGGGACTGGCTGATCTGCGCATGCACAGCAATGAGCTGACCCTCCACGAAGCATACCAGCACATGGTGGACACCACTCCTTACGGCTGGGTCGTCCATGACAGCCCTCTCATCTGGGGCGAGCTCCAGCTCTACCTCCGTCAGCCAACCTATGGGGTCGGCTACGTCATCGGTCCGCTGCAGATCGAGAAGCTGCTGGCGCAAACATTCCTGGAACGGGGCGACGACTTCGATCTCACAGGGTTCATGGACGAGCTCTTGGAGTACCACTGGACGCACGTATCCTTGATCTCGCTGGACATCCTGGGCCGGACCCAGCACCAGCGGACTCCACGAATCACCACGCCCACCACCGTCCACTGATAACCTGGACCAGAGAAGACGATGCCAGTCACCAGACGGGAGGCACTACAGACACTCGCCGTGGCCGGAGC
>PXFI01000143.1 GCA_003564295.1 Gemmatimonadota bacterium | reverse complement strand
TACTCGTCGCAGCCCATGGGCACCCTGACCCTGAAGCCCGGGCGGGAGCGCTCCCTCCTCCGACGCCACCCCTGGGTGTTCTCCGGGGCCGTGGCCAGGGTGGAGGGAGCCCCCGGAGCAGGGGACACCGTGGAGATCCGGGCTGCCGACGGGCAATGGATGGCCCGGGGCGCCTTCTCCCCCTCCTCCCAGATCCGGGCCCGGGTATGGAGCTTCCGGGGAGAGGAGGAGATCGGGCCGGCTTTCTTCAATAGCCGTGCCCGGGAAGCCTTTCTCCGGCGAGGGGGCCTCCTGGAAGGCGGCAGGGTCGACGCCCTCCGGCTGGTCCACTCCGAGAACGACGGTCTTCCGGGGGTGGTGGTGGACCGCTACGGCTCCTTCCTCGTCCTCCAGCTCCTCTCGGTGGGAGCCGAGGCCTTCCGGGACACGCTGGTCCCCGCCCTGGAGAAGGCGTGGGAGGCATTGGTTCCGGGGGCCCCTCTCCACGGCATCTTCGAGCGCTCGGATCCGGACGTCAGAACGAAGGAAGGGCTTGAAGCCCGGGTGGGCTTGCTTGCAGGTGAGGAGCCCCCCGACCTGGTGGAGATCCGGGAGGGGGATTGCCGGTTCCTGGTGGACTTGAGAAGGGGCCAGAAGACGGGCTTCTACCTGGACCAGAGGGAGAACCGCCGCTGGGTCCAGCAGACGGCCCGGGGCCTGGAGGTGCTCAACGCCTTCGCCTACTCCGGGGGATTCGGGATCGCGGCCCTGGCAGGAGGGGCCCTCCGGGTCCTGAACCTGGAAGCTTCAGGGGAGGCCCTGGAGCTGGCAGGGAAGAACGCCGAGCTCAACGGGGTTGCTCCCGGGGCATGGCATTCCCGGGAGGGGGACGCCTTTCGGCTCCTCCGGAGCCTCAAGGACGACGGGAGCAGCTTCGACCTGGTGGTGCTGGACCCGCCCAAGTTCGCCGAATCCCGGAAACAGGTGGACGGCGCCGCCCGTGGCTACAAGGACATCAACCTCCAGGCCCTCAGCCTCCTGCGCCCCGGGGGCCTTCTCTTTACCTTTTCCTGTTCCGGGCACATGGCTCCGGAGCTCTTTCAGAAGATCGTTTCCGACGCGGCCCTGGACGCGGGCCGGGAAGGACGCATCCTGCGACGGCTGGACCAGGGGCCTGACCACCCTACTTCTCTGGCCTTCCCCGAGGGCAGCTATCTCAAGGGGCTGGTGGTACAGGTAGGTTGATCCCGAAGACCAGGCGCCTGCGCAAGCGACTCGGGCCCGCAGGCGAGGTGACCACACGGGCAAGTCGAGTCCACAGACGAGGCGACCACACGGGCGAGCCCATAGTTGAGAGTCGAACCAAGAGAAAATCGGAGGTCCTGATGAGCATTCTCGAGAACACCCTGAGCCGCAGAGCCATGGTCAAGGTTTCCGCAGGAGCCGCCCTGGCGGCCGCCGTGCCGGCGGGGACCACAGCATGCGCTCCGGAACCGGCGCCTACGATAACTCCTGACCGGGGGCGGGCAATCGAGCTCCTGGGGGCCATTTGGGACCAGGCCCATCCTTTCACCCTCACGGAGCTCCCCTACCCTGCCTACGCCCTGGAGGCCGCCATCGACACCCTGACCATGGAGATCCACCATGGCAGGCATCACCAGGGGTATGTGAACAACCTTAACGCTGCCCTGGAAGGCCACACCGCTCTCCACGGCCGTACCCTGGTGGACCTGGTGGCCTGGTGGGACGCCCTGCCCCAGGAGGTGACAACAGCCGTCCGGAACCACGGAGGGGGACATCTGAACCACGCTCTCTTCTGGACTTCCCTCTCCCCGGAGGGGGGAGGAGAGCCCAACGGCCCCCTGGCTGAAGCCATCTCGGGCCGGTTCGGCTCCTTTTCCTCCTTCCGGGAGGAGTTCTCCAACGCCTCCGCCGCCGTGTTCGGGAGTGGTTGGGCATGGCTTGCGGCGGGTGCCGACGGCCGCCTGGAGATCGTCTCCACTCCCAACCAGGAGAACCCGGTCACCGAGGGAATGACCCCTCTCCTGGGCCTGGACGTGTGGGAGCACGCCTACTACCTCCGTTACCAGAACCGCCGGGGAGACTATATCCAGGCCTTCTGGGACGTGGTGAGCTGGGAGGAGGTTGAACGGCGGTTCTCGGTACTTTGATGGAGAGGCTCCCGGGGATATCTTCCCCGGCAAGCCGACCAGTATCAGCCATTCTCGAGGTGGACCCATGAAAGCAGCACGTTTCACAGCGTTTCTGCTGGCCACAGCCCTCTTCGGCTGTGAACCGGCAGTGGAAGAGCCCATCAGGACCCCGCCAGTGCTGGAAGAGCCGGAGATGGCCGCCACCGACGATCCCCTCATCCTTCAGGCCCGGGGGATCTTCGATCCCATCCCCTTCAACCCCCCCGAGCTGGAGGGGAACCCCTCAAACCCTGAGAAGGTGGAGCTGGGGAAGATGCTCTTCTTCGAGCCCCGCCTCTCGGCGTCCTGGCTCATCAGCTGCAACACCTGCCACAACCTGGCCCTGGGAGGTGTGGACCTCCTGGAGACCTCCGTGGGCCACGGTTGGCAGCGGGGTCCCAGGAACTCTCCCACCGTCCTGAACGCCGTCTTCAACCTTGCCCAGTTCTGGGACGGTAGGGCCGAGGATCTTGCGGAGCAGGCCATGGGCCCCATCCAGGCCAGCGTGGAAATGGCCAACACGCCCGAGCGGGCCATGGCGACCCTGGAGAGCATGCCCGAGTATGTGGAGCTCTTCCACTCCGCCTTCCCCGGGGAGCCTGACCCGGTGACGTTCGAGAACCTGGCCCGGGCCATCGAGGTCTTCGAGGCCACCCTCATCACCCCCAACGCCCCCTTCGACCAGTTCCTCAGGGGAGACTCGGACGCCCTCTCCACAAAGGAGCGGGAAGGGCTCGAGGCCTTCATCGGAAGGGGATGCGTGGCCTGCCACAGGGGGGTGAACCTGGGAGGGACCGGGTACTTCCCCTTCGGCGTGGTGGAGCGCCCCGGGGCGGACATCCTTCCGCTTGAGGACAAGGGCCGCTACGAGGTGACCCGCACGGTGGACGACGAGTACGTCTTCAAGAGCCCGTCCCTGCGCAACATCCACCTCACGCCCCCCTACTTCCACTCGGGGACGGTGTGGAGCCTGAGCCAGGCCGTGGAAGTCATGAGCACGGCCCAGCTCGGGACCCAGCTCACCCCGGCGGATGCGGAGACCATCGTGGCCTACCTCAAGACGCTGACGGGCGACCAGCCGGTGGTACAGTATCCCATCCTGCCGCCCCAGACTCCGGAGACGCCCCTCCCGGACGTGTTCATGGGGTTGCCGGGCTACTGAGCGCTCCGGGCAAATCTCTGGGGGCCCGAGCCTGCGCCTCCGTCTGGCTGATGCGCGAGTCGGCGACGCTGCCCGGCGGGACTTCCCCGCCGGGCAGGTTGCCGGTGCCATGGGGCCGGCCGAGACCAGGCCGGCCCGGATGAGGCCGGCGGGACGTCCCCACCCCGCCGGGCGACGTCCCGTCAGCGCACCACCGGGACCGCCGCGGGGTCAGGATGATCCACCAGCGCCATGGCCATGGCAATGGTGAAGTCCGGGATGTCACCGGGCAGACGGGACGTGATCAGATGGCCGTCAACCACTACGGGACGATCCACATAGGTGCCCCCGGCCTCCACCACTTCTTCCTGGATGGCCCCCACGCACGTCAGCCTGCGCCCTTCGATCACCCCGGCGGTGATCAGCACTTGGGCTCCATGGCAGATGGCCGCCACCGGTCGTTCCAACGCGAAGAATTCCCTTGCGAAGCTCACCACGCCCTCGTCCTGGCGGATGGCGTCGGGGGCGCGCCCGCCGGGCAGGAGCAGAACGTCGAATGCGTTGGGATCGGCATCACGGGCCGCCTGATGAATGTTGAGGGTGTGGTTGCTGTTGTAGGCCCTCACCTCGCCGGTCTCAGGCCCGAGGATGGTTACCTCCGCGCCCCGCAAGCGCAGAAAGGCCATGGGGATCATGGCCTCGGCGTCGTGGAACCCGTCTCCGGTCAGCACCGCAGCCCGAACATGGCTGAGATCGTGGGTCCGCTGAAGCTGTCCGAGCACATCGGGGGGCCCCACCTCGGGCGCGGGCTCGCAGCCCGGAGCTATGAGAACTACCAGGGTCGTCAATGCTAGCCAGCGTGTCATGGTCCTCTCCTTTACGTTCAGGTCCCAATTGACCGATAACCACCCCTC
>PXFI01000279.1 GCA_003564295.1 Gemmatimonadota bacterium | reverse complement strand
CCAGGCGACCCTCTCTCAGGTACAGCCGGTTGAGCTCGGGCTGGCGTCCCTCCGGGATGGAGACGATATGGCCCGTTACCGGATCGTCGAACCCCGGCACCTGGAGCCTCACGGCGGCCGTAACCCGGCTTTCCACCGTGGCCATGCCCGGGACCTGCCGGAGACGCTCCGTCACCTGCTCCGGGGCGCGCCGTACCGAGGCGAACCCTTCGGCGAAACGGTATTCCTGGTAGTAGAGCTCCAGGGTCCCCTGGAGGGTGTCGTATATGCTGGCCATAGACACATACGTGGCTATCCCGGCCACCATGACAAAGACGATGGCGATGGCCTGGCCACGCATACCCCGCAGGTCCCTGAGGAGCTTTCGGTCCAGGGCCGGGAGCTTCACGGCATCAGCCCCTTCCAGGGCCTGCCGCCCGGGGCCGCGTCTCGGTGCACCATGCCGTCAGCCCCCTCTCCGGGCTCGCTTCGCAGACCTGGGTTCTTGCGCCTCACCAGGTCAGCTCCTTTGGGTCCCGCGGGCGCTCGTTCACGTCGATGCGCGTGACGAGCCCGTCGCTGAGGTAGATGACGCGCTTCGCCATTTCAGCCTGAACCGCGTTGTGGGTGATTATGGCCGTGGTGGTGCCCAACTCCCTGTTCACCCGGTCCAGGGCCTCCAGCACCACGATTCCCGTCTTCGAGTCCAGGGCCCCGGTAGGCTCGTCGCAGAGCAGCACCGCAGGCTGCTTGGCAATGGCCCGGGCGATGGCCACCCTCTGCTGCTCGCCCCCCGAGAGCTGGGCCGGGAAATGGTCCATGCGGTGGTCCAAACCCGCCAGTGCCAGGGCCTCCTCCGGGGTCATGGGATTCCGGGCGATCTCGGTGACGATGGCCACGTTTTCCCGGGCGGTGAGGCTGGGAATCAGGTTGTAGAACTGGAACACGAACCCCACGTAATGTCGCCGGTACTCGGTGAGCTCGTGGTCGTCGGCCCGGGTGAGATCTCGCCCCCGATAAAGGACTCGGCCCTCCGTGGCCGTGTCCAACCCGCCCAGGATGTTCACCAGGGTCGTCTTCCCGCTCCCCGACGCCCCCAGGATCGCCACCAGCTCTCCGGCGTAGAGATCCAGGTCCAATCCCCGCAGGGCGTGCACCTGCACCTCTCCCATGTGATAGACCTTGGTCAGGCCCCGGGCCTCGAAAACGATCTCCCTTTCGCCGCCGTCCCTTCCGGCATGGGCATCCCCTGCCCCTGCCGAACCGACCCCCGAGACCGCCCCTTCCCCTTTCCCGGCCCTCACCAGACCCTCCCCTGGGCGTGCCGCAGAGCCGCCCGGCCAATGCCGAGCTCGGCACGGGCCCACGCCAACCGAGCCCGGGCCTCCCGGTAGGCTCTCTCTGCCTCCAGGACCTGAGACGACAGCACCATCCCCTCTTCGAACTGCCGCCTCGTCACCCGGAGTCCTTCCGAAGCCTGCTCCACGTTCTGGGCCGCCACCTCCAGCGCCTCGGCGGCCCGCTGGGTCTCCAGGTATTGGCGGATCACATCCACCGCCGCCAGCTCTCGGGCCTCCTCCAGGCGAGCTTCCGCGGCTCTCAGCCTGGCCTCCGCCTCCGATTCCCGGGCCCGGTGGGCTCCTCCCTGGAAGAACGACCAGCGCACCGCCACGCCGGCTTCCCATGTCCCCCGGAACACGGTCTGTTCCGTGAACACGTAGGGGTTGGGCCGGGCGTAGATGTACCGGCTCACCAGGGCCACATCCGGCAGCCGCCCCCCCCGGGCAACGGCTGATTGGGCTCGCAGCGCCGCCACCTCCTCGGCCATGGCCTGGAGATGTGGCCTCGTCGCCACCGCATCCGAGACCAGGGCATCCAGGTCCGGGGAGAGGGCCTCCTGCGCAACGGTTCCCACGGGCCGAACCTCCTCAGCAGCCGGCAGACCCAGGAACCGGTTCAGCTCGAGCCGCGCTACCCGGACGGCATTCTCGGCCTCCACCCGCTCCAGGGCCACCTCCGAGCGGCGGGTCTGGGCCGCCAGCACCTCGCTACGTAGCACCACACCTTCGTCGTATCGGTTCAACATGTCCCGGACGTGCTCATCCATCTGGGCCAGGGCCGCCCCAACGGCGTCCAGGGCCGCCAGTCCCCCGTGCAGCGTCCAGTAAGCCCTCTGGACCTCCAGGGCCACGTCCGCCCGGGTCTGGTCCGCCATTCGCTCCGCGGCGGATGCGCCCCGCTCCGCCGCACGGACCGCGTTCCGCACCCGACCCCCAGTGAAGAGGGACTGCTCGATCCCCAACTCCGTGTGGTACCGATCCCGCTCGATGGGCAGGATGCTGAACGTCTCGTCAAATCCCGGCAAGGTGAATTCCAGGTCGGCCGGAATGTCCCCACCCAGCCGCGTGTAGCCAGCCTGAGCCGACACCGCTGGAAGGAGGCTCCCCCGGGCCCCCCGGCGCTGTGCCCGGGCCACCGCCGCCTCCGACTCCGCCGCACGCACCCTGGAGCTGGCTTCCAGACCCAGGCGCACGGCTTGTTCCGGCGTCAGCTCCTGCACCTCCCGAAACGCACCCGGCGTCTGGGCCGGCAACGGGTGCGCCCACACCGCCGTACCCAAAACCACCGGCACCAGGCACCACCTCAGGCTGGCAGGCACGGACCGCCATCCCGCGTGGCTCCCGGATCCCTCACGCATGGTCATCGCGCTCCCCGCCCTTCCCGGAAGCCTCCAGCTTCCGTTCGTAGTCAGACAAGGCTCTCCGGATCTCCTGCCCGGGCCCGGACTCGAAGAACTCCCCCATCCGGAGATGGATCTCCATCACGGCAGAACCCGTGACGTGTTGATGGCCCCGCTCCACCGGATCCACCCCAAGCCAGCGAGCCAGATGCCGGTGCAACACGATGGTACCCAAGCTCATGGCCGCCATGACCGCCGCGTGCCTCCGGGTCGATTCCGCCTCCACCGGGTAGCGCTCCGGCCATGTCTCCGTCAGGAACCTGGCCGTGCCCCTCACTGCCTCGTCGAAAACCTCCCCCGCGCCCGCCCACCCCTCCGCCAGCCCCCGGGCGATGTAGCGGATCGTGGGCCCTGCGGTCTCGTACAGCACCGACACAAAGTCCTGGTCCCAATCCGACCGCTTCAGCTTCTGCTCGACGCTCGCCCGCAACGTCTCCAGCACCCGGGCATCGCACGCCGCCCGCAAACCAGCCTTGCTGCCGAAGTGGTGTTGGACGAGGCCGGGCGAGACGCCGGCCTTGCGGGCCACATCCCGGATGGACGCTCCGCGATAGCCACGGGATGCGAACAGCTCCACCGCCACGTCCCGGATGCGGGCCCGGGCCGTGAGATCGGAGACAGGGCGCTCGACTCCCGAAGGTGCATGATCCTCGGGCCCCGGCTTCTCGTGTTCCGGAGGAATCTGTAGCTGCGGAAGGGTGGGCCGTCGCCTCTTGGACGAGGAGGGATCCCCGCCACCGGGACCGGAGCCGCCCTGCCCGGAGCGGGAACCGCTGGGACCGGAGCCGCCCTGTCCGGAGCGAGAACCGCTGGGACCGGAGCGGGAACCGCCGGGACCGGGGCGGGAACCGATGCCACTGGCGTGGGAGTCCACACCTCGGAAGCGAGCTACTGAACACATGTATGGAATACTATACAGTCGTATGGTCACTGTCAACACTGGACTTGGTGGAACGTCGGTGTCCGACCCGGCGGCATTTCGGAAGCTCGTGCCACTCCCGAGGGGACGGACTTCCTTCTTTGACCTTGGGGTTGGGAGGTCCCCGGCGTTATCGGAACCCACTGTTGTCCCCCGATGGGCTCCAGTGTGCCGGGGCCCGGGGGTTGGGCATTGACGTACCAAGGGATGGTGTGGACTTCTCAGGTCCTCCGCGGCTAACTTCCCGGCAGAGAGCTGGGTCCGGGTCGTGGGCCGCTCCTCCATCCGAAGCCCATTGAGATGAACGCTGAACCGAACTTGGAGCTTCTCCTCCGCCGCCTGCGCGCCCTTCTTCCCGATTTGCGCCAACGATATGGGGTGGAAACCCTGGAGGTGTTCGGCTCCCGCGTTCGTGCGGACGCATACGAGGGAAGCGACCTCGACCTCCTCGTGACCTTCACCGAGGTACCGGACCTCCTGACCTTGATCTCCTTGGAGAACGAGCTCTCCGAGCGGATGGGGATTCCCATCGATCTGGTTATGCGGCGCTCCCTCAAACCCCGGCTGCGCCAGCAGATCCTCGCCGAGGCCATCCCGGTG
>PXFI01000129.1 GCA_003564295.1 Gemmatimonadota bacterium | reverse complement strand
TGGTCTCGGTGAGAGCCCCGGAAAAGGGGGAGGAGAGCCTCTCGGACCTGGGGCTCTTCATGGAGCTCTCCCGCCGGGCCATAGAGGAGGACGGGGCCGAGGTCATCGTCCTGGGGTGCGCCGGCCTCAGCGGCATGGACCGGAAGATCCGGGAGGCCCTGGGCGTGCCGGTCCTGGACGGGGTGGTGTGCGCCCTCATCCTGGCCACAGGGTTCGCCCGCTACGGCGTGGGCACCAGCAGGGTCCTGGGGTACAACCCCAAGTACTGACGAATGCTGCCGGCAGGTCGGGCAAGCCGGCCTCTCTCACCCTGAGACTCGCGGAAATCCGGTTCCCTGGGCTTGGTTTCCGAGGTTGTCACAGGAGCCTTGACGGATCTGAAGTCCGAACCGTATGTTGCCCAAACAAGCAACCTTCACTCAAAGGTCGCCAGTGATGTACAATTCAGGCTGGCACAACCCGCCTCGGCAGCACTGGGGGCGCGACTCAGGGTCTCGGTTCGGCTTGTGTGGACATCTGTTCTGCCCTGCTGGTCGCTCACTCCCTATCGATATTTTCGCTCCTTATTCCTTTTTCCTTTTTCACGCCAACTGAACCGGGAAATGCGTATTTCGCCTTCCAGGTGAAATACTTTGGGCTCGTAGAGGCCGTGTGAGTGTGATCGGCGAGAACGTGGCTTGCGGAAGGGCGCTCAATTGAACCCTCGGATACTCTGGAAGGAGGAAGATTATACCCAGAATGTGCCATGCTTGCCGCGAAGGAGCTTCCCCCGTTCGGACGGAAGCAACACTTGACCCTGTGGAGGAAACACCATGAAGTCACCTGTCCGATTGGTGGCCAGGGCGCTCTCTGCGTCCTTGGTTGCCGCACTGCTCTCTCTGTTGGTCACGGCGGCTCCGGCCGCGGCCCACAAGGCACCGATAGACGAAGCGGTGCCTGTCGCGAACCTCTTACCCGGCCCGGTGTCGGTTGCAGCCGTCCTCCCCGCAGATGACCAGGCGGTGAGACAGGGCGTGATCACAGGGCTGGTCACGGATACCGAGACCGGCCAGCCGGTCGCTAACGTGCAGGTGAGCCTGCAAGGGACCCAGCTCGGTGCGCTGACGACCGATGCCGGACGCTACATGATCTCGAATGTTCCCGCCGGAACGTACACGGTGGTGGCCCAGATGCTGGGTTACTCCACCCGGCGACAGGCAAACGTCCAGGTCCGATCGGGCGAGAGCGTGGAAGTGAACTTCCAGATCACCATCACGGCCCTTCGCCTCGAGGAGATTGTGGTGACGGGTGTGAGCGATCCCACCGCCGGTGTGAGCGTGCCCTTCAGGGTGTCCTCCGTTCGGGCCGAGGAACTGCATGTTCCCCAGGTGGAGATCCTGGGTGCGCTCCGGGGCCGTGTGGCCGGGGCGCGGGTCCGCCAGTCCGACGGTGAGCCCGGCGCGGAGGTCAACGTGCTGCTCCGGACTCCGACCTCCATCGCCCGGGGGAACTCGCCCATGATCGTGGTGGACGGGGTCATCCTGGCCTCGGGCGCTTCCCTCCGTGACATCGACGGGTTCGACATCGAGAGTCTGGAGGTGGTGAAGGGCGCGGCGGCCTCGTCGCTGTACGGATCCCGGGCGTCCAACGGCGTCATCCAGATCACGACCCGGCGGGGTACCGATTTGGGTCGGGGGGTCCAGAGGTTCTCCCTGCGAAGCGAGATGGGATTCGAGGAGATCCCGCCAGACCGTGCGAAGATGCAGATCGTCACCCACGCCCATCCGTTCCTGATGGACGAGAACACCGGCGATTGGCTCGATCGTGACGGCAATGTGGTGGATCGGGCGAACCGGGTGACCAACCAGTTCGCCATCGCCAACACCCCCTACTTCCGGATCATCGATCACGTGGACCAGGTCTTCAAGCGCGGGGCCATGCAGAACCACCAGTTGAGCATGTCCCAGAACACCGCCCAGACCCGGTTCCACATCTCCGCCACGACCCACGAGCAGACGGGGATTGTGCGGCTGATGGATCCCTATGTGCGACGGGGTCTCAGGATGAACGTGGACCATGACATAGCGCCGAACCTGAGCCTCGGGGTCAGCGGCTTCTACTCCCGGACGAACCGGGGTATCCTCCCCGTTCCGGATCCACTCTACCAGATCTTCTTCATGCCGGCGGACGTGGACCTCACGGCTCCCGATCCCGCTGGCGTGTTCACGTACAACTGGATGCCGGATCCGAACATCCTCCAGGAGAACCCCCTGTATCTGCTGAAATACAATGAGCGCGCCCAGAACCGGTCCCGGTTCATGGGGAACCTGCAGACCAGCTACTCGCCCAGAGATTGGCTCAGGGTGGACGGAAGCCTGAGCTTCGACCGTTCAGAGATCGGGTCCTACGATTACTGGCCGGTGGGCTTCATGATGACCTATCATACCACCTTCGAGACGGGGCAGATCCTGCGCCAGAACACCATGCGGGAGGCACTGAACGGAGCCCTCAACGTCCGGCTCATGCACCGGTTCGGGAACCTGACGGTGCGCAACAACCTGCGCTATCTCGCGGAGTTTGACGATTTAGAGTCCACCTGGGCTCGAGGTCGGGAATTGGCGGCCCGGGAGACCCGGGCACTCGGCATTGCCGGTGAGCGGGCCATGGGCTCGACGACGACGGCCGTCCGCTCCGAGGGGTATTACTTCACGCTGGGGTTGGACTATGCCAACCGGATCGTGGGTGACTTCCTGGTCCGGCAGGACGGTAGCTCCCTCTTTGGTCCCGATGAACGTTGGAACACCTACTATCGGGCCGCAGGGGCGTACCGGATGGCCCAGGAGAGATGGTGGCCCATCGACTTCCTCACCGAGTTCAAGCTGCATGCCTCCATCGGGACCGCCGGTGGCCGCCCCGCCTTCTCCGACCGGTTCGAGACCTGGGGTATCGCCGGCGGTGTACCTGTCAAGTCTACCCTGGGGAACAGGGCGCTCAAGCCGGAGCTGGCCACGGAGAAGGAATTCGGTCTCCACCTGATCGCCCGGGATCGATACTCGCTGCAGGTCACCCGCGCCCAATCGGTGGTGGAGGACCAGCTCCTCTGGATCCCGCTTCCCGGGGTGGTGGGCTACGGCCACCAAATGCAGAATGCGGGCACCCTGGAAGGGAACACTTGGGAGGTGGAGCTCGAGACCTCCCTGATCAACCGGCCGGACATGAGTTGGGCCGTAACCCTGATCGGTGACCGGTCCCGTCACGTGATAACCAAGTTCGACCGCATGCCCTACACCAGCGGCGGGTTCCGCCGGGCCGAGGGAGCCTCCCTGGGCAGCCGGTGGGGCGCCCCCAGGATGCGGAGCCATGACGATCTTCCCGCCTACCATGCGGACTCCCATGGCGCATGGGACGTGAACGACGAGGGATGGCTGGTTCCGGTGGGCTTCGGCAACACCTGGAAGGACGGGATCGCCAAGGAGCTCTGGCATACCTCGGTGGAGATCGATGGCCGAACCTACAACTGGGGTCATCCGGTTCCCATTCGGGATGACGATGGGAACAACATTCTGGAAGAGGTCATGAACACCGAGCCCGACTTCACCTGGGCCGTTTCCACCTTCCTGCGCTGGAGGAACCTGGAGTTCGGAGGCCTGGTGGACGCCCAGGTGGGAGGCCAGATCTACAACAGTCAGTTAGGTTGGGCCCACCGGGACGGCAACGCGTGGACGTTTGACCAGCGGGGCAAGCCGGAGTATGCCCAGAAGCCCCTGACCTACGTTTCGGCGGTGCAGTTCCACAGCCTGCTGGAGGACGCCGGGTACGTGAAGCTGCGGGAGATCTCGGCCCGCTACCGGTTCAGCCCGGAGCTGGTGGCCCGGCTCCTGGGTGCCCGGCAGGCGGCGGGCTTGAGCGTGGCCCTGATGGCGCGCAACCTCTACACCTGGACCAACTTTGGGGGATGGGATCCGGAGGTGGGAAGCACCATCACCACCACGGAATATGCGTCCTATCCCGGGATGCGCACTATCTCCCTGAGCGTGCAGGTGGACTTCTGATGGCCGCCCCCGTCTCAAACCAAGGATATGGAACGATGAGACATTGGATCCGAAATGCGGCCCTGGCGCTCACCCTGGCGCTGGTAGTGCCCGCATGCGTCGATATGGACACGGTGAACCTGAACAATCCCGATGCGGCAAGGGCCCTGGCCGACCCGGGGGATGTCGAGTCACTCCTGGGTGGAACCTTCCGCACCTGGTGGCTGAGGGCCTACCGGGAGACCCCGGCCATGACCCTGGCCGTGGGATCCGAAACCATTACCTCGGGGTGGGGGAACTGGACCATGCACGGGATCTCCCGGTTCCCCCGAGCCCGGTGGACGAACGAACTGGGGAGCTACGGTGTCCAGGGAACCACCTGGCACGGCCTCTACGGAGGCATCTCGGCGGTGAACGACGCCATGATCGCCCGGAAGGGCGGACTGGACTTTGGTCCCGATGGGCGGGACAACGCCCGGCTGGAGGCCTACGGGAAGTTCATGCAGGGGATGTTCCACGCCTGGGTCGGCCTGTTCTTCGATCAGGGTTACATCCTGGACGAAACCGTCGACCTGGAGGCGGACCCCATCGAGATGGTGCCCTACCAGGAAGTCTTCGCCGCCGGGATGGCCCAGCTGGATGAGGCTCTGCGGTTGGCACAGGCGAACAGCTTCACCATCCCGTCGGAGTGGTTGGGTGGGGTGAGCTACACCAATCACGACCTGGTCCGCCTGATCCACACCTTCAAGGCCCGGTACCTGCCACAGGTTGCGCGGTCCGTGAGTGAGCGGAATGCCGTCGACTGGAACCGGGTCCTCCAGCATGCCGACCAGGGGATCACCGAGCAGTTCTCGCCCCAGGGGGACCCGGGCACGGGATGGTTCGTGGGAACCCTCTATTATAGCTATATGCAGATCTGGAGCCGGGTGGACTACATGGTGATCGGCCCGGCGGACACGACGGGGGGGTGGGAGGCCTGGTACAACGACGGCGACTGGACCGGCCGGTACGAGTACGTCCTTGAGACGCCGGACCGGCGGATCCATGCGCCGGGGGAGCCCCTGGAGCCGGGAACGGACTTCTACCACTACGGTGCGTCCAACTTCCATCCCGCGAGCCCGGACTACCGGGACTCGCGCTACCTCCCGAACCGCTACGACCACTGGCTCACCCGCACGGGACCCATGCCCGGGTTCACCTTGCGGGAGCTGGACTTCATCCGGGCCGAGGCCTATCTGCGGCTGGGTCAGACAAACCTTGCTGCGGACCTCATCAACAAGACCCGGGTCGGGCGGGGCGGCCTCGATCCTGTGTCCGGAAACGATCCCAATCTCATGGAGTTCCTCATCTATGAGAAACGCCTCGAGATGTATGGCATCGACGGGCCGGGCTCGTTCTTCGATGCCCGCGGGTGGGGTCTCCTGTGGGAGGGCACGCCCATCCACTTCCCGGTGCCGGGCCGTGACCTGGAGCTTATGGGGTGGGACGCTGCCTACACCTTTGGGGGCGACGACCAGGAGGGCTCGGCGCCTCCCCGGACCATCATGCCCCGGGCGTTCTGACCCCGGGGCTGCCTCATGGAGGTTTGGCCGGGGGGTGTGCTGGAAGCTCAGTATGCCCCCCGGCCTTCTTCGCTCAGCCCCCGTCCGCATGCCGGAAAGGGTGAAGCTCAGGTCCGGAGGGTGAAGAGCCGGTGAACAGAAGGGGCAGCCTCCACCAGGGAGACTGCCCCCACCAGTACGCCAACCCAGGACGTCGTCAGATCACGCTAGCGTGCCTTCCGGGATTCCTGTTCGCTCAGATCAGCCTACATCTGTTCAAAGGAAGTGGATGGTAATGTCTCCTGCCCGCATCCCGGAGGTCCCGAGAGCGCTCTGAAGACTGAGCCCGGCTCCTCCGTCTCTGCTGGCATACTCTCCCTCTTCCGGGGGTTCCTCTTCCTCATGCTCCTCCGGAGGCGTGAGGTGACCGACCTCACAGGATCCGGCCATGAGCAGGAAGCCTCCGGAGAGGAACCACACGAGAATGCCCCGAAGCTTCGATGAATTCATCTCCGTTCCTCCTTCCTTCCTTCCTTCCTTCCTGGCAAGCTGACCGGGATTCTTTGTGTTCCATGAACGTCCGGGAAGTCCGGCCAGCCGCCGCGAAGCCACTCTCCTTTCAATCTCGCATACTCCAGCACATGCGCAAGGGTCCGCCAGACCGCTCAAGCCACCCTCGTCGAGCCCTTTTCCGAACCTTGACTGCACGAGGTCCAAAGAAGATAGGGGGGAGCCTCGGGGATTGGTTGAATTCCAGGAGAAAAGGCGTACCTTGGATCTATCCTTGGCCGAACCCGCTCCGTCGTGAGGATCGGTGCGCTGGCATCTTCCGGCGGCAATACGGGACGGTGTGCCGGAAGCTCAGAGTGGAGCAACGGATCAGGCCCTTCGTCCGTTATCAGGAGGAACAGCTCAAAATGCTTGGCCATGTTCGTGGTTCTCACGCGGCATTGTGCGCAGTACTTATGTTGGGAGTGTTTCCGGGGTCCGTCTTCTCTCAGGAGCTACCCATGCCGGAGGAAGAGGAAAGGCTGGACATACGCCAATTCTCCGGGACCGGGATAGGCCTCTCCTTGAACGTACCCAACGTCCTCACCGGCATGAGCGTGTTCCGGATGAGCCCCACCTGGAATTTCGGTGCCTTCGCCAGCGGCCGCATGACCTTCAACTCCCCGGGGAAGGGTGAGTTCTTCGAGAGAGACATGACTGTGGCTGAGGCCCGGGCGCGAGGGGACGAACGCTTCCGGGACCAGGATGTCTACCGGACGTTCACTGTGGGTGTCATCCGAGCCCTCGATCTGGGGTTGGCACTCTTCGCCGGGGTGGGGTATACCAAGAAGTCCGCGTATCGCGAGTTCCGGGATGAGGAGGAAGAAAAGGGGGATATGGGCTTCTACTGGGTGGAACGCCATGACGAGACCAAGAGCGGACTCAACCTCACCGGCGGTGTCCTGATCCAGATCTCAGATTTCCTGTTCCTCAAGGGTGGGGGCGAGCTCTTTCCCCGGGGGGTGAACCTGGGCGTTTACCTGGGGCTTCCCTTCTAGGTTGAGCAGTGGGCCCTGTGCCGGGAGCAAGATGAGAGAGTGACCGCTAGAGGGTGCCGGTCGTTATGATGGGTATAAGGTAAGGTTGGCCGGGAGGAGTGCTCCTCCCGGGATGCCTCTGGGCTGTTTGCTTGCCTGCGGAGCTTCATACGGACCGGCAGAACGAGCAACACACACGTAAGGTCAAGCGAGAGAGAGGTGCGAGAATGGTCAGGACATTGATCACAGCGGCGGCTGTTCTGGTCGTCGCCAGTCTTCCGGTGGCGTGTGCGGCGGGCGGAGCCACGGGAATGCTCCGCTGGGAGGTGGGTGACGGCACGGGGCCGGAGGTGCTGTTCCAGACGATCCAGGTGCTCCAACTCTACCAGTACGAGATCGAGCGGCAGGCTGAGTCTCCAAACCTCACAGTACAGACTCACTGGAGGGACCGAATGCCCTTCGACGATGAGGTGGAGGCAGGTGCTCAAGCGGTTCGCACCCGTATTCTGATGCTTGCACGGGAGCGGCACCAGCGTGCCGGCGGGGCCAGCGTCTACACCGTGAGGCTGACGTTGGAGAATCAGGCTCAAACGGACATTTCGTCAGACTGGCAACCCTTCGAGCCTACTCCCGAGTTCCGGGATTATGCTGCCGACATCGCCGAGAGCCTGCGCACGGAGCTTCGCACTGGAGTACGGATCCACTGAACGGGGCCAGCTTCGGAGGGAACGACTTTCGGAGACGGGGTGATGGGGCGGAAGACGCCCCGTGCTCAGAAGACAACCCCTTCGATGGAGAGCACGTGAAGCTCGAACACCATCCAGGTGTTCGGCGGGACCCGTCCATCTGCACTCCCCTGCCGCCCGAAGGCCAGACTGGGTGGAATCAGGGCCAGGCGCTGCCCACCCGCACTCATCCCCAGAACACCTTCCTGGAACCCGGCCATGATGCCTGCCGCCCCGAGCGTGAATTCGAAGGGCTCCTCCTCCGGGGATGATTCGAAGTGCGTTCCGTCGTACAAATAGCCGTGGTACGCCAGCATGACGTCGTGTCCGTAGTCTGCCTTCAGCCCCTCCCCCTCCATGTCGTCCCTGTACCAGAGCCCGGAGGGGCGTTCCACCATCTCGGATAGGTCCACATTGAACCTGGCCGCGAAAGCCACTTCGTAGACGCTTGGCTCCTCCGGAAAGTCATCCTCCATCATGCCAAGGCATGCCTGCGTTGCCAGCATAACACCCAACACCGCCCCGGCTCGTGTAATCAGGGCTCCACGCAGGGCACCAGTCTTCATCGGTCTCATTCTCAATCCCTCCATCCCGGCAGGAGAACAGCAAAGGCTCCGGTACCGCCGAGCCCCCTCGGCCAAGGGACGAAGGGCCACGAAGGCGCCGATAGGGTACTCTAATGGCTCTTGGACCCCCGGGCAACGGAGTGAGACAGCGGGCCTTCCCCATTTCATTTCTTCAGGGGCCGTGCGTTCCGCTGTCGGCGACAGTTCGGCTTGGCCTCGGCCAGGAGAGCCGGAAAAACAACCGCCCGGACTGGTCGATGGTCCGGGCGGTGTGGAAGGGTCGCGGCCGAGACGGGCTACCGTCACCGGCCGCGGCCCGCGTGGCTCCACGGGTGCAGAGTTGTGCAGGTGCTCCCCTACCTCCGTGCCCGGGCGGCAGCGGCCCCGCCACCACTCTGCTCACGCTCGTTGTTCAGCTCCGTGATGTCCACGGCTGTGCGCTCCTCTCCCAGGAGGTGCTTGGCGAAGTACTCCGCCCTCAGCCAGAACCAGTAGTTCGACATGTCGCCGAAGCCGTGGCGCTGGCCCGGGAAGATGAAGAAATCGAACCGCTTGTTGGCCCGGATCAGGGCCTGCGCCACCCGGAAGGTGCCGGCATGGTGGACGTTGTTGTCGATGTCTCCCGTGGTGAGGAGGAGGTGGCCCTTCAGGTTTCCGGCCAGCTCCGAGTTCTTCTGGATGTCGTACTCGAAGGTGACTTCCCCGTCTCTATCGACGACCTCCTTGATCCCGTGGTGCTTCTCGGACCAGTTCTGGTTGTAGACGTCGTTGTCGTGGTTGCCGGCCGAGGAGACGGCCACCTTGAAGAAATCGGGATAGACCAGCATGGCGGCGGTGGACATGAAGCCTCCGCCGGAGTGACCGTAGATTCCCACCCGCTCGATATCGATGAAGGGATGCCGGTCCGCCAGCTGCTCGATGCCGGCCTTCTTATCGGCCAGTCCATAGTCCCTGAGGTTCCCGTAGCCGTAGTTGTGGTACCACTTGGAGCGGTCCGGGTGTCCGCCCCGGTTGCCGATGGTGATGACGATGAACCCCATCTGGGCCAGGGCCACCTCGGTGGGGGCCGCTGTCCAGAACTTCGCCACCGCCTCCGTCTGGGGCCCCGGGTATACGTAGGCCACGATGGGATACTGCTTCTCGGGGTCGAAGTCGAAGGGCTTGTACATGACCCCGTAGATGTCGGTGATCCCGTCGGCGGCCTTCACCTGGAAGGGCTCGGGGAACTGGTACCCGGCGGCCTCCAGGGCCGAGAAATCCGCCACCTCCAGGTCCAGGATCTTCCGGCCGCTGGCATCGTGGAGGCTTGATGCCGGGGCGGTGCTCACCCTGGCATAGTTGTTCACGAAGAATCGGCCGGATTCGCTCACGGAGGTCCGGTGGTCGAAGTCGCCGGGGTTCAGGAGGGTGAGGCCCCTCCCGTCCACCCCCACCCGGTACAGGTGGCGGTAGTAGGGGTCCTCCCCGGGCTCCCGGGCGTTGGCGTTGAAGAAGACCAACCCCCTGTCCTCATCCACCTCGGTGACGCCCACCACGTGCCACGGCCCCTCGGTGAGGCGGGCCTTCAGGGTGCCGTCGGCGCCGTACCGGTACAGGTGGGCCCATCCGTCCCGCTCCGACCACCAGATGAGGTCCCCGTTGGCCAGCCGTCGCGGGGGCCGGTGCTCAACGTAGGTGTTCAGCCGCTCTTCGATGACCACCCGGACGTCGCCGGTGGCCGGGTCCGCCACCATCACATCCACCCGATGCTGGTTCCGGCTCCTCCGCCAGAAGTAGAGCTCGTCGGAGCTGGGTGACAGCCACATCCGGATGGGGGGCTCCTGGTCCTCTCCGCTCCGGGCGGCGTAGCGCCGGCCCCTGGGGGTGGGATCGGTGAAGAGCCCCATACGCTGATCCTTCCAGGGGTCGTCGTCGATCTTCTTCATCTCCCGGGCCTCGGTGTCGTAGACCAGAAGCTCGGTCTGGGAGACGTTCTCCTCGCCGGGCATGTCGTACTTGTAGCTCTCGAGCTGGGGGCGCTTGTTGCCAACGGCGTGGACCACCCAGAGCTCTCCCACCTCCCGCCGATCCATCCGGGTCATGGCAAAGTACCTGGAATCGTGGGACCAGATCACCCCGGCGCTCTGGCGCTTGCCCCAGTTTTCCTCCGTCTCCTCGTCGTGGCGTCCACGGCCGTAGGAGCCATAGCAGTAGAACATCTCTCCGTCGGTGGTGAGCTGGGTCTCCTCCACCTCCACCGCCGCCTCGGCGGAGTCCGCGGCGGCCCCGGTCTTCTTATGACGGGCCTCCACGATCTTCATGTAATCGTCCCAGCCCATCATGTAGAGGTTGCACTCCTTGTTGTAGACCACCATGGAGCTGTCGGGGGATACGCCGGCCCAGCCGGGGTGGCTCCTGGGCTCCTCCCAGACCTCCAACTCCCGCAGCGTCTGGGCGTCTACGTCATACTCGAAGTAGAAGACCTTCTTCCGCGTTCTGGGGCGCCGGGGGGGAGCTCTGCGCTCTTGGTCCTCCTGCTGCTCGCCCAACTCCGCCTCCTCGTCCGGGATCTCCTCGTCCAGGCTGGACTCCACCTCGAAGCGGAGGGTGTTCGCGTCCACGAACTGAATGTTCCGGATGGGGAGGTTCTGGCCGTCCCACGGGTCCCGGGTGATGCGGGTGAGCTCGGCGGCGATCCAGTCGTTGTCCCAGATCTCCCGTTTGGTGCCCCGGGCGGGCTCAACGATGTAATAGTGGGAGCCCCGGGAGTCGTCCCATTGGTACCAGAAACGGTCCGTATCACCGATCCACCTGGGGTTCACCGAGGTGCTGTGGGTGAGGTTCGACATCTTGTAGGGAGCGAAGCGGGCGGCCAGCTGCCAGTTGGCTCCCATGACCCGGTTGTCGGGCTGGGCCATGGAAGGATTGGCCGGCTGGAAACCGGGCTGGAAGGCGGACTGGGCCGCCATGGGGGTGCCGGAGAAGGCCAGGGCGAGGAGCGCCAGTCCCCAGAAGGCAATGGAGGTGCGTCTCCCGTGAATCGGTGGCGTGGTTCCGGAGTGTTTGACGGTCCGCGTCATGGAAGCTCCTGGTGTTGGGTGGGGAGAGTGGCCCGGCATCGGAGGGGAGCCGAACCGTGCTCAATGAGCCGGGGTCAGGGAGAAAATACGGCGGAAGAAGGGGCGTGGCCAGAGTTGGCGGGTGGGCCCCCAATAGGCGGTGTGCAGACTCCCACTCCTGATGGCGGATGCCAACTGCCTATTTCAGCGCTTCCGTTGAAGCAGAAAAGTCCCGCTCCAAGGAAAAGAGGTCGAAGATGTGGGGCTCGGTGACGGTCTTACCATCCACGATCAGCCCCACGATATCATCCGCCAGCCCCGGTGCCAGCATGAAGCCTTGCCCGCACATGCCCGCGGCGAAGAAGTATCCGGCCACGTCCGGTGCCTGGCCCACGATGGGATGTCCGTCCGGGGTCTGTGGATAACAGCCGCGCCAGGTTCGCCTGACCCGGATGTTCATGAGCTTGGGGAAGAGGTCCGTCAGCCTGCGGGCCACCAGGGGCAGGAAGCTGGAAGTACAGTCCCGGTCCGTACCTGGAAAGAGGGGCTCAGGCGTCAGGCAGAAGATCAGCCGGTTTTCGCAGTTCTGATAGAAGTAGCAGTTCTTGGCACCGGGCGTGGGGCGGATGTCCACAATCAGCGGTTCGAAGAAGCGGGCCGTCGGCTCCGTGATTCCGGCCTCATGGGAGTCGGGGTAAACGGGCAGGTCGAGCCCCACGTGCCGAGCCAGTTCCGCGGCCTCGGTGCCGGCGGCGTTGAGCACGTTGGCGCACGCATAGCTGCCCCGGTCGGTGGTGACGCTGACGACACGGCCGCCAGTCACATCCGTACCGAGCACCTTCTCGCCGAAACGGAACTCAACGCCGGCGGCGCTGGCGGCCCGGTGGAACGCGGCGTTGCAGCGAAGGGGCGATGAGTTCCCGTCTTCCGGTGAATAGGTGCCGCCGCGGAGACCCTGCTGGCGGATGCCCGGCACGAGCTGGCTGACCGTGGCGGCATCGATCCAGTCGATGTTGAGGCCGTGGGCCCGTTGCACCTGGAGAAGTCCCTTCAGCGTGCTCTCGTCCTGCTCGGTATACACCGGGAAGAGGTAGCCGCCCATGTTCCAGCCGATGTCGTCGCCTTCCTTCTCCTCCCATTCGGCGAACACCTTGAGGGAGCGCAGACAGATCTGGATCTTGGCCGGGTGGGAGTGAGTAGCCCGGATGCCACCGATGGCGGTCTTGGCATCGCCCTGGCCCGCCGAGGCACGGGCTTCCAGTACCAGGGTTTTGAGTCCGGCGCGCTGTGCGACAAGCGCCGTCGGGAGCCCCACCGAGCCAGCGCCAATGATCACCAGGTCGTATGCAGAATTCATCGTTACCTCACCTGTCACCAGGCTTGTAGGATATGCCAGACAGGGCGCCGAGTGGCACCTCGGCCACCAGCGGCCGTTCGGTGAAGCCCGTTACCTCGCCGGGCGGCACCCCCCCCTCACGGCGTAGAATAGACTCAATGATGGGGCCGCAGCTCTTGCCGCCGCAGGCGCCCAGCCCTGCGTTCACCATGCCCTTGAGCTGGTTCATGTCCCGCAGTCCGCTCTGCATCGCGCGACGAATCTGGCCCATTGAAACCCGCTCGCAGCGGCAGACGATGACGTCGTCATCGGTAGCCGGAGGCATGACCGTGGTCACCGGCTGCGTTGCCGTCTCCGGCTGGACGCGGATGCTGGCCACCTGTGCCGCCAGCTCTGCCGCCACCTCCAACGTGACCAGCACCGAGCTGTCTTTTGAGCGGGGGACACCCGGTACCACCGGATGCTTGGCCACGATATCCGGACCTGGCATGGAGCTGGATTGCAGCCCGCAGCCGAGGCAACGTCCCGCCTCTCGCAGTGCCTCATCCTCGCTCATGCAGGCCACGATCTCGTGGAAGCCGGTGGGCCGCCCGACCAGGGGCAGACTCCTGGCCGGCACCCGCGGCTCTGGCACGATACCATCCAAGCTCCGGATCATTGCGGGTGCGGGGGCGTCACGGCCCTCCACCAGGTCCACCCCCCTCAGGTAACGGTCCATGGACTCCGCTGCCCGCTTGCCCGCCCCGAATGCCTCAACCACCGTGGCGGCACCACTGACCACGTCGCCGCCGGCAAAGACGCCGGGCATGCTGGTGGCCAGGGTGGTGGGATCCACCTCCACCGCACCCCACGAGTTGGTGCTGAGCCGGCCGGCCAGGGGCCCGATGTCCGG
This sequence comes from Gemmatimonadota bacterium, assembly GCA_003564295.1. Classification (GTDB taxonomy): domain Bacteria; phylum Gemmatimonadota; class Gemmatimonadetes; order Longimicrobiales; family Gaopeijiaceae; genus PXFI01. The sequence goes on along the minus strand of PXFI01000129.1, from coordinate 3,866 downwards.
GGCCTGGCCGATGGCGCTGATGACCAGGTCGGCCCTGAGCTCGAACCCGGAGCCCTCCACCGGTACTGGCCGGGGCCGGCCGGAGGCGTCCGGCGGGCCCAGCTCCATGCGGCAGCAGGTCACGGCGACCTCGCCGTTCGGAGACCGGCTGAAACCGGTGGGCAGCGTGAGGAAGTCAAATTCGACGCCCTCGGTGTGGGCTTCCTCGACCTCCCATGCGTGAGCCGGCATCTGCTCCCGGGAGCGGCGGTAGATGACCCGCACCCGGTCGGCGCCCAGTCGGACGGCGGCACGGGCCGCGTCCATAGCCGAGTTGCCGCCGCCGATGACCGCCACGGTACCGCTCAGTTCCGTGATGGCTCCAGTGTTCACGTCGTGCAGAAAGCCCAGCATCCCGAGGATGCCGTCCACATCCTCGCCCTCGGCGCCCATTCTGGTCACGGCGGGGGCGCCCGCAGCGAGGAAGACCGACCTGAACCCCTCCTCCAACAGGGCCGCCACGTCGGTGACTGCTTCGCCGGTGCGGATCTCAATGCCGCGGCTGGTGAGGCAATCGAGCTCCTCGTCCAACACCTGATTCGGCAAGCGATAGGCCGGAATGCCGTAACGGAGCAGGCCTCCGGCTTCCGGCGCGGCCTCCAACACGGTGACCGGATAGCCGCGGTGCGCAAGCTCATTGGCGCACGCGAGGCCGGCTGGCCCGGAGCCGACAACGGCGACCCGTTCACTCCGCCAGCGAGGGAACGGCTTGGGCTGGTGGCCGGCTTCCATGGCCCAGTCAGCCACGAAGCGCTTGAGCGCGCAGATGGCCACGGGCGCGTCCACGGCGGCGCGGGCACAGTGGTCTTCGCACGGGTGATAGCATACCCGGCCGCACACAGCAGGCAGCGGCATGTCGCGCCAGAGCAGATCGGCGGCTCGTTCATACTGGCGCTTGCGGATCAACTCGATGTAGCCTGGCGCCCGCACGTCTGCGGGGCACTTTGCGGTGCAAGCGGCGATGGCGCGGCGGTCTATGATGTCCACCACGGTGGCGGGCCCAAGGTCCTCGCCCCTGTGTGCCACCACGGGGACCGCATCGCCGGGTCTGAAGGTCAACGGCATCTCAAACGGCAGCGTCACCCTCGCCCGGCCGTTGCCCTCCCGCCGGTCCACCAGGGTGATGGCCAGGCCGGGGCACGCGGCCACGCAGCGGAGACAGCCGGTGCAATCGCCGTCGAAATCGGGAATCGGCAGGATGCCGTCGCCCGTTATGAGAATGGACTCCTGCGAGCACACCGCCGAGCAAGGGTTGCATGGGATGGTCTCTACGCAACGGAAGACGGGGAACACGTTGCCGCGAGCAGGGACGACGACGGGGAAGTCCTCGTGGCCCGGCTTGGCCTTCAACGTGGCGGTCATGGTGCGCCACTCGTCGGGCACGACCACATCACGGCCCTGGGCCCGTGCGATCTCCCGGCCCCTCACGCGGCCGGAGAACATGGCGGCGGATGCCTCGGCGATCTCCTCCGCATCACCGGCAATATGGGCGTCCATGCCGAACTTCTTCGCCATCAGGTAGAGCTCGTCGATACTGTCCAACCCCACCGCCACCAGCAGCGTGTCGCAGGCAAAGGTCTGGTAGGTGTCGGGTATGATTCGCCAGTTCGCGTCCACCCGGGCGGTGGTCACGCTCTCCAACGCTTCCCTCCCGTTGGCAGAAACCACTGTGGTGGAGGTGTGGATCGGCACGCCGAGGCGGACCAGCTTGTCGGAGTGGACCCAGTATCCGCTCACCTCCGGCAGCCCCTCTGCCAGCCCCACCACCGTGATGCCCGCCTGCAAGGCATGATAGCCCGCGATGATACCTACGTTACCGCCGCCGATGATGAAGAGCCGGCTGCTGGGCACCACGAAGTCGCGGTTGAGCAGCGTCTGGAACGCGCCGGCGCCATAGACGCCGGGCAGGTCGCAGCCCGGGAAGGCGAGGGCCTTCTCCCGGGCGCCGGCAGCCACCAGCAGGCTCCGGGGCCGGACCAGCTTGTACACGCCGTCCTCTATGATGCCGACCTTGCCATCGCCGTAGACGCCGACGGCCATGGTGTTCATGAGAAGGGTTATGCCCGGACGGCTTCCCGCCTCCAGCGTGAGAATGGAGCCGATGTCGAGCCCGCGGGTGCCAGCGTAGCACTCGTCCACCGAGCCGAAGAAGGTGTGTGTCTGAAGGAGTAGCTTGCCGCCGGGCGTCGTCTTGTCGTCCACGACGAGAACGCGGAGCCCGGCATCAGCGGCTTCGATGGCGGCGCCGAGGCCGGCCGGACCAGCGCCAATCACGAGCAGGTCGGTGGTCAGTTCCTGGATGTCGGCCACGTCCACCGAGCCAAGCTCCACGTCCGGCAGGACGGGCAGGTTCATCAGCTTGTGCACCTGCATGCCTTCCGTTACCCGGTGCATGCATGCCTTGACCGGCAATCCGTCGGCCACCACCAGGCACTGTGCGCACTGGCCGTTGGCGCAGAATATGCCCTGTGGCGAGCCGTCCTCCGGGTGCGCGCCAAAGGTCCTGATGCCATGGGCAAAGAGAGCGCTGGAGATCACTTCGTCGCGCCGGGCTTCGAGGGGCTCGCCCTCGAAGTGGAACGCGATGGTGTCCGGCGCGGCCATGGGAAGTACGGGGTGAGATTTCAGTCTGTTCATATCCTCGAGCTTTCCACACATGGGGGCTCCCGGCCCCACTATCCTGCGTCGCCTCCACTTCCGGTGTTCTGTTCTTACTCATCCCAGCGTAGCTGCCCGGGATAGCCCTGGCTAGCAGGAGGCGAACACTCCTGGATCAAATCCGACGCACACATATAGCGCTCCCCCGATTTTCTCACAAGGACTCGTTCGCCGCATCGGGGCAGTTCCACCAGCACCCAATAGCCCCCCGGGTTGGCCGCCACAAGTCACACTTTGTATGTTCGATGACGTGGTAGAGGAGTGCCGGATAGAGGCTTGATGGCTTGGAAGCTCGAGTATCAGCCGGTACCAGGAGAGGGGGATACTCGAAGCCCGGAGTGTGACCCTCGGGTTGTGTCTCTGCAATGGGTACGGAGCGGGTGGTGGCGTATCATTCGAGATCCCATATCATCGGCTCAGGTTCGGATCCTCAACGGAACGATATTCCCCCAAAAATTGGTCGAAACGGTGTGACTCCACCGTTCTCGGATCCGGGAGGCTCATCCGTGTCCACAGCACCTCCGCCCAACGCCCAGTAGAGTGTATATCCCACCAGCGCTCCCGTCACGCTCATGAGGATTCCGGTCCGGCGGCGATTCAGGGTCTTCGTTTCCAGGCGGATGAGATCCTGCTCCTCGAACCAGAACCGTTGCCGGAGCCGGGTGCTGGGCGCGACGGAGCCGCCCGCCTGTAGCTGGGGCACTGCAAGCAGGAGGGCATCGGCCCGTCGCTCCAGCATTTCACCCTCTAACTGAGGAAGTAGCCTGCCCAGCAGAGGCTCCATTTCGAGGACCTTTTCACTGCTGAGGGTCACCCGTATCTCCGTACCCGGAGTGACGGCTTCGAACGAAGTCAGGGCGTACTGGTAACAGCCGGCAAGGACGACCAGCCCCACACAGGTGGCCGGAAATGCCACGACCTTGGCTGCCCGAGTAAACATTGCTGGGCTCTTCCTCACCCATTGATCCACCACAGACTCAATTCTCCTTCGAAGAGGCCCGGTGGGGTTGACAGCTCTCCCTCAACGCCCTGCCGCGAACCCCGTCCGTCGGGCGTCGGCCACCCCTATGAGCTGCCCCGTCTCGGGGTCCCGCATCACGGCGTGCATGGACCCCATGCTCTGGTCGTAGCCGCCCACCAGAGAGTAGGAGATGCCCCAAGCCTGGAGG
>PXFI01000339.1 GCA_003564295.1 Gemmatimonadota bacterium | reverse complement strand
TGCTCGGCGGCGATCCGTGCCGTCTCCTCGATGAGCTCCACGGGGGTCGTGTTCAGGCCGGTGCTGGTGGGAAGGTCCTGGTAGGGCTCCAGGAACCAGGCCCCGTGGGGGCCCAGGGCTCCGTCGATGAGACGCTTGATGGTCCGGACGGTGAGCTGATGATCCCCGTACCCGATGAGCCTGTACTCGTGGAGGCGCTCCTCCAGGGCCTGGTTGGAGGCGTTCAGCATGACGTTGAGCCGGACTCCGATCTCACCGGCGTCGATCATCTCCTTGAAGAGGTCCACGGCCCCGAAGCCCACCCCGGCGTCATGCACGGTGGTGAGGCCCTTGGAGAGAACCTCTTCATTTGCCAGCTGCACCACTCTCCTGGGATCCGGCGGGACGGCTCTTTCCCGGGCGGGCCCCAGGAGTCCCTGGGCGGTCTGTCGGAAGGCTCCGATGGGGTTGCCCTGGGCGTCCCGGACGATCTGCCCTCCCCGGGGATCCGGGGTGTCGGCGGTGATGCCTGCCATCTCCATGGCCCTGGCGTTGGCGAAGCTGGCGTGGCCGCTGGCGTGCCTGAGGATCACCGGATGGTCGGGAGAGACGGCGGAGAGGGTGTGGTGGAAGGGGAGGCCGTCCACATTGGGCTCCGGCACCCTGTCCCACTTCTCCTGGTGCCATCCCCGACCCTGTATGAGGGTTCCTGGCTCGGTCTCGGCCACGGCCTCGGCCACCATCTCCACCACCTCCTGCCAACTGGCCACGTCCATGAGATCCAGCTGGAAGCGGGTGGCGCCGATGCTCTGGAAGTGGACGTGACTGTCGATGAGGCCCGGGATGGCCAGCTGGCCCTGAAGGTCAATGACCTCGGTGTCGTCCCCGATGTGGGCCCGGATGGCCCGGTTGGATCCCACGGCCAGGATCCGGCCGTCCTTCACGGCCACTGCCTGGCCGTCGGGGACGGCATCGTCCACGGTGACGACCTTTCCGTTGTGGAGAACGAGGTCGGCGGGCTCCACGTGGGGATCCGCACAACCCACGACGGCGACGGCCAGGGCGGCCGGAAGGAAGCCAACCGTCAGGCGCTTCCAAAGAGTAGCGAGCATTGCTGCCTCCGGAGGGATGGGGAGGACCGTTGATCGTCACGACAGCGTAGGCGATTCTCCCGCTTTGGGCAATGCGGGGCCCGCTGCAGCCGAGTACCGGCCCGGGGGCGCCTGTCGCTACCCCGGGCGCCCAATGCTGCCTGGCGGCGCCTGCTGCTGTGCTGCCCGGGGGCGCCCTCTGTTGCCCGGGGGCGCCCGCCCCTACTCCCACTCGATGGTGCCCGGGGGCTTGGACGTGATGTCCAGGGCCAACGCCGAGACGCCGTCCAGGGCCAGGATCTCCCGGCGCAGCTCGTCGAGGATGGGCGTCGACAGGGGATGGGGCCGGGCCGTCATGGCCCTCTCGGAAAAGACCGGCCGCACCACCACCAGCTCTCCTTTCTCGGGGCCCACCTGGAGGGGCACCAGCACGGTGGGGCACTGCCAGATCTCGCCATACATGCCGTGCCTGCGCAGGGCCGCCATGACCATGGCGTCCGCCTCCCGCAGGAGGTCCAGGCGCTCCCGGGTCACGGAGGCGGCCAAGGGGTGGGCGGAGGTGGGTCTCCCCGGGGCCAGGTTCCAGATGCATCGGTTGACGCCGGGGACCTTCTTGGTGATGGCCGACGCCGCCTCCATGAGGGTGTCCCACGAAGCGTCCCCGCTGAGGAGCACCGGGTGCTCGTAGGCCCGGAGATCCGCCTTCACCCCCACGGAGCGGATGGGGAGCAGCAAGGCGTCCAGGCCGAACCGGAGCACCACGGATGCCAGGAGAGGCTCCGCCGTGTCGAAGCCGGTCCGATCCGCCTGGCCCGTGTTGCACAGGAGTCGCACCCCCAGCCCCGGTCCCGGGAAGGGGTGGCGCCAGAGCAGGTCCCGGGAGATGCCCAGGCGCTCCCCCAGCTCCCGGACCTCCACCTTGTAGAGCTCCGCCAGGGGCTCCACCACCTTCCCCTCCTCCACCATGCGCTGAATGATGGGGACCCGGTTGTGGTGGGTCTTGATGAGGTCGGCCCTGGGGGTGCCGCCGGTCTCGATGGTGTCGGGGTAGATGGTTCCCTGACCCAGGAGGTGGTCCTGGATCCTGAGCTCCCGGGCCTTGTCCTGGAAGACCCGTACAAACGTGTCACCGATTATACGGCGTTTCTTCTCCGGGTCCACTGCCCCCGCCAGAGCCTCCAGGAAGGTGTCGCTGGCGTCCACGAAGTGGAGGTGCTCCCCCAGGCCCATCTCCTTGAAGCGCTCCAGGACCCTGGCGCTCTCGCCCTTGCGCATGAGGCCGTTGTCGATATGGAGGAGGTGAAGTCGTTCGGGCCCAAGGGCCCTCCCGATGATGACGGCCGACACCGTGGAGTCCACCCCTCCCGAAGCCAGGAGGAAGACGGACTCGTCCCCCACCTGCTCTCGGATGCGCTCCACTTCCTCTTCCAGGTACCTGTCCATGCTCCAGGAAGCCTCGCATCCACAGATCCCGAACACGAAGTTGTAGAGCATCTCCGTGCCGTGGACGGTGTCGTCCACCTCGGGGTGGAACTGGAACCCGTAGCGCCTGAGGGTGTCGGACCCGATGGCCGCGTACCTGTGCTCTCCCCCGGCCGTCACGGTGAACCCCAGCTCCCGGAACTCGGGGCCCAGGGAGACCACCGAGTCGTAATGGCTCATCCAGACCTGTTCCGAGGGACGTAGGCTCTGGAAGAGGGTGTGCTCCCCCTGGAGTTGGAGGTCTGCCGGACCCCATTCCCGCCCGCCGTGGACCACCTCGCCCCCGTAATGCTTGGCGATCTCCTGGTGACCGAAGCAAAGGCCCAGGATTGGGATGTCCAGGTCGTAGATGTCCCTGTTGTAGTCCTGGTCTTCACCGTGGGAGGACAGGGAAGGGCTCCCCGAGAGGATGATGCCCCTGTACCCGCGGAAAGCGTCCAGGGTGTCCTCCGGCTGGCGGATTTCGGCCCGGACACCCATCCGGCGGATCTTGGTGGCGATAAGGTGGGCGTACTGCCCTCCGAAATCGATGACGGCGATGGTGTCGTGTTCCATGGAGATCTGGGTTGTCATGGTGGTTGTCCGGGGCCGGCGGGCACCGGGTCCCGAGGAGTCGGACGGACGCTCAGACGAGAGGCAGGTCCATGGGCGGCTCCTCCTCCTGAGGCAACGGACGCCAGGCCAGCCAGAAGGTCCCCAGGACCCAGGCAAGCAACAGGAGGAAGACCCCTCCCAGGGCCAGGAACCTGAACTGGTGGCCCGCCACTTCGTGGGCGTCCGCCAGCAGGCTCATGTGGGCCCGGCCGAAGGCTACGTAGCCCTCTCCTCCCCCAACAGGTCCTAGAAGCGGGGCGACTGCGAAGAGACGTTCCATGCCGTCCAGGTCGATACCCGGCACCAGCGCCGCCCGGGATCCCTCGGGCGGGCTGGGAAACTCCTCGTTGGCCGTGGCTCCCACAGTGTCGGCCTGGGTGAATCCCCCGTGACGGGGAAGGCGCACCAGGACCCTGCGGTTGCTGTCCAGCACTGTGAAGGTGTAACCCGGTGGGAGGGAGCGATCTCCGGGGCGCTGGCCGAGGAGGTCCAGGTCCAGGCTGGCAGCCAGGACCGACTTCACCTCGTCTCCCTCCAGGATGGGATGGGCCACCCCAAGGACGGGCTTTCCGGTTATGCGGCCCAGGGCAAACTCACCTACAGAGAAGGTCTTCCTAGAGGTGGCACGGAGGAAGTAGGCCCGGTCTCCCAGATACAGGTCCGCCTCGGGGGTCAGGGATCCGCAGGCAAGATACCCGTCCATGCCGATGACGGAGATGGTAGTGAAATGGGGGGCGTGCTGGGTGATTCTGCCCAGGTACTCCGTGCATGCGGGAACATGGACATTCCGGATCTGGGGGAACTCGGCAAGAGAGGCCAGAAAGGCCCGACTCTGATGGATCATGCTGCGATACTCGGCCGCCGCCCCCTCGGCCCGGTAGACCAACTCCCGCTCTCTGGCCTCCAGCTGGAGGCTTCTGAGCTGTTTGCCGGCGTACCAGTAGATGCCCATGGCCGGGATGAAGGCTACGAATACGAGGATCAACAGCCGGACCTGGAGGGTGCGAGGGCTCACGTCGTCCATCCTGACCTCCTTTCCGGCGCCCGTCTCCGACCGGCTCGTGTCTGTGTTCAGTCACCATAAGGCGAGAGGTCCCGGACCTGCAAGTG
>PXFI01000221.1 GCA_003564295.1 Gemmatimonadota bacterium | reverse complement strand
GTGGACGCTTGCCCAGCCGGCGCTTCAGGGTGGGGAGGGGTGAGGCGAGCGTACCCGTAGGGTCGCTCAAGGCCAGGCCTATGCGCCTCTCTCCGAAATCGATGCCCAAGACTCTCATGATCCTGCTCTCATCCATAACCCAATATACCCTCATGGGGGAGGTGGGTTAAAGGAGCCGGGGTGGGTCCGGGATCTCAGGCCAGTCGCGTCCGGTGCGGGGACGGGAAGAGGCAGCATGGCAGGGCTCTCATGGACCTTTGCAACCGACAAGGCGTACCATGGGGTCGGCAAGCCATTCGACACCGTGGACCGAGAAGATGAACAGCAACGATGCCAGGGAAAGGATACAGCGTCATGAGTAACGAGCAGCACGATCGATTGGTGGGTTTCATGACGGGGCTTCTGCTGGGTGCCGCCATCGGCGCTACGGTAGCGTACCTCACAGCGCCCCAGAGTGGTAAGAAGACCCGGAAGAAGCTGGGAAGGACGGCCAAGGAGATCCGTAAGAGCACCGGCGATCGCTGGGATGACCTGGCTGAAGACGTGAAGGACCGGGTGGACGACGCTCTTTCCGGGGCCCGGAAGCACATAGGCGCCGGGTGAGGTCGTTGCTCCCCTCCCGGATCATCGATACGAAGCGCAGGGGAGGAGAGCTCAGTCCGGAAGAGCTGGAGGAGGTATTCGGAGGCTTTCTCACCGGAGACGTCCCGGATTACCAGATGGCCGCCCTCCTCATGGCGGTCCACTTCCAGGGAATGACCCCGACGGAGTTGGATACCCTTCTGGATCTCACGATCCGATCCGGCACCGTCCTGGATCTTTCTCATCTGCCGGGTCCCGGGGTGGACAAGCACTCCACCGGTGGAGTGGGGGACAAGACCTCCCTGGTCCTGGCACCGCTGGCTGCGGAGCTGGGGCTGTTCGTTCCCATGATCTCCGGCCGGGGATTGGGTCACACCGCCGGCACGCTGGACAAGCTTGAAGCCATCCCGGGCTTCCGGACCGGGCTCACCCTGGGTGAGTTCCGCTCCGTGCTGGAAGAGGTGGGTGTGGCCATGATGGGCCAGACCGAAGAGATGGCCCCCCTGGACCGGCGCCTCTATGCGTTGCGGGACGCCACCGCAACGGTTCCCTCCATCCCTCTCATGGCGGCCAGCATTCTCGGCAAGAAGCTTGCGGAAGGCATCCAGGGCCTGGTGCTGGACGTGAAGGTCGGAAGCGGCTCCTTTCTGCCCGGGGCTGAGGAGAGTCGGAAGCTGGCTCGAACCATGACCTCCCTGGGCAATGGGCGTGGTGTTCGGACGGCGGCCCTCCTTACCGGGATGGACGCGCCCCTGGGGCAGGCTGTGGGCAATGGGCTCGAGACCAGGGAGGCCCTGGCGTGCCTGGCCGGAGGCGGGCCGGAGGACCTGGTGGAGCTCTCCACGGCTCTGACCGGCGAGATGCTCTGTCTGGGCGGCCTGGCATCGGACCCTGAGGAGGGGGTCCGGCGGGCACGTGAAGCTCTGGAAGAGGGCCGGGCAGTCCCTCGCATGGCCCGCTTGGTGGAACGCCAGGGGGGGGACCCGAGAGTGGTGACGAAGCCCGAGTTGATTCCGTCGGCCCCCGAGTGTGGTGTAGGGACGGCCGAGACTTCTGGGTTCGTCACGGAGATCCTGCCGGTGCCCCTGGGCTATGGGGTAGTGGAAATGGGTGGTGGCCGGCGGCGCCTGGAAGACGTGGTTGATCCCCGAGTCGGCTTCGTGCTGGCCGTTCGCCCGGGGGACCGGGTGGAGAGGGGGGATCCCCTTGGGGAGGTCCATGCGGCGGACCGGGACGGCCTGGAGCTGGGTCGGCGGGTCCTCCTGAAAGCCGTGGCCCTGGGGTCCGAACCTCCACCTCCCATCCCGTCACTCATCCGGGAGCGGATCCCTCTCCATTGACCTCCTCCCTCTGAAGGGAGGGGCTTCCTGTGCCGGGTCAGGTGATATCGGAGTCGGATGGCCCACGAGGAAGGGAGTGGAGGGGGGCTCCGTCACGGAAGCTCCGGGAGCCTCCGGAAGATTCGGGGACCGCTCATGTCACAGAACTCCGTAGGTTCGGTGCCGGGCAGGAAATACTCGGTGTATGCCTGATCCTCGGGACACCAGCGTGACCCCAGCAAGCCCGTCTTGGAATCCACCCGGCGGGTGACGATATCCGGAGGCATGGGCCAAGGCTCGGGAATGGGGAGGAGGGGGCCCGGCTCACGACCCAGCGGATCCTCCTCCGCCTGGGCCGGATCTCCATAGTACACCCGCCGCATGAACCGGCCCCAGACGGGGGAAGCGTCCCCTCCGCCCGTGGTCTGGGGCCAGATGTTGGCGGGCCGGTCCATCCCGAACCAGACGGCCGCCATGAGATCCGGCGTGAAGCCCAGGAACCAGACGTCGGTGCCGTCGTTGGTGGTTCCGGTCTTCCCGGCCGCCGGCACCTCCGAGGGGAGGCCCCCGGTCACACGGACCCCGGTGTGGGCTGTCCCCAGAGCCACCACGTCCTCCAGAAGGGTCACCATCACCCTGGCAGTGAGGGAGTCCAGGACCCGGGATCTGTCGGGTTGGGGCTCCCACAGGACCTCTCCCTCCGCGCTCAAGACGCGCAGGATGGGTTGGGGCCGAACCCTGGTGCCGAGGGTGGCATAGGTACCGTAGGCCTCGGCCATCTGAATCGGGATGACGTCCGATGCTCCAATGGAAGTGGACGGGAACCTCTGGATCTCGGTGCGGATCCCCAGCCTCCGGGCCGTCTGGGCCACCGTCTCGAGCCCCACCTCCATGCCCAGCTTGATGGCGATCATGTTGATGGAGCGCCTGAGGCCCTCCCGGATGGTGATGGGTCCCAGGAACTCCTGGGTGAAGTTCTGGGGTTTCCACTCCTCGCCGCTCACCTGGGGAAGGACCACCGGGGCGTCCACCAGAATGTGGGAGGCGGGTATCCCGCTGTTAAGTGCTGCCGTGTACACAAAGGGCTTGAAGGCGGATCCGGCCTGGCGGTGGGCTTGGACGGCCCGGTTGAACTTGGAGTGGCGGAAGTCCCTCCCTCCGATGAGGGCGCGAACGGCGCCGGTCTGGGGGTCCAGGGCGATGAAGGCCCCCTGGAGATAGGGCGTCTCGGCGGTTTCAAAGGGGTCGGTGAGCTCCTTGTAGTCCTCATAGCGAGGATTGCGGTATCCGGGCCGGGCTTCGATGGCCGCCCATCCTTCATCCATGGAGAGCTGAGCCGCCTCCTGCATGTCCAGGTCCAGGGTGGTGTACACGATGAGTCCTCCCCGGTAGAGGAGCTCTCCGAAACGGTCGTCCAGGATCCGTCGTACCAACTCCTGGAAGTAGGGAGCGGGTCCTTCCCGTGACTCCGCCTCCGAATCGGGCAGGGGCCACGCCTTCCACTGCTCCCCCTCCTCCGGGGAAAGGAACCCTTGCCGTACCATGAGATTCAGAACCAGGTTCCGGCGCCGGAGGCCGATCTCCGGATTCCTGAGGGGGTTGTAGTAGGCTGGCCGGTTGGGAATGGCAGCCAGCATGGCCGCTTCCGCCGGGTTCAGCTCCGTGGCGTTCTTTCCGAAGTAGTTCCGGGCGGCGGTCTGGATTCCATACCAGCCCCGGTCGTAGTTGACCTGGTTGATGTAGGCTTCCAGGATCTGGTCTTTCGTATAGGTCTGCTCCAGGGCCAGGGCCACCTGAAGCTCCTTCAGCTTCCGTGTGATGCGCTGCTCAAACCCGATGGTTTGCACGAACATGTTTCGGGCCAGCTGCTGGGTGATGGTACTCCCACCTCCAGCGCGGCGGTTCAGCAGGCTACCCACACCAGGAAGCCGAACCACCGCGGCTCTGACGATCCCTCGGATGCTGTAGCCGCGATGCTCGTAGAACCGCTTGTCCTCAACGGCGATGAAGGCCCGGGAGACGTACTCGGGGAGGGCGTCCAGGGGCACCGGAGTTCTCCTCTCCAGGCCGATCTCCACCACCAGGCGGCCATCGTGGCTCAACAGCTTGCTGGTCTGCTCCGGCTGCCATGTGGAGATCTGGGCGATGGAAGGGCAGTCGACACAGAGGTTCTTCCAGGCGCCCCAACCCGCTCCCACCGCCCCGAACAGGAAGAATGCAGTGGCAAGGAGAAGGAGTCGGGGCAGCTTCTCCGTGGGTCCCGGGGGCATCTGTGGACTCGTTGTGGCCATGGCTTTCCTGGTATTGCTCGCTTGCGTACGGGTGGCAGGTGCCGGGGCGGGTCAGTGGCGGTCATGATTGCTGACATCGTGCCCCTTGAGGTGCCATGCAGCCGGCGACCGCCGCACCGGAGCTTCTCACATGGCACCCGCGCCTCAAAAAAGCAACTCCCGTGCCGTGGTTTGGTACCCTCCTGGCCGCTTGCGGGTCCTGTTCTCTCCCCTCCACTGGGCCATGGACAGGAACCGGTGTCGACGGGGTGCAGCCTGTCAGGCGGGCACCCCACCAAGTCGTTCAGTCTGCGGCGAAGCCAGGCCGGGGGCTGCTTCCGGGGGAGTACGGGGTGGGCTCGGGACAGGATGAAGGACGGTTGACAAACTTGACAGCTGCTGGTAGTACGCAAGGACAGAGGAGAGCTTTCGTGCTCTCCGGCAATCAGCCGTCGAAACATCTGAGCCGGCTTGTTTCGTTGCATGTGGAGCGGATCGAGTCGGCCCATCCCAGTTTCCGATAGGAAGCACCGCATGAGAGCTCTGGGGAGGTTTGTCCCACCGCTTGCACTGATGGCCCTGGCCTTACAGCCGGCGGCCCCCACCGCCGCCCAGACGGGCTCGGTCACGGGCACGGTGTTCGATGCCAGCACCGGCCAGCCTCTGGACGCTGTCCAGGTGAGCCTGGAAACCGTGGGAGTATTGGAGGCCCGACTGGGCGCCCTCACGCAGGCCACGGGGAGGTATCTGATCGCCAACGCCCCGGCAGGAGAATATGTCCTGCGGGCGGAGCTCCTGGGTTTCCGTCCCGCCACCCAGGTGGTGAGCGTGCACGCCGGCCGCGCCCTGGTGGTGGACATGCGCCTGGATCCCCAGGCCATCTCCTTGTCGGAGATCGTGGTGACCGGCGTGGCGGGAGCTACCCAACGCACCAAGCTACCGTTCGACGTTGCCCAGGTGCGGGCGGCAGATCTCCCGATCCCGGGAATGAACGCCGCCCAGAGCCTCCAGGGGAAGGTGGCGGGGGTCACGGTGGTCCTGGGAAGTGGGCGCCCGGGAGCGGCTCCCTCCATTCTGCTTCGGGGCGTCAACAGCCTCAACGCGTCGGGGCGTGACCAGGAGCCCCTGTACATCGTGGACGGGGTGATTCTCGGCTCCGGTATGGTGGACCTGGACGCCCTGGACATCCAGAGCATCGAGGTGGTGAAGGGCGCCGCGGCGGCCTCCCTCTATGGATCCCGGGCCGGGGCCGGCGTCGTCCACGTCCGGACCAGACGTGGGGCCGAGATGCCCGACGACCACCTGCGCTATACCCTCCGGACCGAGTACGGTGGATCAGAGCTGGCTCGCGTTCCCGACAAGCTATTGGCGAAGAAGCACCGGTTTCAGACCAGACAGGGGAAGTTCGTGGACCTGGACGGATCCCTCTGTGATTGGCTGCAGTGTTCCCAGCCCAGGGAGATGGGGACCGGACCCTGGGACACCTACAACGACCAGGCATGGCCGGGTCAGACGTTCGATCAGGTTTCCCGCTTCTTCACCGGCGCCCATCTTCTCCAGTCCAACCTCTCGGTGGAGGGCCGATTCGGGCGGACCAACTTCCTCGCCTCCGCCAGCCACCTGGAACAGGATGGGATCCTGCGGTTCACGCCGGGTTTCACGCGGAGCAACTTCCGGCTGAATGTGGATCAGGGAGTGGTGGACAAGCTCATCGTCCAGACCAGCGCCTTCTACAGCAGGTCGTCCCAGGGAAGGCCCAGCGAGACCTCCGGCAATACGCTATTCGATCTTACCCGGGTACCGGCCGGTGTGGATCTTCTGGCCGTGCGGGAGGACGGAGAGCTCCAGCCGCTCATCAACCCTACAGACCTGGAGAGCCTCAACCCGCTCTATACGCTGAAGAACACCGAGGACATGGAGCGTCGGAGCCGCTTCCTGGGAAGCGCCAACCTCCGGTATTTGCCTGCCGAATGGCTCACCATCGACGCCAACGTGAGCTTCGACCGGCTCGACGCTGACTGGGAAGTCTTCCAGAGGGATATGCATTACCGCCAGGGGGACACCGGGGACGAGGGCACCCTCCACAAGTTCCGGAGTCTGAGGGATGCCATGAACGCCAGCTTCACGGCCTCCGCTCGGTGGAACATCAGCGACCGGATCCGGAACAGCTCCATGGTGCGATACCTCTACGAGAACGAGGACTACGAGGCGTCAAGTACCTCTGGGTATGACTTCGTCGCGGCGGAAGTGCCCACCTTCACCCACACGGACCACAGGCATATCTGGTCCGGCAACTATCTTCAGACCGTTCGATCCGATGGGTACTTCTTCCTTACGAACTTCGACCTGCACGACAGGTACGTGGTGGACGCCCTCATCCGTAACGACGGCAGCTCCCTGTTCGGGAAGGACAAGCGACGCCAGTGGTACTACCGCATCGGAGGTGCCTGGCGGGTGGGGCGGGAGGACTTCTTCCAGATTCCCCAGGTCGATGAGCTGAAGCTCCGGTACTCCCTGGGCACGGCAGGCGGGCGTCCGAGCTTTCCCGCTCAGTACGAGATCTACAGCACGGCCGGTGGCCGCATCTCTCCGGTGAACCTGGGCAACCTGGACCTCAGGCCTGAGTTTTCCGTCGAACAGGAGGCGGGATTCGACCTTTCCATCCTGGACTCCCGGGCCATCCTTTCGGTCACATACGCCCATACATCCACCCAAGACCAGATCCTGCCGGTTCCCCAGCCTTCGTACACGGGTTTCTGGATTCAGTGGAGGAACGCGGGCACCATCGAAAGCAAGACCTGGGAGGCCACTCTGGGTCTTCGCCTGCTCGACCGACCCGACCTCACCTGGAGCGCCAAGCTTCTGTATGACCGAAATCGTTCCGTGATCTCCGAGCTGAGCGTTCCCCCCTTCGTGTACGGCGTTGGCGGGTTGAACATGGACAACGTGTTCTACGCTCGAGAAGGAGAGAGGGGGGGGACCTTGTACGGGGGAATCGTGGCCAGGAGATGCGCTGATCTTCCCGCCGGGGTGTCATGTGACGGGTTCGAGGTCAACGACGATGGTCTGTTGGTCTGGACAGGAGGCTGGGGGTTCAGCGACCCCCAATGGGGTCTCGATGGCCCGGTGGTGGGAGGGAACGTGGTGAAGTGGGGAACGCCATTTGCAGGGGCATGCATCGACGAGTTCACGGGAGAGCAGACCTGGTATTGTCGTCTGGGTAATACCATGCCGGACTATAACGCCGGGTTGTCGTCGACTTTCGGCTGGAAGGGGCTGACTGCCTACGTCCTTCTGAGTCGCAGCGCAGGCTTCCACATCTACAACCAGCCGTTGCAGTGGGGCTTCCTCAAACGCACGGCCGGATACTACGACCAGGATCCGGGCGTACCCGACAGTGAGAAGAAGCCTCTGGGCTACTACGATGCCTGGTACAGTGCCACAGGGGGGCTTGCCCCCAATGATTTATTTGTAGAGGACGGGAGCTTCACGAAGCTCCGGGAGGTGTCTTTGAGCTACCGTTGGAGTCCTCACTGGATTCACCGTCTGGTAGGGTCCGACCGGTTCAGCAGCATCGGCCTGAGCCTGGCCGGACGGAATCTCATCACCTGGACCAGCTACCGGGGGTATGATCCCGAGTTGGGCAAGACGGGTGGGGATACGGGCTCCGCCGCCATCGCCCGGGTGGACGGGTACTCCTACCCGAACTTCCGGACCTGGACCGCCGAAATCGAAGTCGTCTTCTGAAGGAGCCGATTCAATGAGAAGCCCCTTGAAGTACCTGCTGGTCGGCTCGCTGCTGTTTCTTGGCCAGGCTGCATGCGTGGACCTCGACATCCAGAACCCGAACCACCCTGACGCTGCCCGCACTCTTTCCACGCCCGAGGACGTGCTCTCTCTCATCGGGGAGTCGTTCAACGGTTGGTTCTATGGCAGCTACAGCTTCTTCGGTGCCGGACTGGCTTTGAGCAACGCCGCCTTCCAGCATAACGCACCCTGGGCCAACGCGGGGATGGAGAAGTATGGTCGCATCCCCCGCATTCCCTTCGTCAACCGCATATCCGACACCGACTACAACTACCTGACCCGGCCCTGGTACTACTCCTACCGGGCCCTCGCCGCCGTGGCCGACGGGTTGAGGGCCCTGGAAGACCCGGAGATCGCTTCGGCTCTCTCGGAAGAGGAACTCACCTCGGCGAGGGCCTTCGGGAGGTTCGTCCAGGGGATGGCTCACGCCACCATAGCAGTCCTCTTCTCCGAGGGTTTCGTCGTGGATGAGTTCACCGAGCTCGTGGAGAGGGGCGGAAGACCGGTTCCGAATCCGGGGAGCCCGGTGCCCTACCACCAGGTCATGGAGGCGGCCAAAGGGTACTTCGAGGACTGCATTGTCCTCTCCAGAGGTGCTGGCTGGGTTCTGCCCGAGGGGTGGATGAAAGCAGAGCTCACCGGGTCGGAGCTGGCCAGGACGGCCCACTCCATGAGGGCCCGCTACGCTGCGGCCATAGCCCGGACACTGGCGGAGCGAGAAGCCCTGGACTGGCAAGCAATCATGTCCGACGTGGATTCGGGCATCACCCACGATCTCGTTCTCGACATGGATGACGACGATGGGTGGGCCAACGGCGTCCTGGGGCACGGTACCTTCTCCGGCTGGTCCCAGATGGCCTATTTCATCTACGGGATGGCCGACCAGTCCGGCAACTACCAGGCGTGGAACGCCTTGAGCCTGCGCGACAAGAACCACACCGTGGACGGCAATCCCGTTCTCATCGTTACCCCGGACCTCCGTTTTCCCCGGGGGAGCACCCTGGAGGAACAGAGGGCCGCTCCAGGTCTCTATTTCCGGGTGAACGGGGTGGCCGAGACCGGCAACACCTGGGCCCGACCGGACCGGGGCACCTGGCGGTGGTCCTGGTACAAGCACACGAGGGGCAGTGAGTACTGGACCCAGGCTGCGCACCACCAGCCCGAGATTCGTATGGAGGAGATGAACCTGCTGAAGGCTGAGGCTCTCTACCACCTGAACGATCGGGAGGGTGCGGCGGCCATCATCAACCAGACCCGGGTCGCAGCCGGGCTTGGGCCTACGGATGCCGACGGTACCAACACGAGTTGCGTTCCCAAGCTCCCCGACGGTACCTGCGGTGGCCTGTTCGAGATGATGAAGTGGGAGAAGAGGATGGAGAATACCTTCAAGGGCCCCCTGGGGAACCTCTGGTACTTCGATGGTCGGGGTTGGGGCGACCTCTGGAGGGGAACATTTTTGCACCTGCCCATGCCCTGCGGAGAGGCCCAGGTCCTGGGCCTTCTGCCCTGCCGGACCTTCGGGGGAGCCGACGGTCCCATGGGGGCTCCCTTGAGCGTGTATCGGTGGAACAGCGAGGAATGATCAGTGTCCATGTACAGTCTCTCTTCGCCGTCAACACCTTCCGACGGTGCATGACGACCAGGATGTCTCGTTCCACCTTAGCCCTGACCGTGATATCCGGGTTCCTCTGCAGCTTCTTCCTGGCCCTTTCCGGCCAGCTGGCCATGGGCCAGACGGGGCCCCAGCCCCTTAGCGGAGTCCAGTTCGGCGTCGGGTACGTGGCCAACGCACCGCGAGCCATGGCCGGAGCTTCCGGGTACGTGATGGTCCCCCGGTGGGGCGGGATCGGTTTTTACGTGGATGCCAAACTCGACGTCACGGACCCTTCCAGGGAGAGGGGATATGACGCCCGGGTGACGGTGGCTCAGATCCAGGGTGGACAGTTCGGAGAAGAGCTCATCAAGATTGAGGGAAGCTGGCGGAGCGCGAATGCAGCGGTCCTCCACTCCGTTACTCCGTTCCTGGCCTTGTACGGTGGGGCGGGTGTGGCCCAGAAGAGGCATTTCAGACTCTACCAGGTGAACCGGAACTCGGGCGTTGGTGTGGGAGGAGTCGTGTGGGCGGAGGATCCCCAAGCCGAGGAGACCCGTGTGAATATCATGGCTGGGATGATCATGCGGCTCACGGCACGAGTGAGTAGCCATTTCGGAGTCGAGACCCAGCCACGGGGCCTGACCGTGGGGGCCTCCCTGAGGTTGCCACGCTGGTAGGGCAACCATAGCCACATTCGGGTGTTCCGGGTCTGGGCGGCTGTACCGTCCTCTGTTCTTCGGATCGTCCCAGCCCTTGACCCTCCAGGTGGCGGCAGCCACTCTGGTCTGCCGGCTGAAGGGCGCCTCGGGACGCCCGGGGGCTCTTGTTGCCCTTCGGCCTCAGCGTCGGCCAGTCAGGCCGTCCCGACCACTCCTGAACGCCGGGGGCACCGGAAGTGAAACAGATTCCTGAACGTGTGGAGAAGCCCTGGGGGTATGAGCTGATCTGGGCTCACACTGATGAGTACGTGGGGAAGATTCTCCATATCACAGCGGGGGAGTCCCTGTCTCTCCAGTACCACGAGGTGAAGGACGAGACCATTCTGCTCTTCACGGGAGAGATGAGGTTCTGGACAGGCCCCTCCCCGGAAGAGCTGGAGGAGGTGTCTCTTGGGCCCGGCGAGGCCTTTCGCGTCACTCCCGGCACGGTTCATAGGATGGAGGCCGTGACGGATTGCGACATTCTAGAAGTGTCCACCCCCCACCTGGACGATGTGGTGCGGATCCAGGATCGGTATGGCCGGGATAAGGCAGGTTGAGATGTCCTTCATGGCCGTCGTCCTTGCCCTCGCCCTTGCCCTGAGCGCCTGCGGCCCCCGGGCGCCCGATACAACGCTGGTCATCTCCTCCGACCCGGTGCTGGGGAACCGGGTGGCGGAGCTCCTTCCCGTGCTGGCGGAGAAGGCCGGGATGGAGCTGGTCAGGCCGGTCCGTGTGGAGCAGCGGAGCCGCCAGGAGCTGGAAGGATACCTCCGCTACAAGCTGGACAAGGAGCTCCCCCCGGAGAGGGCCCGCCACATGAGCCGGAGCTACGCCCTCCTGGGCCTCATGGACCCAGAAACGGATCTTCGGGGCCTGCTGCTCTCGGTGTACTCGGAGCAGGTGGCGGGGTTCTATGATCCCGACTCTTCGGCTCTCTTCGTCCTGGACGACATGCCCATGGAGCTGTTGGAGCCCATTCTGATCCACGAGCTGGTTCACGCGGTTCAGGATCAGACGGCGAACCTGGATTCCCTCACGTCCCCGGAAAGGGGAAATGACCGCCAGGCCGCCGCCCAGGCCGCCATCGAGGGGCATGCGACCCTGGTAATGCTGGAGTACATGGCGGAGCAAATCCAGGGGCGGCCGGTGGATCTGTCCGTATTGCCGGATATTTCCCAGGTCCTGGGACCGGCCCTGGAGGGGGTGGGTGCCCAGTACCCGGCCCTGGCATCGGCACCGACCATCGTACAGGAATCTCTCCTTTTCCCCTACCTGAAGGGAGCTTCCTTCGTGGCCGCCCTCTGGGAAGCCCGACCTGGCCGGCCAGCTCCCTTCCAGCAGTTCCTTCCCCAATCCACCAAACAGGTACTGGACCCCCAGCACCTCCTGGGTCCGGATCCGGATTGGCCCACAGAGTTGGAGATCGTCCCACCAGCCGGGCTCGAGGTGCTGTACGAGAACACCCTGGGGCAGAAGGAGACCAAGGTACTTCTGGAGGAACAGCTGGGTGTGGGCTGGCGGGTTCTTGCTCGTGGCTGGAGCGGGGACCGGTTCCTTCTTCTCAGGGACCCGGGAGGGGAGGATGGCCTGGTCTGGGCGAGTGTCTGGGATTCGAAGGAGGAGCGGGACCGATTCGTGGAAGGGCTGCGATTGGCCCTCCAGCGTTTCCCGGCTCCGGGCACTCTGCGGAAGGAGGAAGTTGCTGGACGGCCAGGGGCCATCTTGCAGGTGGGCAGTCTCCCGGAGCTCTCCCTGGAGATCAGGGAGGGACCACCCCGGTGAGGATACCCTGACCCCCTCCCCTCCCTGAGGGAAGGGGCTTCCTGGGCCGGGTCTGGTGAGGGACCGGCTTGCGGAGGCACCAGGATGCGATATTGACCATGGTCCATGGAGAGGAAGGTTTGGCGTGCTGCTCGAGGACACCATCCAAGTTCAGGCCGGGGGGTGGGCAAGGGGGTATCCGATCCGCGTGGGTAACGGCATCCGAAGATCCCTGCCCTCTCTGATCTCAGGGCACGTGAAGGCCCACCGCTACGCCGTCATGGCCGATGAACAGGTTGCGGCGCTGTATGGGAGGGAGATCTCGGAAGGGTTGAACAGGGGAGGGAAGAAAGCTAGCCTGTTCACCTTCCCGCCCGGTGAGGGCTCCAAGACCCGGGAGGAATGGGCCCGCCTCACTGACGCCATGCTCGAGGCCGGATTCGGCCGGGACTGCGCGGTGGTGGCGGTGGGGGGTGGGGTTACCGGCGACCTGGCCGGGTTCGTGGCAGCCACCTTCATGCGGGGCGTTCCCTTTGTCCAGGTTCCCACCAGCCTCGTGGCCATGATCGACTCATCTGTTGGAGGTAAGGCGGGGGTGGATGTGCCATCAGGCAAGAATCTGGTGGGGGCCTTCCATCCTCCCCGCCTGGTGGTGGTGGATCCGGAGGTGGCGGTGACCCTCCCCCGATCTGAGAGGGCCCAGGGACTTGCGGAGGCGGTAAAGCATGGGGCCATCCTGGATCCCGTCTATCTGGCGGACCTGGAGACGAACATACCATGCGTCATGAACGGCGAGGTGGGGGCCACGGGACGGGTGGTGGTCCGGTCCATCGAGATCAAGGCCGGTGTGGTGAGCAAGGACGAGCGGGAATCGGGGTTGCGGAAGATCCTGAACTTCGGCCACACCCTGGGGCACGCGGTGGAGACGGCGGCGGATTACGCTCTTCCCCACGGCACCTGCGTGGCCCTGGGGATGGTCCTGGAGGCGAGGGGGGGTGAGAAGTTGGGGATCACCAGGAAGGGCACCTCCGAGACGTTGGCCCGGATGGTGGGACTGCTTGAGCTGCCCACGGAGGTGCCACTCGGCCTTGACCCCCAACGGGTGCTGAAGCTGACCCACTCTGACGAAAGAGGCAGGAAGGGTCGCCCCCGCTACGTTCTCCTCGCCCAACTCGGAAAGGTGGCACCCTCCGACGACTGGGGCCAGGACGTTCCGGACGAGATCGTCATGGAGATCCTCCAGGAGTCCAGCGGCCGGTTCTCCGGCAGGTCAGATAGCTCTGTGGCAAGGGCTTAGACCGACGGGTGCAGGCTGTACGCCTCGTTTGACCGCTTGTGCCGTACGTCGTAAACTATCGGTCCTTTTCAACCCTCCGGGGAGACGCCATGGTGTCCGGTAAGTCCGCAAGCGGCATGTCCATCGCAGCCATCCTCGCCAATCGGGCCACGCGGGACCCAGAGGGGACTTTTCTTTTCCATCAGGACGAGATCATAACGTTCGGCCAGGTGGAGATGCGCTCCGACGCTCTGGCCGCCTCCTTCCACTCCCTGGGGATTGAAGCCGGGGACCGGGTTGCCCTCGTGCTCCCGCCCTGTCCGGAGTTCGTGATTTCCCTCTTCGCTGCCGCCAAGGTGGGCGCCGTCATCGTACCCCTCAATCCCCAATTCACCAAGCCGGAGCTTCGGTACATGCTCCGGCATTCGGAGGCCGCCCTGGCCGTGACGGTGGAGGAGTACCGGGGTGAGGACTTCCTCACCCTGTTCGACGAGCTCATGCCCCAGCTTCCGGAGCTACAGTACGCGGTCACCGTCGGGGAGGAGGATCTCTGGTACGACGACCGCATCTTCCAGTTTGAGGATCTCCTTTCAGCGGGCGAGGGCCGGGACTTTCCCTCGGTGGAGACGGACCCTGACCAGGACTCCTTCGCCATCCTCTATACCTCCGGCACCATGGGGAAGCCGAAGGGAGTAGAGCTTACCCATGCGAATCTCCTGGCTGTGACGTCCGGCACCGCCGAAGCCCTTGGACTGGGCCCTGGCGACAGGATGATAGGGGTCACGGCATTCTTCCATGTCATGGGGTTGGGTCCCGGCATCCTCGGGTCCGTCCTCACGGGATCGTCCCTCATTCTGCAGAGCGGTTTCGGAGCGGCAGAAACCCTGGCCCTGGTCCAGAGGCATGGGGCCACAGTTCATTTCGGACTCCCCACCCTCTTCTCCACCGGCCTGCACGAACAGAGAGAAGCCTCCCTGGACCTCAGCTCTCTCCGGGTGGCCCTGGCTGCCGGGGGCCCGGCCTCTGATGACCTCAGGCGGGCCGTGGAAAGAGAGATCTGCCAGGATTTCCGGGTGGCCTACTCCATTACCGAGGCCGCCTCAATGGTCTGCCTCACCTCCCCGGAGGATCCCCCGGAGAAACGGCTTTTCACCGCTGGACGCCCCCTCCCAGGAAACGAGATCCTCATCGTGGACAACCACGGAAGCCCGCTGCCCACCGAGAGCTTTGGTGAAATCGCCGTCCGGGGGCCCGGTGTCATGCGTGGCTATTACCGCCAGCCCCGGGAGACCCGGCAGGTCATGACGAAGGAAGGGTTTCTCTTGACGGGAGACATGGGGGTGCTGGACGAGGAGGGATACCTTCATTTGGTGGGGAGGCGCAAAGAGGTTATCATTCGCGACGGCTTCAGCGTCTACCCTCTGGAGGTGGAAGACCGTCTCCACACCCATCCGGCGGTGCAGGAGGCGGCGGTGGTGGGGGTTCCGGACGAGGTTCTCGGTGAAGCCCTGTGTGCGTGTGTCGTCCCGGTCGAGGGGGCGATCGTGACGGGCCCGGAGATCATGGACTGGTGCCGGGTCGTCCTGGCGGGCTACAAGATACCGGATCTTGTCCGCTTCCTCGACGACTTCCCGAGAACGGGAAACGGAAAGCCCCGGCGGGTGGAGCTGGCCCGGATCGTCCAGGCCGAGCTCAGCAGCCGGACGGGCTGATGCCCGTAGAGGCCCCTCCTACCCTTCCCAGGTCCGGTCAAGGATAACATCACCGGACCGGGGGATGGTGGAGAGGTCTCGCGGCCCTGAAGAAGAATAGGAAAAGACCATTCAGCTGCGAGAAAGTACGAACATGAATTCGTCCTATTCCCGGCCGTCCCACGTGACGGGTGCGGCCGGGGCCAAGTCCGAAGCACCGAACGCTGCCCTCCTCATCGACTTCGACAACGTCACCATGGGGATGCGGAGCGATCTCTCCAAGGAACTCAAGAACCTCCTCAACTCCGATTTCATCAAGGGCAAGGTCACGGTCCAGAGGGCCTACGCCGACTGGCGCCGGTACCCCCAGTACATCGTACCCCTGTCCGAGAACTCCGTGGATCTCATCTTCGCTCCGGCCTATGGGAGCTCCAAGAAGAACGCCACGGACATCCGCATGGCCATCGACGCCATGGAGCTCGTCTTCATCCGGCCCGAGATAGGGACCTTCATCCTTCTCACGGGCGACAGCGATTTCTCCAGCGTGGTCCTGAAGCTCAAGGAGTACGGGAAGTACGTCATCGGTGTGGGAATACAGGAGTCCAGCTCGGACATCCTGGTCCAGAACTGCGACGAGTACTACTCCTACACTTCCATCGCCGGGCTCCGGCAGACCACGGACGCGGCAATCCGGGCGGTGGATCCGTGGGTTCTGGTGGAGCAGGCCGTGGAGCGGATGGCCTCCCGGGACGATGTCATGCGCTCTGATCGCCTGAAGCAGGTCATGATCGAGATCGACCCCAGCTTCGATGAGGGCAACTTCGGCTACTCCAAGTTCAGCAAGTTCCTGACGGAGGCGGCAGGCCGGGACCTGGTGAAGCTCAGGAAGATGGAGAACGGCCAGTACGAGGTCAGGCCGGCCGGTGGATCGCGCGGGGATGGCGGAGGCCACCGAGGAGGGGAGCCCGGTAAGGTGGAGAGCCGGGAGCGGACCAGGGCACGGGAGGATCGGGAGGCGGTGGCGAAGGGAAGGGAACGGCCGGGGGGAGGATCCCGTGCGGAAGGCCGGAAGGTAGAAGAGCCGCGTGGGGAGGCCCCCTCGCCGGACAAGCCTCGGGGAGAGCGTGAGAGAGAAGGGGAACGCTCAGGGGGTCCTGTGGGTGGGGACCCCCTCCAGGACGCCTACGGGCTCCTGAGGAGAGCCCTGGGGGCCCTGGCCTCCCCGGACCACTCGGCGGTGAGGGATTCGGATCTCAAGAGAAAGATGCTGGAGCTCGAGCCTTCCTTCGACGAGGGAGAGCTGGGCTTCGGAAAGTTCAGCAGGTTCCTCCGGCAAGCCCATGACCACGAGGTGGTGGACCTGCAGAAGCGGGAAGAGGGGACCTACCAGGTGACCTCCCGGGAGAAGCCGGCCGCTGAGGAGGCACCCGGGGTCCGGAAGGCGGCCAGGGCCCCGGACAGGCCCGCTACCGATCCGGCTCCGGAAGCGCATGCCCAGACGCCGGAGACGCCCCCTTCCGTTTCCGACAAGCCCGTAGAGCTTTCGCCCACGACCCCCGAGAAGAGTCGGGGCTCACAGGTGAGCCTGCGACTGCGCCGGGGTGGGACCCGGGGCCGGCGGGAGGCGGAGGGTCCGCCGCCTCTGCTGGAAGGGCAGGTGGTGGCCACCCCCTCCACGTCCCCGTCCTCCTCCCCAACCCCGGTGAACCCCACGGCCCTGGGCCTCCCCATCGAGGGTCCCGCCATGATTCGGTACCTTACCCATCGGTACAAGGGCGTTGGACAGAAGACGGCTGAGAGCCTGGTAGGAGAGTTCGGTCCGGAGCTTTACCAGGTGATGCAATCGGACCCCGATCGGATCCGGTCGGTGATTCCGGCGAATCGTGCGGAGCAGCTTCTGAAGGGCTGGCAGGCCGATCTCGCCCGCCGGGAGGAACGCCTCGGGAATGGCTCCGTGAGCCGGCCCGTGAGCAAGCAGAAAGCCTCCGGCGGTGCGGATGCCAACAGCCGTTCGGTTGAGCCGGAAGCCCCGGCCGCACGCACCGGTCCGGAGGAGAGGTCTTTCACTTCCAGTCGGCGGCGGACCCGCAAAGGGGGGCGGGGAAGGGGGCGGGATGGGTCCTCCGGGGGATCCGGCGAGTCGGGCCGAGACGCCAAGGACGCCGGGGCCAAAGGGACCCCCGGTGAGGGGCTGCTCCTGGACCTGGAGTAACGCCGGCATGGAGAGGGGTGGTGGGTGGGAGGATTCCTCGTCCACCCGGTGCGTGCCCGCCTCGAACGATGCTCCAGCCTGGGCGTGGCGTCTCTCCCCTTCGGGAGGTGACCAGAACCCATTCGCTGCCGACTTCTTTCACCGGGACGCCGAGATTGTGGCCCGGGAGCTCCTGGGGAGCTGGTTGCGGTCCTCGGTAGGGGAGACCCTGGTGGAAGGCGTGGTGGTGGAGACGGAAGCCTATGTCGGGCCGCACGACCCTGCCTCCCACGGCGCCGCCAGAATCGGGAAGACCCGCCAGAACCGGGTCATGTTCGGACCTCCGGGACGAGCCTACGTCTACCGGATCTACGGGATCCACTGGTGTCTGAACGTGGTGACGGGAGACCCTGGTTTCCCGGCTGCAGTCCTGGTCCGGGCCCTGGATCCCGTGCGCGGCGCCCAGGAGATGGCCCGCAGGCGAGGCGGAAGAACCCCACTGTGTTCCGGTCCGGGACGGCTGGCCCAGGCCCTTGGCGTAACCGGCGACCTGGACGGCCACTCCCTGGCCCATCCCCCTCTTCAACTCCTGCGGGGGTGGCGTGTGGGGGAAGAGGCGGTGGCCGTATCCGGGAGAATCGGAGTCGCGAAGGCTGCGGACTGGCCTCTTCGGTTCTACCTTCGGAGGCACCCGGAGGTCTCCCGTGGTCCCCGACAGGAGCCTCCACCATGACACAGCACGGAGTCTGAGCGCAGATGACCGAACCCACCTGGATTTCTCTCCTGCCACCCGTCCTGGCAATCTCGCTGGCCATCATCTCACGACAGGTCTATCTCTCACTGGCTGGTGGAGTCTGGCTGGGATGGACGATCCTGGAGGGGTGGAACCCTGGCGTGGGCCTGGTCCGGTCCATCGACGGAGCCGTGGGTGTGCTGGCGAATCCGGGCGATGCCAAGGTCATCCTGTTCACCCTGGTCATCGGGGCCCTCATCGCCACCGTGGAGGCGTCGGGTGGGGTCCGGGGGTTCGTTAAGTTCCTGGAAAGCCGGCGGTGGGTCACCACCCCGCGAAGGGCTCGGCTCCTGGCCTGGATGGCCGGCGTCACCCTCTTCATCGAATCCAACATCAACGTCCTGGTGGCGGGATCGGTGGCCCGCCCCCTCTTCGACCGGTTCAAGATCTCCCGGGAGAAGCTGGCCTACATCATCGACTCGGCTTCGGCTCCCATCTGCATCATGATTCCCTTGAACGCATGGGGAGCCTACAACCTGGGCATCCTTTCCGGGCTGGGTGTGGAGAATCCGGTGAGGGTGTTCCTGTCGGCGGTTATCCTGAATTTCTACGCAATGGGAGCTCTGGCACTGGCCCTGGCTGCGGCCTATTGGGGGTTCGACATCGGGCCCATGAAGAAGGCCGAGAAGCGGACCAGGGGTGGACAGATCCTCTGGCCGAATGCGAAGCCGCTCATGGACGAGTCCATCCTTTCGCCGAAACCCAACGAGAAGATCCCTCCCAGGGCCTTCAACATGGTGGTGCCCATCGGGGTCATGGTCCTCATGATGCCCCTTTCCCTCTTCATAACAGGGGACGGAAACCTCATGGAAGGGTCGGGCTCCACCAGCGTCCTCTGGGCCGTCCTGTCGGGTCTTGGAGCGGCCTGGATTCTGCTCCTGGTCCAGCGGGGGGCCTCCCTGGACGAGCTCACCCGGACCGGCCTCAAGGGAGCGGGGGGGTTGGTCCCCATGGCCCTCATCCTCCTCCTGGCTCTGGCCCTGGGGTCCGTGGCCAGGGCCCTGGGAACGGGAGAGTACGTGGCCCAGGTGACCCATGGCGTCCTCCCGCCCATGGTCTTTCTTCCCCTGGTCTTCCTGGTGGGGGCGGGAATCGCCTTCTCCATCGGCTCCTCCTGGGGCACTTTTGCCATCATGCTCCCCATCGCCGTTCCGGCCGCGGAGGCCATGGGTCTGCCTCTCGCACCCTTCGTGGCAGCCTCCCTCTCAGGAGGGATCTTCGGGGATCATTCCTCCCCCATCAGCGACACCACCATCATCTCGTCCATGGCCTCCGCCACCGACCATATCGATCATGTACGAACCCAGCTGCCCTATGCCCTCACGGCGGGTGCGGTGGCGACGGTGGCCTTTGTCCTCCTGGGAGCGACTCTCTGACCCCGGCAGTGCTCTGTACCCCGCTGAGTTGAACGCTCGCTCCCGTCGCCCTAGATTGCGGCCGGTTCTGTTCGTCGATCCTCCACTTCATGGAGTGAAGCCTTGAACATAGTCGTCTGCATCAAACGGACCCCCGACACCGAGACCAGGATCCGGCTGGGCGAGGACGGGGTCTCCATCGATCCAAGTGGCGTGAAATTCACCATGAGCCCCTATGACGAGTTCGCCCTGGAAGCGGCCCTGCAGCTCAAGGAGTCCCGGGGTGATGGGGAGGTGGCTCTCCTTTCCCTGGGCGGAGAGAAAACCCAGGAAACCCTCCGGCAGGGTCTGGCCATGGGGGCGGACCGGGCCGTCCTCCTCCAGGGTGATCCGGGCGCGGATGGCCTGGCTACGGCGAAGGTTCTGGCGGCCGAGCTGAAGGAGATGGATGCCTCTCTGATCCTCTTCGGTATGAAGGGTGCCGACATGGACCAGCAGCAGGTGGGTCCCATGGCGGCCACCATCCTGGGGCTGCCCTGCGCAACGGCCGTTTCGGAGTTTCAGGTCGAGGGCGAGATCGCCACCTGCCACCGGGAGGTAGAGGGAGGGCTTGAGGTCCTGGAATTGGATCTTCCGGCGGTCATCACCATGACCAAAGGGAAGGTGGAGCCTCGGTATGCGTCCCTCAAGGGCATCATGGCGGCGAAGCGAAAGCCCCTGGAGACGAAGGCCGCCCAGGGTGCCGAGACCCGCCTGATGGTGAAGGAGCTGGCCTACCCGCCGGAACGTCCTGCGGGGAGGATCGTGGGGGAAGGCCCTGATGCTGTGACGGAGCTGGTGCGGCTCCTCAGGGAGGAAGCCAAGGCGTTGTAGGAAACCGACTCTCCAAGCCGGAAGGATTTCCCGTTTGGGACTCCGGCCTGGAGGACCTTGAACCGGCAGAAGAATAAGGGAGAGGGAGATGGCTGACGTCCTCGCCGTCGTTGAGCAGAGAGATGGGAAGCTCCGTGGGGTGTCACGGGAGGGGGTCACCGCGGCCGTGGGCCTCGGAGAGAAGCTGGGAGGCTCCGTCCACGCCCTGTTGCTGGGACCGCCGGGCATCTCCCAGGCCGCCTCCGAGCTTGGCCGCTTCGGGGCCGAGAAGAGCCTCCTGGGTGAGGCGGACCTCCTGTCGGACTATCATCCCCACCGCTATGCCGTGGCGGTGACCGAGGCCGTGAAGAGCGGTGGGTATGAAGCGGTGGTTTTCGGTGCCACGGCGCAGGGCAAGGACCTGGCCCCCAGGGTGGCTGCCATGCTGGACGTGCCCCTGGCGTCGGACGTGACAGGGTACGATGTGGTGGACGGTACGGTGACGGCTGTCAGGCCTGTCTTCTCGGGAAAGGCGTTCGCTACGGTGGCCTTTTCCGCTTCTCCGGTCCTGCTGAGCATCCGACCCAACGTGTTCCAGGCCAGGGAGCGGGAGGCGCCGGGGACGGTGGAAGCCTTCGCTCCCCAGGGCCTGGATTCCGGCTCTCAGGGAGTGCGGATCAAGGAATTCCAGGCCAGCGGCGGGGAATCCAAGGACGTTGCCGAGGCGTCCATCGTGGTCACGGGGGGTCGTGGCATGAAGGGGCCCGAGAACTGGGAGGTCCTGGAGGACCTGCGGGAGGCTCTGGGCAGCGATGCCGCCCTTGGGGCGTCCCGGGCCGTGGTGGATGCGGGGTGGAGGCCCCACGGTGAACAGGTAGGCCAGACCGGTAAGACGGTGGCACCGAAACTGTATATTGCCCTGGGGATCTCGGGGGCCATCCAGCACCTCGCGGGGATGAGGACCGCCCAGACCATCGTGGCCGTGAACAAGGATGCGTCGGCTCCCATCTTCCAGGTGGCAGACTACGGGATCGTGGGGGATGTCCTGGAGATTGTCCCGCGCCTCGCCCAGGAGGTCAGGAAGCTGAAGGCCGGCGACTGAGGGCTACCTCCTCCCTCTCCGGGGGAATCCGCCCAGGAAGGGTACCGGATCAACCTGCCGGCCCCGGCGCCAGACCTCGAAGTGCAGGTGGGGTCCGGTGACGTCGCCCGAGCGCCCGCTCAAGCCGATGACTTGTCCGCCCCGCACCGATTCTCCAGCCCGGACGTGGATGGCCGAGAGATGTCCATACACGGTGAGGACCTCTCCGGGGTGGTCCAGCCACACCACCAACCCATAACTCCTCATGGTGCCGGCGAAGCGGACCCTCCCCCGGGCCATGGCCCGGATCTCCGTTCCGTCAGGGACGCCGATGTCGACTCCCCGATGGAGACCCGGCTTGATCCCCCTGAATCGAAGGCCGTAGGCCGAGGTGACGGGACCCTCCACGGGCCAGCGGGGGAACATGCACCCGCTCGAGGCCAGGCTCAGGCCCAGCCCGAGGCAGAGGACGAGAAGGCCTCTGCTTCGCCCCGTCATGCCAGATGCCCGGATTCTCTTCTGTGCGACGTGGTGAGAGCGCTCCGCCCCATCCCAGGCGGAGGGGTCCGGAGTCGGCGCCTCCCGGGCTCGGGGCAGCGAGTGGGTCATGATCGGGCCCGGTGGAGGGGGAGGGGCTCAGAAGCGAAATGCCGCCCCGAGAGTGAAGGACGGTCCGCTCACCCACTCATTCTCTCCCACCCCCACGAACTCCCGCTCAGGGCTCCTGAACCCCAGGGGAGTCCTCAACCGCCACATAACCACGGAAGCGTCTGCCCTGAACATGAGCCGTTCCGAGGGATACCATGCGATTCCGGAGCCCAGGACGCCCAGAAAGGTCGGCCGGAAATGGAAGCGGTCGGTCTCCAGTTCCAGAAGCTCTCTTTCCCGGTCGGTAACACCTC
Organism: Gemmatimonadota bacterium; assembly: GCA_003564295.1. Classification (GTDB taxonomy): domain Bacteria; phylum Gemmatimonadota; class Gemmatimonadetes; order Longimicrobiales; family Gaopeijiaceae; genus PXFI01. The sequence goes on along the minus strand of PXFI01000221.1, from coordinate 28,031 downwards.
TTGTGTCGATGGCGCCACCGAGTCCGGCAAAGGCGAAGGGACTCAGGCCGCGCCAGGTGCGGTCACCCGTCAGGTTGAAGCGAAGGCGGGCGTCCAGCGTCGCGATCCAGGCGTCTGTCTTCCCCACCACTCGGTCCCCTTCAACCCGGCTGGGATCGATGATGTCCCGGGTCGTGGGCAGGTAGGATAGCACGGCGTCCAGGGCGAAGGGGCCTCCGAGGCGGACTCCATAGCGCAACCCCAGGGATCCTCCGGGAGCGGGGCCGTAGCCGAAGCGGCCCGTGCCGGGGCTCACGTGCCCAACGACGATGCCGGCTTCGTGGCGGTTCTCGATGAACCGGTAGGGGGAAGGGACGGTCTGCCCCAGGGCCACCGACGGCCAGAAACCGGCCAGTAGCCAGAGGCACAGGAGCGCCAAGTTCGGGATTCGTGGCATCATGGTGCGGATTCCGGGGCCCTCGAGCCCCCGGCTGGAGGAGATTCACGGCTCCCGCAAGCCAGGGGCTGCGGGCCGACCCTGAAAGAAAAAGATCGCCGGAATTGACGGCTCCGGAAACCCGGAGCAGATTCACGTTGGGCCCTTGAAGGGCCGTGTCCTCACCTTTAACACTTTTCGGACCACCTTCGTTTCAGTTATGAAGGATCAGATTCGAGCGTTGATGCTTTTCTCCGCCCGGTCCCTGGCCACTGTACTTCTTCTGGTGGCCCCAGGGGCCCGGGGGGCCTGGGGACAAGACACAGCCACTCTCCGGGTGGAGGAAAACCTTCGGGCCGAGCCACAAGGCGTGGTTCTGGGCCGCCTGGTGGCCGGCACCTCCTTTCCCGTCCTCCAGGTCCAGGAACAATGGGTCAGGGTGGAGGTCGGGGGATGGATCTGGACCCAGTCCATCCGCACCACCGACCGCATGGGATTCGACCTGGCCGTTTCGGCGACCCCACAGGAGAACCTTCGAGCTGAGCCTGCGGGGACCATCGTGGCCCAGCTCCTGGCGGGAGCTCTCCTGGAGGAGTTGGAATCAGTGCCGGGATGGACACGGGTGCGGCGTGTCGCCTGGGTGTGGCGAGCCTCCGTGGCGCTCTCCACGGCGGCCCCCGCGGCCGCCGATCCTGCTCCCCCCGGAGTAGAAGGAGTGCCCGGAGAGGGATGGTGGCGGAGTGGGCCCGGGGGAGTCTCGGTCCTGTCGGGCCCCGACGGGGACACGCTGGCCCGGACGCGGCCCGGAGCCGATCTGAGGGTTCTGGCCAGAGAGGGTAACTGGGTGAGGGTGCGCCTGGAGGGCTGGAGCTGGGCCCCGGCCGGTGAGCAAGCTGATTCCTCCCTGTCGGCCTCTCCCTCAGAGGTTACGCTCGAAGAGGTGGTTCGGGAGCCGGGGGGCCACGTGGGCCGAGTGGTGGCCTGGGATCTCCAGTTCATCTCCACTGAGCGGGCGGAGAGAATCCGTACCGATTTCTTCGAGGGAGAGCCTTTTCTTCTGACGAGAGCTGCGTCCCCGGGTGGTACCTTCGTGTATGTGGCAGTGCCTCCGGAACGTCTCGGAGAGGTTGAGGGTCTAATCCCTCTGGAGCGTATCCGAATCGTGGGGCGGATTCGTACCGGGGCGGCTGCCCTTACCCGGAACCCCGTTCTGGAACTCTTGGAGCTGACTCGCCTCAGAGAGGACGAATAGTCAAGAGGGTGACCGACGCCACGAACGCTCGATGGAGGTTGCGACGGAATCCGACTCTCGTCGTTCCACCCCTCCTGATCCTCCTGTCCTTTCTCGGGGTTCTTCTACCCTCTTGCCGTGATGGGGGCCCCACCGCTCCCGATCCGTCCGATCTGGAGATCGTCATTGTCCAGGGGGATGCCCAGGCTGCGGAGCCCGGCGCCCTCCTGCCCCTTCCCCTGACGGTCCGAATCCAGGACGTGAACACCGGGCGGGGGATGGAGAGGCTGAGAGTAAGGTGGCAGGTGCTGGGCGGTTCGGGCGCCCGGGTGGAGCCCCTGTCCGACTTCACCGACTCTGAAGGCATGGCTTCCGCTCACCTGACCCTGGGGTCGGCCCTGGGCACCTATCTGGTGAGGGCGTCGGTAGCGGGGGGGAAATCCTCCCCCGCAGACTTCCAAGCCCAAGCCATCCTGGTGCCCGAGCTCAGCGTGGTTCCCTCGTCGCCGGTACACGTAGGTGACACCATCCTCCTGAAAGGGAACAGCTTCAGCTCCAATCGGGAGCAGAACGTGGTGACTTTCTCCCGGATCCGGGGCCAGGTAATCTCGGCCTCCTCCACGGAGCTCCGGGTGGAGGTTCCTTCGTGTCTTCCCAACATGGAAGTAGCGGTCAGGGTCCAGATCGGGACCCTGTCCACACCCGGCCTGCCGTTGCGGGTGGAAGGACAGGAGGGCGGCCTCTTCCTCTCCCTCGGCGAAGATCTTGTGCTGGACGTTGCCGATGGCCTGACCTGCCTTCACCTTCCGTCGGTCCCCGGGACCGTCTACCTGGTGGTTCCCCACTCCACCAGCACGTTGGGGGGGGGCGTGCACCAGTTCTCGCTGGTGGGGTTGACCGCGGACGGCAGGCTTCCGTCGGCGGCGGCGTGGGAGGGCACAGGTCCCGATCTGATTCATCGGCACCCGCCGGGTTCCGACCTTGGTGCTCAGGAGCTCTGGAAGCGACGGCTTCGGGTCCTGGAGGATCGCCTCATTGCCGGGGAGGATCCGCTGCCTCCTCCCCCGGTCCACCAGCACGTGCCCCATGTGGGGGTTCCTGCTCGAGCCCCGGCGGTGGGGGACATCCGGGAGTTCAACGTCCTGACCCGAGACCACACCTTCGACAGGATTACGGCCCAGCTCCGGCACATCAGCCATAGGCTCCTGGTCTTCGTAGACGAGGATTCTCCGCCGGCAGGCTTCACCGATTCGGACCTGGTGGACCTGGCAACGGAGTTCGACGATTTCGCGTATCCTACGGTCACCAGGGCCTTCGGTCAGGAATCGGATGTGGATGGGAACGGACGTGTGGTGCTTCTCCTGACCCCGGGGGTGAACCGCCTCACGGCCCCCGAATACGAAGGGTTCGTGGGAGGGTTCTTCTTTGGCCTGGATCTCCTGAAGGGGAGAACTGGCAGCAACGAGGCCGAAATCATCTATGGTCTCGTTCCCGACCCGACGGGCAGGGAAGGGCCTGTCCTCTCCCGAGCCCTCGTCATGGAGACCTTGCCGCCCGTTCTGGCCCACGAGTTCCAGCACATGATCCATTTCAATCAGAGAATTCTCGTGGGGGGGGCTTCCAGCCAGGAAGCACTCTGGCTCTCCGAGGCATTGGCCCAGATGGCCGAAGACCTGGTGGGGATGGCCTTTGCTCAGGCCGGCAGGTCCCACAGGGCCTACCTGTATCAGGTCGGGAACTGGGGCCGAGCTCGGAGATTCCTGCTGAATCCGAGCCAGGTGAGCGTGCTGGCCTCCCTTCCCCCCGGAACCCTGGCCGAGCGAGGCGCAGGCTGGCTTCTTCTGAAGCAGCTTTCCGGACAAGGGGGGCAAGAGAAGTTGCTCGAGCGTGTCACGGCCTCTACGCTCACCGGTGTCGCGAACCTCACCACCGCTGTGGGCCGGAGCTGGGAAAGCCTCATGGCAGATTGGACGGGGGCTCTCTACCTGGATGGTACCGGAATTCCGGTGCGCCCCCACCTGCAGGTCCCGGGGGTGAACCTCAGGGCGGCACTGTCCGGATTCGATGGGAGCTATCCCCTGAGCCCCAGGGTATTTGGCCCCTCCTCCTTTCTGCACAACGGCTCCCTCTGGTCCTCTGCTCCCGATTTCTTCATCACTACTCCTCCCGCCGACTCCGGAGGTCTGGCGTTGAGCGTGGCGGGACCCGAGGGCCGGCCACCGGAGCCGGCCATGAAGCTGCAACTCCTGGTGGTTCGCCTTCGGTAGTGGTCTTGACCTTCTCCCAACCTGAGGGAAGGCGCTTCCTGGGTCGGGTCTGGTGAATCTTCTGCCGGGAGTTATCGTAGAGAACCAGAAAGGACATGCGTATCTCCACGCGAGGGCCGAAGACCATGCGTTGCTCCACGTGCGGCGAAACACTTGAGCCCGGCACAAACCGGTGTCCCACCTGTGGCGTCGCCGTGTCCACCTGGACTCCTATGACCACTACCCTGCGGCGGTGCCCTCGCTGCGGGTACCAGGGGGATGGGATCCCCTACTTCAGGCGGGCGTCCCACGTGGCTCTACTCATCGGGGTCAGCCTCTTCACTTACGGCCTGGGAGGCCTCGCCTACTGGGCTTTTCGGCGAAACAGGATCATCTGCCCCAACTGTGGTCTTGCCTGGCACCATTTCTCCTATGCCCTCCCGCCGGTTCCCGAAGGAAGGGCTCCGGCCCTGGTGGGTGCCGGTGCCGACCCCCCCCTTCCCAGGGCAGGCCTCTTCCGCAGGATCTTCGGCGTGGGCCTGATCCTCCTGGCCACCCTCCTGGTGGTGGTGGGCATCGTAGAGGCCGAGGCGGTAGCCATAGCCGTCGGGAGCGTGATGGGGGCCACCGGTACGGCTTCCTTCTGGTGGGGACTCAAGGGTCTCAACGAGCGAAGAAAGGCCCTGATGCAGAGGCTGCAGCAGAAGGTGCTGCGTCTGGCCACGCTGAAAGGAGGGATCCTGACGGTGACAGAGGTGGCGGCGGAGCTGAACCTGTCCATCCCCGGAGCGGAGAAGATCCTGATCTCCATGGATGACGGCTTCAGGGTGCGCTCCGATATCTCAGAAGAAGGGGTCCTCTATTACGAGTTCCCGGAGGTCATGCACCGGAAAGAACTGGGCTCGGGGCCCGTCGGCTGAAGGGCCCGGGACGGAAGAAGCCCCGGTCAGGGAGAGGATCGGGGCATTGGACGCATGAGGGAAGCCAGCCGGATGGCCAGTTGGTCTTCGGCCCTCTTGGCCCGGTGCTCCGATGCCACCTCATTGGAGAGGATGCTGAAGGCGATCCGCTCCCCGCCCTGGGTCGTCACCAACCCCGACAAAGCCGACACGCCATTCAGCGTTCCCGTCTTCGCACGCAGGTTCCTTTCTGCGGGAGTCCGGAACATCCTTCTCAACTCTTCCCGGACGCCGGCCTCGGGAAGTGTGCTCCAGAAGTCCTCCCACCATGGCGAGGTGGCCATGAACTCCAGGACCTGGAGAAGGGAGCCGGCGGACGCTCTGTTGCCCATCGAAAGGCCGGAGCCGTCCCGAACGTGGATCCTGTCTTGCTCCACCCCGACTTGCCGTACCAGGAAATCCTCCACGACCCGCTGACCTCCGGCAAAGGAACCGTCGCCCAGAACCGTCCGCCCCAGGGTCTTGACCACCGACTCGGCGAAAAGGTTGTTGCTCCTCTTGTTGACCACCCGGAGGATCTCCAGGAGAGGAGGAGAGGTTAGGGAGCCCAGGATCCTGGGAGCAGGGATCCCTCCCTCCGCCCCGAGAACGGAGGCCTTGCACAGCCGGGAGGTATCAGTGTCACGGTTCACCACGACTGTGCCCTGGATCCTGATCCCCCGGGATTCAAGGGCTTGCTTGAGCTGGAGCCCAGTGAAGAGGAGAGGGTCCGGGACGGGGAGGCTTCTCCAGATGCTGGGATTGCCCAGCGGCATCTCTCCTTCGATCCCGACGGGGTCCCACGGCGTGTTTCTGAGTAGCCAGACCCTCGACCTGGAACCCGCCGGAACGGTCCGGGTGAGGTTCAGGACGTCCAGGCCGGATCCGTAGGGATCCAGTTGCACCCGGGCCGGCCCCCCGGCCAAGTTGCCCGGGTTCACCCTTACCGTGACGAGGTTTTCGTTGAAGCCGAGACTCGCTACGGGAGCCGCGAAAGCGTTGTTGAGATCCCCGGGGTCCCAGTCCGGGTGCAGGTCCGGACCCTGGAAGAAGCTTCCATCCACCACCAGGTCGCCGCGGATCTCCCTGATCCCATGCTTCAGGATCTGGCTTGCCAGGGAGTCCAGGGGCGCAGTCTCGGAAGGATGAAACCGCCTTGAGAGGGTGGGATCCCCAGTTCCGTAGAGGATCAGGTCACCTGCCAGAGCCTCCCCGTGTTGGGGACCGTCGGCCAGCAGGAAGGTGTGGTACCGGAAATCGGGCCCCAGATGATAGAAGGCGGCGGCGGTGGTGAAGAGCTTCACGTTGGAGGCCGGCACCATGAGGGCCTCGGGGTCGATGGAGAGGAGGGTATCTCCCCGATCCAGTGATACGGCGAGCACAGCCCAGCGACCAAGGCGGTTTCCGGTGGAGATGAGGATGTCGTCGAAATGCAGCCGGAGCTCCAGGATCTCGGGCTCCAGGACTTCCCGGCCAAAAGGCTCCCCGGTGGTCGGAAGAGAAGAGAAAGGGGCCACCGGCGGCGCTGTCTCGTGGGCGACCGGGCCAGGAGGATGCCCGGGGTCGGCGACGGAGAAGCCGGGGCCAGCGGCGGCCAGCACCAGCAGGGCACTTGCCGAGGCCAGAAGGAGCAGTGCCGAGGGTCTGGGATTGCGAGATCTTTCGGAATCCATGGCTCCCGTGGAGAGAGGAGGTGGCGACCCCTTGCCCGGAGTCAGTTCATGGCGCCTGCTGAGCTGCCGTCTTCTTCCAGAGGGCGGCAGTTCTCGCAGAAACCCGTCAACTCAAGACGATAGCCCACCAGGAAGAATCCGTCCAATCCCTGGCCCAGCGTATCCAGGTCCTGGTCGGGGATGCGACCGGGGGCGTCCATCACCCTGTCACAGGAAACACAGCGAGCGTGATGGTGGGGGTCGGTCCTGCCATCGTACCGGGCCGACCCGTCGCCATAGGTGAGCTTGGCCGCCAGGCCGCAATTGACCAGGGTCTCCAGGCTCTTGTAGACCGTGGCAAGGGATATTCCCGGGACCTGGGCCCTCACTTGCTGGAACACCTCGTCGGCGCTCGGGTGACTGGCCGTACCACAGAGGAAGCGGTAGACTGCCGCTCGTTGCTCCGTGAAACGGTAGCCGGCGGTTTCAAGGGCTCGCCGAAGGCGTACATTGGAGGATTCCGGGGAAGACATCATGGAACCGGAGGGTCTCCGGACGCTTTGAAGGACGCCATGCCGATCTGAAGAGCCCCAGCCGTCGCCTTTCATCCTTCTCAATCGCCCGCGAGGCCGGTGGCCAACTCACCAGAAGAAGCTAGCAGGACTGGATGAGTAGTCAATATTGATTCTTAATAAGACCGTCCCGGGCAGGGTGCCCGAGGAGGAGTGACTCCATGAACCGAGGTACCGATTCTGAGCCTTTGCTGACACTGGAGCCCTTACTGGAGGCGATTCGGGCGGGCCTCCAGGAGGCGGGCTGGAGGCTCTCGGGCCTCCAGAAGACCACCAGCTACGAGTTCGAAGGCAGATGGGCTGGTGACTCCACGCGCAGCGCCTATCTCTTCTACCACAGGGACGACCTGCCCGATTGGGTAAGCATCGACGTGTTCCTGGACGAGACGAGCCGCGGCCTCAAGGGAAACCTGGCGCTGGTGGTGGAAGGACCGCCCCTGGCCGGTGCAAGGGACCCGGGGCGGGTGCTGTCAGGCCTCGTCAAGGTGGCCTCAGCGTTCCTTCCGGCAGGCTATCAGGCCCCACTGACCCTCAGGTATAGCCTGGGGAGCTTGCGTGCCGATCCGGAGCAGGCAAGAACGGAGTACCGAGTCAAGCTGCAGCTCTCCAGGGATGCCCTCGCCGCAGGCAGTGCATCCGTAACGGCGCTGGCCTGGAGTACCGCATGGGCGTTCGAACAGATTCTCGCGTCAGAAGACATGCTCCCCCTTCTGGAAGGGGGAGATCCGAGCTCGCCCGGGGGTGAGGGTAAGGACTCGTAAAGACCTCCGGGAGGGGAGGAGGGACGAAGCCCACCTCTGGAAGAGGGGTAACATCCGGATCTCCGTCAAAAGGAATCCAGGGACCCCCCCGGGGTCCTCCTCCGGCCTCGCAAGAGGCGAAGGCCATTGGCGATCACAACGATGGTGCTCCCCTCGTGCCCGAGCACCCCCGCCGGGAGACCAATGGTGCCCGTGAGGGCCAGCACAACCAGAGCCCCCATGACCCCGGTGGCGAAGACCAGGTTCTGGAGCACGATTCTCCTGGCCTGGAGGCTCAGCCTCCGGGCGTAGGGAATACCTCCCAGGTCGTCTCCCATGACCACCACGTCGGCGGTCTCCAGAGCGACATCGGTACCGGCGGCGCCCAGGGCGATGCCCACGTCGGCGGTCACCAGAGCGGGTGCATCATTGACGCCATCCCCCACCATGGCAACCGGGCCACACTCGCTTCGCAGCTCCTCCAGAACTCGAACCTTCTCATGGGGGAGGAGCTTGGAGTACACCCGATCCACTCCCACCTGGTTCGCAATGGATCGGGCGGTTCGGGGGTCGTCTCCGGTTATCATGACGATCTTCTCGACTCCCCACCTCCGAAGCTCGTCCATGGCTTCCCGTGCACCCATCCGGGGCCGGTCGGCGATGACCAGGGTGCCCACATGGGCTCCGTTGGCTGCCACGTAGATGGGGGATGCGGCACCTCTCCCGTCGGCCTCCGACCAGCGGAGGAGAAGGTCCGGCACCGGCTTGCCCACCCGCTCTTCCACCCACTCGCGGCGACCCACGGTCAGGCGGATGCCTTCCACCGTTCCCTCCACCCCACGCCCCGCAAGAGCGCGGAAGTGCCTGGGCCGGGGCACGGTCAACCCCATGGCCTCCACCGCTCGGAGAACGGCCTGGGCCACATGGTGCTCGCTCCGGGACTCCAGACCCGCTACCAAGCGCAGGAAGTCCTCGTCTTCGGGAGCCAGCCCGGGGCACTTCCCCCGGGACGCGTCGGCGGGATCCATTACGGGGCACGCCCGGGCCGGGAGCTGCGTCAGGATAGCTGCCACCTCCGGGCTTACGAGAACCTCGCCGGGACCCTCGTTCCTGAGGAGGTGAAAGAATCCGGCGACCTCGGGACGCCCCTGGGTCAGGGTCCCGGTCTTGTCGAAGGCCACCACCTTGATCCCTGCCAGTGCATCCAGGTAGGCGCCGCCCTTGAACAGGATTCCGCTTCTGGCGCCGTTAGAGACGGCGGAGACGATGGTGGCCGGAATGGAGATCACCAGGGCACAGGGTGAAGCCACCACCAGGAGGGTCATGGCCCTGTAGAAGGCATCGTCAAAGCTCCACCCCAGGGTTGCCACGGGCAGGAGCACCGCTCCCAGGGCCCCCAGGATGATCACACCGGCATAGGTGCTCTCCGTCCGTTCGATCCAACTCTGGACCGGGGCCTGAGCTTCCCTGGCCTCTTCCACCATGCGTATGATCCGGGCCAGGGTGGTTTGTCCCGACGTCCTGGTCACCCGGATGTCCAGGGTGCCCGAACTGTTCAAGGTGCCGGCGAAGACCTCGTCTCCCACTCGCTTCCGTTGAGGCAGAGACTCCCCCGTGAGGGTCGACTCGTCCACGGGCGACTCGCCTGCTATCACCGTCCCGTCCACCGGGATCCTGTCGCCCGGGCGCACCCTTACCAGGTCGCCGGGTTCCAGTGCGTTCACGGGAACCTCTGACTCAGCGTCCCCCTCCAGCCTGGCGGCCGAATCGGGGCGCAGGCGCATGAGAGCCTGGATGGACCTTCGTGTTCTTCCGAAGGCGAAGGCCTCCAGGGGGTTTCCCAGGGAGAAGAGGAAGAGGAGTATGACTCCCTCTGCCCAGTGATCCAGGAAAGCGGCCCCCCCGGCGGCCATGACCATGAGAAGATCCACCTCCAACCTTCCCTTGACCATGGCTCTCAGTGCCTTCCAGGTGGCCTCCCAACCCCCTGCCACGTAGGCCAGAATGTAGGAGATGAGGGCGAACCTGGGGGCGTCCAGAATGATCTCCGCCCCGGCTCCCACCAGGCCCAGGAGGGCACAGGACGCTGCCGAGAGGGCCAGGGGTTGCCAGGTGCGGCCCGCCGATTCCCCCGTCGCTTCCAGTTGGGTGGGTGGAGGAGATGAGGGGTCTCCAGGCGGACGAGGGATGGAGCTGGAAAATGTGGCTGGGATTTCCACGGTCTTCCGTCTGGCGGTCCGGCCCGGGTGAAGGGATGCCGGCCCTGGTGGTATGGAGGCCGGGAGGGAACTCGGGAATGGTGAGCAATAACCTAGTCTGACCAACAAACAGGCTCAAGATCCACGGCCGGTGGCGGTTGGAGGGCCAAACCCGGCCCCATCCCGGAGGTCCAGGGCCCGTGAATCCTCGAGCGTTGCTCCGGTGCGGCCTCCCCTGGACGCTGAGAGGAGTGTTATCATTGGCCTCGACGTCACTCGCCCCACGAGGAGCTCTCGTCATGCACGACGTTCTAAGGACCCGGGTTCTCCGGAAGCTGGAGAGCCTGCCCGAGGAGCAGGTCTATCAGATCCTTGACTACATCGAGTTCCTGGAGTCCAAGTACGCTCGAGAGATCTCGGCCGAGACCTCGAGCCTGCAGGGCCTCGCAGAGAAGCTGGAAGACCAGCTTCGCCGCCGGGCCGTGAGCCCTTCGAGCCTCCGGGAGGCCTTCCAGCTCATATCGGCTGCCGACAAGGTCCTGTCGAACATCTCCAACGTCGGAAAGGAGCTCCTTGGGGAGCTGAACGGCTCCCACGAGGGTAGAGATGCCCATTCCGGCTCCCGGTCCAGCCACCGTCGCTCCAGGACCCAGAAGAGTGACACCGGGATGCGCGAGGGGCGTCGCAGCAGGGATGAAGACCCTGGTCCCGCCTCCCCCGGCAAGGTGGGAGACCGCTCCCCCCGGGACGAGGAGCCGGGTTGACACGGTTCCGGGCCGTGGAATATCATGGCCTATGGAACGGCCCGACGATTGCGCCTCGGACCTCGCGCCCGCTGGTTTCGGCTCCGGATATCGGTGGCTTGTGACGGCGGGCGCTCGTCATAGGAATACCCTGAAGACCCTGACATCCGGGGAAGGTGGATCATGGCGGAGGTATTGGGAGTGAAGGAAAAGATCCTGGGAGAAGCCCTGACCTTCGACGACGTCTTGTTGGTTCCAGGGCATTCCCTGGTGCATCCCCGGGATACCTCTCTCGAATCCTCCCTGACTGCCGGGATTCCCCTGCAGATCCCCCTCGTCTCGGCGGCCATGGACACGGTCACCGAGAGCCAGATGGCCATCGCCATGGCCCGGGAGGGCGGCATAGGGATCATCCACAAGAACATGCCAGTGGACCGGCAGGCCTCTGAGGTGGACCGGGTCAAGCGGTCCGAGAGCGGGATGATCCTGAACCCCATCACCTTGGGACCTGAGCGGACCTTGAGGGAGGCCCATGCCCTCATGGCCCGCTTCTCCATCTCCGGGGTTCCCATCGTCCGGGAGGATGGTGAGCTCCTGGGAATCGTCACCAACCGGGACCTCCAGTTCGAGACGGACCTGGATCAGCCCATCAAGGAAGTCATGACGGCCGAGGGCCTCGTGACCGTCCCGGTGGGAACCACCCTGCGGGAGGCCGAGCGACTGCTCCACAGCCACCGCATCGAGAAGCTCCCTGTAGTGGACGAGAAAGGGATCCTGAGGGGCCTCATCACGGTGAAGGACATCTTCAAGCGCAGACAGTTCCCCGACGCGTGCAAGGACGAGCATGGGCGGTTGAGGGTGGGGGCGGCCGTGGGGGCTTCACGGAGGGACCTGGACAGGGCGAAGGCCCTGGTGGACGCTGGGGCGGACGTCCTGGTCATCGACACCGCCCATGGCCATTCAGAAGGAGTCTTGCAAGCTCTGGCCAGGATCCGAGCTGCTCTTCCGGAGGTGCAGCTCATGGCGGGAAACGTGGCCACGGCGGAGGGCGCCCGGGCCATCCTCGATCGGGGTGGAGATGCGGTGAAGGTGGGAATCGGGCCCGGTTCCATCTGCACCACCCGGGTGGTGACGGGCGTCGGGGTTCCACAGCTCACGGCCATCATGGAGGCGGTGCGGGGTGTGGAGGATCAGATTCCCATCGTGGCCGACGGCGGGATCCGGTACTCCGGGGACATCGTGAAGGCTCTCGCCGCCGGGGCCCGGTCTGTGATGATGGGCTCTCTCTTCGCCGGGACCGAGGAATCCCCGGGGGAGGCGTTCCTACTGGAAGGTCGGCGTTTCAAGATCGTCCGGGGCATGGGTTCTCTCTCTGCCATGGAGGAGGGTTCCGCCGATCGCTACTTCCAGGACCCGGAGGCCGGCGCCCAGAAGCTCGTTCCGGAGGGGATCGAAGCCAGGGTACCCTACAAAGGCCCCCTCTCCGATACCGTCTTTCAGCTGGTGGGGGGACTTCGGAGCGGCATGGGCTACTGCGGCGCAGCCGACCTGGAGGAGCTCCGGGAGAAGGCCCGCTTTCTCCAGGTCACCAACGGCGGCTTGAGGGAGTCCCATCCCCACGACGTGACCATCACCCGAGAGGCGCCCAACTACCGCAGGTGACGGAGGGGGCCCCCTGGCGGGAAGCCCTGCAATCCCTCTTTCAACCCAACTTCGAGAGATGATGAACAGCAACCAGATCGAACCCCGATTGCTCCTGGGCCCGGGGCCCTCCCCGGTGGTGGAGCGCATTCTGGAGGCCATGGCACGACCCACGGTTGGCCACCTGGATCCCCAGTTCCTGGCCCTCATGGACTCCGTCAGCCAGAAGCTCAGGTGGGTCTTCGAAACGGCAAACCGGATGACCTTCCCTGTTTCCGGGACGGGTTCTGCGGGCATGGAGGCGGCCCTGGTTAACGTCGTGGGCCCTGGGGACACGGTAGTGGTGGGGGTGAACGGGGTGTTCGGTACCCGGATCGCGGAGATGTCTCGGAGAATGGGTGGAGACGTGGTGGCGGTGGAAGCTCCCTGGGGTGAGATCGTACCGCCGGAAGAGATGATTGAGGTCCTGGAGGCTCATCCCGGGGCTCGGCTGGCCGCCCTGGTTCACGCCGAGACCTCCACGGGGATCCATCAGCCCCTGGACGAGGTGGGCGCTTTCCTGCGGGATCGGGACACCCTCTTTCTGGTGGATGCCGTCACCTCGTTGGGGGGGGTCCCGGTGGAGGTGGACCGCCGGGGAATCGACGTATGTTACTCCGGTAGCCAGAAGTGCCTCGGGGTACCGCCCGGGCTGGCCCCCATCACCTTTTCCCCGGCTGCCCTCCAGAGGATCCAGGAGAGGGAGTCCCCCTGCCAGAGCTGGTACCTGGACGTGGGGCTCATCGCCGGCTACCTGGGCGCCGAGCGCAGGTATCACCATACGGCCCCCATCAACATGGTCTACGCCCTCCTTGAAGGGTTGATGGTCGTGGAGGAGGAAGGTCTGGAAGCCCGGTTCGCCCGTCACAGGGAAGTGGGCGGGCGGCTCCAGGCGGAGCTCCTGGACCGGGGATTCCAGCTGTTCGCCCAGGAGGGATATCGGCTCCCCCAGCTGACCTCCGCCGCCCTCCCGGGAGGAAGGGAGGAAGGACCTCTCCGCAAACGTCTCCTGGAGGAATTCCACATCGAGGTGGGAGGAGGCCTGGGCCCGGCCACGGGGAAGATCTGGCGCATCGGCCTCATGGGGGCCGGTGCCACCCACGAAACCGTTGACCGGCTTCTCGCGGCCGTGGACCAGGTCCTGGCTTCCTGATCCCTGGCCGAGTGCATGGCTCTCACCAGGTCCTCCGGCGCCGGCACCCTGCCCGAAGGAGGGGTGCGTCTCACCCGTCCGGTTCCGGCCTTGCTGGCGGCGGCTCTCCTCCTGGCGCTGACGGCGGCAGGGTGTGGAACCCTTGTGGTAGGCGTTCCTCCGGCACCGGTTTCGAGCCCTCCCGCCGAGCCTCCCTCGGAGCCACCGCCCCCAATTCTCGTTCCGGAGGAAGAGGAGCCACTGCCCGTCTTCATACCGAAGCGCATCCCCGATCCCGTCGTTATCGACCCCATCCTGGACTCGCCATGGGCCCGGAGCCCCGTCATGGAGGCGAGCGTGCAGAGGTGGATCGAGTCCATGCAAGAGCGGGAGGCTTCCTACTATCGGACGAGCCTGGCCAGGATGGGCCGATACCGGGAAATGGTGGAGGAGGAGATTCGGCGAGGAGACCTCCCTGCCAGCCTCCTCTACCTTCCCATCGTGGAGAGCTGGTACAATCCCAGAGCCTACAGTCGGGCAGGTGCCTCCGGATTGTGGCAATTCATGCCTCTCACGGCCCGTGGCATGGGTCTCAGGGTGGATAGCTTCGTGGACGAACGCCGGGATCCCTTCCTGTCCACGCCAAAGGCTCTGGCCTACCTATCCCAGCTGAACGACCAGTTTGGCTCCTGGTTCCTGGCCCTGGCGGCCTACAACGCCGGTCCAGGACGTGTGGACCGTATCCTGCGTCGCAGGGGCCAGAGCTCTCCGGGGCACGACGGTCTCTTCCTGGAGATTCTTTCCGATCTGCCCAGGGAGACCCGGGACTTCGTGCCCCGCCTTCTGGCCGCGGCCCGCATCGCCATGGACCCGGTCGCCTACGGGTTCGAGGACGTGCTGCCTCAGGAACCCTTTCGCTTCGAAGAGGTGGAGATCCCTGACGCCATCTCCCTGGACGTGATGGCCCGAGCCGCCGCAGTGGACCAGGGCGAGTTGGAGGAGCTGAACCCCCAGCTTCTTCGTGGCCTCACCCCGTTTGGAGCCGCCACCCGGATGCGGGTGCCGGAGGGCGCCGGGGAACAGTTCGCCGAGGCCATCCGGTCCATCCCCCCGGAGGAGCGGGTGTCCTTCCTGGAGCACACAGTGGCCCAGGGGCAGACCTTGACCCACATCGCCCGTTTCTACGGGGTTTCGCTGGGCGATCTACAGGCTGCGAACCCCGCCATCCAACCACGGCGCATGCAGATCGGCCAGCGGGTGGTGGTGCCCAGATCTCCCTCGGCGGCGGCTCGTGCCCGGCAAGCTGGAGCGTCCGACCTGCCCGGTGCCGGTGGCCTGACGGTCTACAGCGTGCGGCCAGGAGACACCCTCTCGGGCATTGCCGCCAGGCACAGAGTGGTTTTGGGGGATCTCCTCCGGTGGAACGGGCTTTCCCGGGACTCCATCATCCGTCCGGGGGACGAAGTGCGGATCCATCTGCCGGAGCGCTGAGGCGGGGGGTTCTCGCCCCGGGCGTGGCAGGTGTGCCCCCGGCCCTCATAACCTCAGGGCCTCAGCAGCTCACGTTCGAGGTCGTGGAGAAGGCCGAAGACGAGGAGCTGCGGGTTCACGTTCCCGGCGGCCATGACCCGGGCCTCAGCCACCTTCCGGAGAGCCAGCACAACGGAGGCGGGATGGATGGCCTTCCGGGCGAGGGCCTCCGCCACGATCTTCGATTCCTCCGGCTTCCACCCGTGGGTCCCTCCCCCCGATGCCGTCAGGGCCACATCCCTGAGGCACTCCTCAAGGAAGTTCAGTAGCTCCAGGAGCCCTCGGGCCCCGGTAGGCTTGAAGGCGGAGGCAGTCTGGAACTTGGAGACAGGTTCCGGGGACAGGGCCGCCGAGAGCAGGTCCCAGGCTGCGGTGCGGGTCTGCTCGAAGGGTCCCGGGTCGGCACCGTCCGGGAGAAAGCCCAGGGCTCGCCCGATGGCCCCCTGAGAAGCCGAGGCCACACGTCGGGCTTCTTCCTCTTCAATTCCGGCAACCTGGATCAGGAAACTCGTAACCTCCCCCACGGAAAGGGGAGGAAGGTGGAGCTGGGCGGTCCGGGACCGAATGGTCGGCAGAAGGCGTCCTGGCTCTCCGGAGGTCAGGATCAAGCTCGTGCCCCGGGGTGGCTCCTCCAGGACCTTGAGGAGGGCATTGGCCGCCTCGGAGCTCGCTTCCTGGGGGGCCAGAGTTTCAGCGTCGGAGATGACGAAGACCTGCGTATCGCTGCGGGTGGGTCGACGCTGGGCCTGGCGGCGCAGGTGCCGGGCTGCCGCCAGGTAGAGGCTGCGAGCCTCACCCACCGGGATGGGCCTGAGGGGATTCCCACGGATTTCCTGGAGAGCTTCCCCTCGGGCCGTTTCAAGAGCTTCGGCCAGCTTCTCGGGGGTGGAGGCTGCCTTGGGCCGGGGAAGGGGGAAGTACCAGTGGAGGTCCGGATGGATCAGCTTGAGGGCAAGATGGCAACTGGCGCACTCCTCACAAGGGCCGGATGGTGCCGGGGCATCGCACAGGAGAAGACGACCCAACCAGAGGGCCAGGTGCTGCTTCCCCACGCCCCTGCTTCCGTGGATCAGGAGAGCCGCCGGTAACGAGCCCTGCAAACGGGCTTGGGCCAGGGTCGTGAGAAGGGAACGGTGGCCCCAGTGTGGGTGGAGGGTCACGGGGTCCTCGAGGGTGGCTTGAGCCACTGAAGGGGATCCATGGCCTGAGGCGCTCCTCCTGCCACTGGGGCCCGGATCTGGAACTCCAGACGTGGTCCCTCGGGCGTCTGGGATCCCCCTACTGTGCCAACTACCTGTCCGGCTTCGACTGTCCGTCCCGCCACAACCCCGATCTCTTCCAGGTAGAGATAGAGGGTGTAGAACCCACCGCCATGGCTCAGGACCACTGTGGGACCGTATCCCTCGAAGGGCCCTGCCATCACCACCTCTCCCCGCCTCACGGCTCGGACCGGGGTCCCTGCGGGGGCACGTATCCCCAGCCCGTTCCAGCGGAGGACGATTCCATCGGGTCTGTGCTCCAGGCCGAAACGGTAGAGGATCTCCCCCTCCACCGGCCAGTCCAGGGATCCGGCGTCGGCGCCCGAGAGGGTGCTGGGGCCCTCCCGGCCCATGCCTGCCAGGGCCCGGCGGCGTTCCTCCTCCAGGCGCCGTCGCTCCAGGTCGGCGATGAGATCCGTCATCCGCCTCTCGTCAGCTTCGAGTTGTTGCAGACGGCTCTGCGTCTGCCGTTCCCGGTCCTGGAATCTGGCCAGGGCGTCCTGCCTTCCTCGCTCCACCACCCGGAACTCCGCAACCTCGCCGAGCTTGGCCTGCCGGAGCCGGCCCAGCTCCGCCAGGCTCTGCTCCAACTGGCGGTTGTGGAGATCCAGTGCCTCCTCCAATCTCGTCACCCGGTCCACGAGGTTGCGATCGTAGGAGGCGATGATTTCCAGGTATCGGTAGCGACTGAGCAGGTTTGCGAAAGAGTCGGCGCCCAGCAGCACCTGTAGGGAGTGCAGCGGCCCTCTCTTGTAGATCTCCCGAACCCTTCGATGCAGGATCGCCTGGGACTCCCGGAGCTCTTCCCGGGTTTTCAGGAGTTGAGCGGTGGTCTGCTGGACCTGGTCGGCAGTGGCCTCGGCCTGGAAGTCGATCTCCGCCAGGACGGCCCTGGAAGCGCTGAGCTGCTGCTCGATGTTTCGGAGCTCCGTAGAGGCGCTTCTCACCTGCCGCTGAATCCGTTCCATTTCCTCGTGGAGACGGGCCCGTTCCTCCCGGATGGCCTCAAGCCTTCTCTGGCTTTCCAGGATCTGCCTCTGAAGGGTCGGATCCTGGGCAACCACGGGGGCGGCCAAAAGGAGGAAGGCCACTCCCATGAGGGCTGGAAAGAGACGATGCAGCACCCCCTCACACCTCCTTGAGATGGCGGCGCACAGCAAGGTTGCTGGCCATGGCCCCGAAAAGTACGCCCAGGAGCAAGCCGCCCCACATCCAGCCGGGGGGAATCCACTCCAATTTGAATAGGAGGTGGTACACGGCCTGGTACGCACCCCAGGTGAGGAGTGCGGCCAGGGTTCCTCCCATGAGCCCCGTCACGGCGCCCTCCAAGAGAAGAGGGCGGCGAATGAGACTGTCACGAGCCCCCACCAGACGCATGATGAAGATCTCGTCCCTCCGGGCGAAGACGGCGATTCGGATAGCTGTTCCAATGATGAGTGTCGCCACTATCGCGAAGGCTCCTCCCAGGATCAGGGTCGTAATGGCTCCGATCCTGCGCAAAAGGAAGAGCCGCTCCACCCACTCCCGGCCGTACCGGACGTCTTCAACGAAGGGGAACCCGGAGGCCGCAGCCGCCACGGCTCCCACGGACTCGGCGGTCGGGCTCCCGGGTAGGAACCGGATCTCCAGGGAGGCCGGGAACGGGTTGACTGCCAGGTCCGCCGAGACCTCCGCGATCTCCGGCAGCTCCTGCCTGGCTCGCTCCAGAGCCTGGGCCTTGGAGAAGAACCGTACCTCCTCCACCCCGGGTAGGGCGCCCAGGGTCTGAATTGCAGACTCGATCTCAGCCGGTTGGGCGGTCTCCCTCAGGTAGGCCACCACCTCCACACGCTCCTCGAGGTCGGCCACAGCCGAGCGGATATTGTGGGTCACGAGGGAAAAGAGGCCCAGGACAAAGAGGGCGAGTCCCACCATGAGAGCCGACAGACCGGTGAGGAGGGGCGCCCTCCGGAAGCCCAGGGCCGCCTCCCGGACCGTGCGGCCCATGCTACCGCCCCCCCGCGGGTTGGTGGGAGTCGAAGACCAATCGTCCCTGGTCGAGCTCCAACACCCGGGCTGCCGGGTAGCTTCGGATCAATTCCAGGTCGTGGGTGGCCATGATCACGGCCATCCCCAACGCGTTGATCTGCCAGAATAGATCCAGTACTCCCCGGGTGGCCCGGTCGTCAAGGTTTCCGGTGGGTTCGTCGGCCAGGAGGACCAGGGGCTCGGACGCCAGGGCCCGGGCGATGGTCACCCGTTGCTGCTCTCCGCCGGACAGCTGGTGCACGGGCGATGCGGCCTTGGCCGACAGCCCCACCTTGGAAAGAAGGCGTTGGGCCATGGCTCGGACTTCGCCCCTGGGTGCCCCCGTCACCTCCAGGGCAAAGGCTACGTTCTCAAGAGCGGTCCGGCCAGGAAGAAGGCGGAAATCCTGAAAGACGAACCCCACCCGGCGGCGGATCTTCCAGACCTCGCGCGGGGGTGTCCGCTGGCTGGAGAAGCCAACCACTCGGACCTCACCCGTCGTCGGGCGTTCCGCCATGTGTACCAGCCGGAGGGTGGTGGACTTCCCGGAGCCCGAATGGCCCGTCAGAAAGACGAACTGCCCCTTCGGCACCTCGAAGGTCAGATCCTCCAATGCGCTTCCGGTCCTCTTATAGACCTTGCTGACGTTGAGGAGTTTGATCACTGGACCAGGTGGGTGGTTAGCCTATTCCTCCACGGCGATCTCAAGCTATCCGGGCCTCCCTGAGGTGTCAAAGCGGTTCTTCAGGAGATCAGCGGCAAGGCGGAGAGCCGCCCTGGCAGATCCGGCCCGGGCCCTCCCGCTGCCGGCGATATCGAAGGCCGTTCCGTGGTCGGGGGAGGTCCGTATGAAGGGGAGCCCGAGGGTCACGTTCACCCCGGACCCGAAGGCGACGCTCTTGAAGGCTGCCATTCCCACATCGTGATAGGGGGCCACGACGGCGTCCAGTTCCCCGCATAGAGCCCGGTGGAACACGGTGTCCGCCGGAAGGGGACCCTGGGCTCTGAGCCCTTCCTCCTGAAGTTGCACCACCACGGGCCGGAGGATTTCGGCCTCCTCTGTCCCGAAGAGGCCTCCGTCCCCGGCATGAGGGTTGATGGCGCAGAGTCCGAGCCGGGGTCCCGGGATGTGCCAATCATTCTCCAGGGCCCGGGCAAGGAGCCGACTCTGTCGAAGCAGTAGATTCGGGGAGAGGAGGCTGAAGACCTCCCTGAGGGGGAGATGGGTTGTGGCCAGGAGAACCCGGAGAGGCCCTCCAAGGACTGTCTCCTCGGCGCACATGAGCATCCCCACCTCTTCGGCACCGGTGAGGGTCCCAAGCATCTCCGTCTGCCCGGGCACGTTCCACCCGGCCGCCCGCAGTGCGGGCTTGTGGGCCGGGCCCGTGACCAGGGCACCCACGGAGCCCAGCAGAGCCAGCTCCACTCCTCGGCAAAGGGCTGCGGCGCTCACGCTTCCAGCCCCTGCCTCCGTGCCGTCCCAGGATCCCACGGCCTCGAAGGGCGCCAGCCCCGGATCGGAGCCCGAGTGGCCCAGGATCAGGATTTCGTCGGCAGAGATCTCAGGCGTGACGGAGCGGATCGCTTTTCGCATTACCTCGGGACCGATACCCCGGGGGTCTCCGAGGGTTACGGCGATGCGCATGGGCAACGCGGAAACCTCCTCCGGCTTCCCCCTCATCGACTCGGGTCTGGTCACATCCGGATCTGGACATAGGTCTTGGACCGAAGCTCGTCCATGATCTTGTCCACCATCTTCTGCTCCTGGATGGCTCCCCGAATCCGGGCCCGAAGATCCTCGTCCTCCAGAGTGTAGGGTCCCCCCTCAAGGACATCAACGACTTCGAGGATTCCAAACCGGGGCTGTTCCCTGGCCACATACCGTATGGGTCCAATGATCTGCCCCGGCTCGGATTGCAGCAGAGGCTCGGCGAAGCCGGGTGGGAGCTCCCTCAAGCGATCGAAAGGGACGCGGAGGGTGTCTGGAGATTCCAGATCCCCGAAGCGCTCCCGCAGGGGTCCCGGCGATTCGCCGACCTCCATGCGGCGTTTGACCTCTTCGGCGTCACGGGCGGCCCGTTCCACGTCGTCCGGCGTCGGCTCCACAGAAATGAGGATGTGGCTGGCCCGGACCTCCCCGGACCGCCTGCGATTCACCTTGATGATGTGGTATCCGAAAGGGGTCTCCACCGGGGCGCTGATCTGGTTCACGGCCAGGTTGAACGCGGCATCCTCGAATGCCTGCGTCATCTCTCCCCTCCGGAACCAGCCGAGGTCTCCCCCCGAATCCCTGGACCCGGGATCCTGGGAAAACCGGCGGGCAAGCTCGGCGAAATCCTCGCCTTCCACGGCCATGTCACGGATCCTTTCCGCCTCCGCTCTGGCTTCCGCCCTGGTGGAGTCGGAGGGAGTGGGTACCACAATGACCTGGGCGAACACCACAGTGGGAGGGCGCTGGCCCAGGGCGTCCCTCTGCTCCTCGAAGAACTCCCTCACCTCCGATTCCTCCACCATGATGGATCTGAGGTCCCGGGCCTTCTTCGCCATGAACTGCTGGTAGAGCTGCTGCTGACGGAACTGTCCCCTGAGGAACTCCCGGTAGGAGGTAAGGGTCCACCCCTGCTGGGCAAGTGCTTGCCGGAAGGCTGTTTCACCCTCGAAGTCGGCGGTGCGCTGCTGGATCTCCTGGGCCACGGCCTCTTCCACTTCCAGCTCGTCCACCACGATGAGGGTGTCCTTCAGTGCTGCCTGGATGATGAGCTGCTCCCCCACCATCTGGTCCAGCAGGTCCTCACGGAGGGAGGCCATGGCTTCCGGCTCCCGGGGGATCTGGACCCCTTGTGCCTGGAGCTGGAAGATGCGCTCCTCGATCTGGGAGACGGATATGGCCGAGTCTCCCACCACGGCCGCGATGCGATCCACCAGAGTCCGGTCCTGGCCTCCCAGGGTTTGGGGAAGGAATCCCGTTGCCAGAGCCAGGACACCGCCTGCCAGGAGGAGAGAAAACCCGGATGGGGGAGCAAATCTTCGCACGTTCTTCGACCTCCAAGGGGGAGGGGCAGACCATACCGCGCCTCCTCCGTTGAGTTGAGACCGGGAGGAAACCTCCGATTCCGGTGTCTCTAACCCAAAGACCGGCAGAGGGTTCCGGGATTACACCCCGTTTCCGCCGGGGGATGAGCCTTCCTCCCCTGGGGGAGGAGACTCGGGTTCGGTTTTGCCAACGTCCTCACTGCCGGTTGTAGCTTCCCCGGGATCGAACGTGTCGGGTGCAGCATCCGGCCGAAGGTCCAACTGCGGGTCCGGGGGCTGTGCCTGGGCCCGAAGGTAGTCGATCCTGCCCACCGCTCCCGCGAATGTGTCTCTGTAGATCCGAGCACCGAATTGCTTTCGCAAGACAAAGGAGACCGTGCCCAGGGGGAATACCTGTCGGTCTCCCCCCACCACTTCCTCCAGAACCTCTCGGACAGCTCTGGCTGCCGCTTCATCGAGGCTCTCGCCCTCCCGGCGCTCCAGGCCCAGAAAACCCAACTCCCTGGCCACGCCTCTCATTCCGTCCCGTACGGCGGCCACGAGGGAATCCTGCCGGGAGGCTGATACCTGGACTCCCTCATTCCTGGCTTCGTTCACCAGAAGCTCGGCCCGGGTGAGGTTCTGGAGCAGAACCTCGATCTGCTCCTGAGGCGCCGTCTCGATCTGGCTGGCCACGTTGGCCGCACTGGTCCGGAGCCATTCCTGGAACTCACCCAGGGTATAGGCTCCCCCACTGTACCGGACCAGCGGGCGGCCCGACGCCCGTCGGCTCAGCTCCTTGTCCGGGTCGGACGCGATCTGCTTCACGGCCTCGTAGCTTTCCTCTTGGATCTGGATCTCGGCCCCTTCCACGATGCTGGCCATATAGAGCGACTCGGCCACCTGGACCCGCCTGTCCTGGACCTGCCTTCTGAACTGTTCCCGCATGTCTTCCAGGGGGGGGATGGTTCTCTCGTCCACCCGGATGAGATGGAGCCCGAAAGGAGTTTCGACCACCTCGCTGATGTCCCCGATCCCCAGGGAGAAGACCACATCCTCGAAGGCCGGGACAATTTCCCCCCGCCCGAAGGTGCCTAGATCTCCACCCGACGGTCCGCTTCCGGAATCCTGGCTGTACTCCCGGGCGAGGGCAGCGAAATCCTCGCCGGCCATGAGCCTGGCGCGGAGGGACTCGGCCATGGCCCGCACGCTGTCCATCTGTGACCTTGTCGCGCCGGGGGGGAACTGGAGGAGAATGTGCCGAGCCCGCACCCTTCCTCCTGGCAACTGGTCCTCGTAAAGGGCCTGGAGCTCGGCGTCGGAGATGGCTGTATCGACATGGATCACATGGTCCCGAAGCTTCATCACGAGCTCCTGGTCGATCTGGCGGTCGATAAGAGGACCAAGCTCCAGGCTCTCCAGGGTGGTATCCTGGGCCGCAGCCCTGGCCAGGAGAAAATAGTCTACCCAGAGGTTTGCCAGGGCCTCCACCACCTCAGGGTCATTGGGAAGGTGGGCCTGGGGAGCCAGCATCTGGGCGGCGGCCTCGGTCTTCAACTGGAATCCGGCGGCTCGGGCCACCACCCCATCTGCGGGGGCGCCCTCCGGCCTTTCACACGACCCGAGAGCCAAGGCCAAGATCGGAATCAACAGCCTCCAAGCTTTCATCAAGTTTCGTCTCCTGTCGGGCTTGTGCCCACTTGGCTCGTTCTCACCATCGGGTATGGGATCGAGAAAATGGCATGGAGCGTTGGCCACCGGTGCCTGAACGCTCTCTGATTGGTCAAATCCTTTCGTTACGTGCGTGCCTCAAGACCTGGAAGGCCTCCCTGAGGGTGGCCGCCAGAGGCTCGCCTCCGGCCTGCCGTAGAAGGAGGGAGAGGGGATCCAGACGTTTCACCTCTACCTCTACCTGCCGGTTCCGGAAAGGCCCATCCAGGTGGGCCAGCGGCGGCACCACCCCCGGGCGAAAGCTCACGCGGCCTTCACGTCCTCTCAACATGATGTGTTCTACCCCAAGATCCCGGCCCAGGAGCCTGAGCACCGTGGCGTCCAGGAGGGCCTCTGCCTCGGGCGGGACCGGACCGAACCGATCCAGGAGTTCCCGACGAAGCTCCACCACCTCCCCGGGCTTCCGGATCTTGGAGAGCCTCCGGTAGAGGTGAAGCTTCTGACCCGGATCAGAAATGTAGACGTCCGGTAGAAAAGCGGAAGCCGAAAGGGTGATCTCGGGCTCCGGGAAGGACACATGTTCCGAGCCTCTGCGGAGCCTTTCCACGGTCCTTTCCACGAGCCGGAGATAGGTGTCCAGGCCCACGGCATGGGCGAAGCCCGACTGGTCGGCACCCAGCAGATTCCCGGCTCCCCGAAGCTCCAGGTCTCGCAGAGCCACCGAATACCCGCTTCCAAGGTCCGTGTAGTGCTCCAGGACACGCAGGCGCTTCTCGGCTTCGTCCGTGATGGTGGGAGGAACCACGAGATAGCAGTAGGCCCTGCGGTCGGACCGGCCCACCCGCCCCCGAATCTGGTGAAGCTGGGCCAGGCCGAATCGATCCGCCCCATCCACGATCAGCGTGTTGGCGTTGGGCACGTCCAGGCCGTTCTCGATGATGGAAGTGCAGACGAGGATCTCCACGGCTCCAGTCACGAAGCCTCTCATGACCCGGTCCAGCTCCCTCGGCCGCATCTGGCCGTGAGCCACTTCCACGGAGGCATGGGGCTCCAGTCGCCGGATACGCTCGGCCACAGTGAAGATCGTTTCCACACGGTTATGCACCAGGAAGACCTGACCTCCCCGGTCGAGCTCCCTATGTATGGCTTCGCGGATGATCTGATCCGACCAGGGAAGCACGTGGGTGATGATGGGCATCCTGTCCAGGGGCGGGGTCTGGATCAGGGAAAGGTCTCGGATTCCCGTCAAAGAGAGGTAAAGTGTGCGAGGAATGGGCGTGGCTGTCAGCGTCAGGACGTCCACCGATTCCTTGAGGGCCTTGATACGTTCCTTGTGACGAACCCCAAACCGCTGTTCCTCGTCCACGATCAGGAGGCCCAGCCCCTTGAACACCACGTCCGGGGACAGGAGACGGTGGGTGCCTATGACGATGTCCGTTTGCCCCCGGGCCAACGAGAGGAGAAGACTCTGCAGCTCCTTTCCCGTGCGGAAGCGGCTGAGGGCTCCCACCCGGACGGGATAGTCCGCCAGGCGCTCCTCGAAGGTGCGACGATGCTGCTCTACCAGGATTGTTGTGGGTGCCAGGACGGCAACCTGCTTGCCGTCCTGGACGGCTTTGAACGCTGCCCGAGCCGCCACCTCGGTCTTTCCGTATCCCACGTCCCCGCAAACAAGCCGGTCCATGGGCTTGCCTCGCTCCATGTCCCTCTTCACCTCCTGGGCGGCCCTTCGCTGATCCGGTGTGTCCTCGTAGAGGAAGGACGACTCCATTTCTCTCTGCCACCGGGAGTCTGGGGAAAAGGAGAAGCCCTCCACGGTCTCCCGCCGGGCATAGAGCTCCAGAAGGCCCGAGGTCATGGCCTCAATGGACTCTTCTGTCTTCTTCTTCAGGGCCTTCCATTTCCGCCCGCCGATCCGATGCAAGGGCGGTGGGGAAGAGTCCTCCGACTCGCCCACCCATCGCTCCACCAGATCCACCCGATACACCGGGACTCTCAGCACCTCTGCCCCGGCATACTCGATGGCCAGGGATTCGATCTCCTCTCCCCCGATCTCCAGGCGCTCCAGGCCCCGGAAGATGCCTACCCCGTGATCCATGTGGACCACGTGATCCCCTGGAGTCAGCTGGGCCAGGCTCTCCAGAGCCGCCGCCCCCCGGAACTGACGTCGCCGCCGAAGCCGACGAGACCGGCGGAAGATCTCGTGATCGGTGAGGACGCGAAGGGGAGGCGATGAGCAGTTCAGGAGGAAGCCCCCTCCCAGGGCTCCAACCCCCAGGAGGGTGCGTGGGGGGAGGCCCTTCTCCGAAAGGATCTCTTCCAGGCGTTGCACCTGGCCGTCGTTATCGCAGAGTATCAAGGTGTCGTGGCCCCGGGCAGCTCCCTCAACCAGGAACGAGTGTAGACGATCCATTCTCCGATCCACGGGGGGTGGCGGGTCCGCTTCCAGGTCAAGAGCTCCGGTTCGTTCTTCACGAACCACGATCCGAGGAAAGGCCATGAGGCTGGTTCGGGCCACATCCGGTGGAAGGAAGAGGCTCTCCGGAAGCTCAGGACTCTGGCCGTGCTCCACGAGCTCCCGGCGAATGTCCAAGACCTGCTGCCAGGTTCTTTCCAGCTCCCGATCCCATGCTTCAGGGAGGAAGTGGAAGAATATGGCTTCAGGGGGAAGGAGTTCCAGGAGGGAGCGCTTGACTACGGGGCCCTCCCGGCACTCCCGAAAGTCGACGGGCAGGAGATGGGCTTCCTTCACCGGTCGGACAGAGCGCTGGTCCAAGATGTCGAAGGTTCGCATGGAGGCGATCTCGTCCCCCCAGAACTCCACCCGGAGAGGCTCAGGCGAGCCGAAAGAGAAGACATCCAGGACTCCTCCCCTCACCGCGAACTGCCCTACCCCCTCCACAAGGGGGACTTTCTCGAATCCCCTCTCCTCCAGGGCCCGGACGAGTTGCCGAAAGCCCGGCCTGGCTCCTGTGGCGATGGTGAGCCGGAGCTCCGACAGGGAGACGGGGACGGCTCCTCTCTCCTGCAGGGCCCGCAGGGTCGTCACAAGTAGGCGGGACCGCCCGCTGAGGAGGGCCTCCAGGGCCTCCACCCTCAACCCTCCTACCTCCAACTGCTCCCCCTCTTCATAGGGGAGTGATTCGAGCTGAGGGTAGGGCAGGGCAGTGGCCGGCCCCAGCAGGGATTCCAGGTCCGTTTCGATGGATGCCGCTTCCTGAGGTGTATTGGCAAGGGCCACCAGGATCCGATTCTCCAGGAGGTGGTGGAATGACGCCAGGGCTCCCACACCGCTGGAGCCCACGGCTCCCCCCAGGATGCGTTCCTCTCCAGCCTCGGGAAGGCTCCGGAGAAGAGATCTCACCGTGTCCGAGGAGAAATACGCCCTCAGGATAAGGTTAGGTGATTGGCTCAACGGCGGTGTGATGGCTGGTTTCCCCATTGTCCGGACGGATCACGAAAAGAAAATATAGCCATCTTTCCCCAAGATCCTGAACTGCCCCCCCAAACCGGAAGGCGAAGGGAGAAACGAACGGCCGCTGGCCGAGGACTATTGACAAGTGTCCTCCCGCATGAACTGCGGATGTCACCCATGGAGGACGATGATTCCCTTCGCCAGACGGCATCCCGCTGTTTCTCGGGCCCAAGGAATGGAGCGAGCCTGGCATGGGATCTGCTGCCTTTGGAAGCGGTAGTTTGTGTCGAAAGGAGGAGATCATGAAAACGCTACGCCTCGTGGCCGGCCTGATGGTGGCGGTGGTGGTTCAGCAAGGGTTGGATCCGGCCCCTCTCGAAACACAGGATTCCTGGGGTTATCCCCTGGAAGTCCGTGTCTGGCTGGATCGTGGGGAGGAGCCTGTGGTGCAGCGGGGCGAGCGGATCCGAATCTACTACAGAGTCTCGGCGGATGCGTTCGTTGCGGTCTTCCAGATCGACACCAACGGTACGGCCAGGATGATCTTTCCCTCCTCCCCCCGAGAGAACCACTTTGCCAGGGGCGGGCGCGACTACCGCATATTGTTTCCCGGGTCCTCTTACTGGTACGTGGACGACGATCCGGGCATGGGGTATTTCTTCATCGTGGCGTCCCCTGTTCCCTTCGACTTCTCGGCGTTCGAACCCTCCTGGCACACGGGAACCTGGAACCTCAGTCATGTAGGTGGCCAGGTCTACGGAGATCCCTACCTGGCCATGGACGACTACGTGGCCGCATTGATCCCAGACTGGGAGCACTTGGCGTACGGTCTGGACTTCACCTCCTACCATGTGGATCGCCGATATGACTACCCCCGGTTCCTGTGCTATGACTGCCACGGATTCCGGCCCTACCACGTATGGAATCCCTATGCGTATACCTGCCTTAGCTTCCGGGTTGTGATCTATAACGATCCCTATTTCTACCCGGCGACGCGGTACCGGGGCACTAGGGTCGTTTACGTACAGCCCCGGAGGGGCGTGCCTCAGTTTGCTTTCAAGGAGAGGGCCGCAGGCGAGCCCGCAACGCCCCAGGTGGTTGTCCGGGACACGCCGCCGGTGAGGCAACCCGGAGTGGAAGGGGCTGAGGTTCGGCGAGCCGTCCCCCGTGACGGGGCTCCGACTGTGATAGATCCGGGCGCCGCTGGCCAACCCACCTCTCCCACAGGCCAAGCCCGTCCCGGGGTGGCGGGCACGACGACCCGGCGACAGGCGGGAACCACGCCGGCCACCGTCGCTCCCCCGTCCAGGCCCACGGAGATCCTCAGGGGCCGTACGGGGACCCCTGAACGGCCCGTTCTGGAGAGGCGGCCACCAGGAACCGGCTCCACCGCCACCACCCCTCCCACCTCGACGGCGCCGCCGGTGAGGCGGCCTCCCACGACAGGCGGCGGCTCGGGTGCCACGGTGAGGCGGCGGCCTCCCACGACAGGCGGCGGCTCGGGTACCACGGTGATTCGGCCTCCCACGACAGGCGGCGGATCATCGGGCGCCACGGTGAGGCGGCCAGCCACGACAGGCGGCGGATCAT
>PXFI01000022.1 GCA_003564295.1 Gemmatimonadota bacterium | reverse complement strand
TTGGCCCCAGCAAGGGGAATCAGTTGGAGCGATGACGACGGGAGACCTCGTCCAGTGTCTCCCGCTCCTCCGGGGTCAGGGAGGAGATTCCCGTGGCCGAGATCTTGTCCAGGATCCGGTCCACCTCGTCCAGAAGAGATTCCTCCCCGGCAGGCCTCTCCGGAGTCCGGGACTCCTTCGAGCGCGCCGCTTCCCGGGACTTCTCCCGGGGAACGATGGCCAGACGCCGACCCGCGGATCCTTCTCGTCTAGCCTTCTGGGGCAGACTCGGCCGCCAGTCGCTCCTCAGGTAGAGGAAGCCCGTGACGATGCCCCCGAGATGGGCGAAGTGGGCGATCCCGCCGCCGGCTCCACCCAGGGCGCTCAGGAGGCTCACGGCAAAGAGGAAGCCCACCAGCCATTTCGCCTTCACGGGAAAGATGCCCCAGATGTAGATGGGGGCGTTCGGCCAGTTCAGGGCGAAGGCGAGCATGAGGCCGTAGATGGCCGCCGAGGCCCCCACGATCCAGTGGGGGACGAAAAGGAAGCTCAGGACTACCCCGCCCAGGCCACAAAGGAAGTAGTACTTCACGAACTCCCGGGATCCCCACCGGGACTCCAGAGGAGGTCCGAAGAAGAAAAGGACCAGCATGTTGATGAAGAGGTGCCAGAAGTCTCCATGGAGGAACATGTAGGTGAAGGCACCCCAGGGACGGGTCAGGATCTCCGATGGAGCAAAGGCGAACCAGCGAAAGAAGAGCTCCCGGTCCATCATGGTGACCACGAAGACCACCAGATTTGCCACCAGGAGCCGCTTCACCCAGGGGGTGAGGGTGAAGTTCCAGGGGGCTTGGTGGTAAACGGCGTGACGCATCCGTGGAAGATCCTCCTGCCCCTCAAACCCCCTCGGCGACCCGGGGGTTCCGGGCCGCCAGGAGATCCCCCTCAGCATCCCTCTGGAGTCCGCCTCCCCGCCTCAAGGCCATGACCGCCAGCTGGTGGCAGAGTTCCGGAAAGGGAATCCCTGCCGCCCGGCCGGCCTTGGGCAGGAGGCTGTTGGCCGTGAGCCCCGGAAGGGAGTTGGCCTCCAGTACCCAGGGGACGCCGTCCCTGCCCAGGATGAAGTCCACCCGGGAGAAGTCCCGAAGCCTCAGGACCCAATGGGCCACGGCAGCCGCATCCTGGGCCTGCCGGGCCACGTCCGGCGGGAGGTCGGCGGGGAAGATCTCCTCGGCCATGCCGGGGCGGTACTTGCAGTCGTAGTCGAAGATCTCCCGTTGGGGAATGATCTCACCCACGGGCAGCGCCTCGCTCCCGAGGATCCCCACCGTCAGCTCACGCCCCCGCACGTACTTCTCGAACATGGCCCGGTCGTCATATTCCAGGCACAGGGCCAGGGCCTCCCGAAACTCGGATTCGTCGTGAATCAGGGTCAATCCGAGGGTGGAGCCTCCGCAGGGGGGCTTCACGATGAGGGGCAGCCCCAATCGGTCCAGCACCTCTTCCCTCCTCAAGATGCCGTCCTCCCGCCCCTCCACGGTGATCCAGGCCGGGGTGGGTATCCCCGCGTCCCGGGCCAGGCGCTTGGAGAGGTCCTTGTCCATGGCCAGGGCGCATCCCACGGGACCGCTGCCCACAAAGGGAATCCCCGCCACCTGGAGGAGGGTCTGGATGGTGCCGTCCTCTCCTCCTCCCCCATGAAGGGCCGGGAAGACCAGGTCGACCCCGGCGGTGCGGGGATCGTTTGCCAGCAGCCCCACATCTCCCGTCCTCAGCATGTCATGGGCAAGGGCCGCCGGCTTGGGATGGTGGATCTCGGAGGCCAGTAGCTCCTCTTCGTCCCCGGCCGACAGGACGCCGTGGGAGGTATCCACTCCCACCACCTCGTGCCCGGCTTCCCGCAGAGCCCGGAGCACCTGCATCCCCGAAGCCAGGGACACGTCCCTCTCCCCGGAGATCCCTCCCATGAGTACGGCAATCTTCATGCTCTCTCCACGCGCCACCTGTGTCTCCAGGAGTGCCCGGTGCCGGAGCTACAAGAACCGGGCCGCCACCCGAAAGCCGTCACTCACCCCCCTTGGTGAACTGCACCGGCACCTTCGCCCAAACCGAGATCCGCCTCCCGTTCCTCGTGGCGGGACTGTAGCGTAACTTGAGGGCCCCCTGGACAGCGGCGGAGTCGAAGGCCGGGTATCCGCTGCTCTCATAGACCTCCACGCTGTCCACCACTCCCATTTCCGTCACCCTGAGCCTGAGGGTGGTCTGCCCTTCAACATCCGCGTCCCAGAGCTCCAGGGGGTACTCGATGGGTACCTCTCCGTAAAGAGGGGTCGGATCCTCCAGGTGCGCATCCCGGCCGCAGGCGGCAAGGAGAAGTACCAGAAAGGCCCCCAACGTAGCGACATGGGACGCCTCCCGCATCGAAACGAGCCGCTGCGGCCCCCGGGAGCCTCCGTAATGCCGCCGGGCCAGGGGAAAGCCACGGACCATCATTCTCCTCTTCCTCTCTTTCCCTCACCCACGATCTCGCCCCGCAGGGCGGCCAGAAGGTTCAGCGCCTCCAGGGGTGTCAGCCGCTCCACCTCCAGGTCCCTCAGCCGGGAGACCACCGGATGCTCCAGGGCGAAGAGGGAGAGCTGGTCCGGCGGAGGCTCCGAGGCAGGCCGCCTCCGCCCCCGTCTCCCCAGCCCCTCTCCTCCCCCGGAGTGGCTTCCCTCCAGCTCCGCGAGAAGCTCTTTCGCCCGCTCGATGACCTCCATGGGGAGGCCCGCCAGACGGGCTACCTGGATACCGTAGGAACGGTCAGCCCCTCCCTCCTCAAGGCGGCGGAGGAAGACGATGTCCTCCCCCACCTCCCTGACGGCCACGTTGAGGTTCCGGGCCCCGGGCAGCAGGTCCCCGAGCTGTGTCAGCTCGTGGTAGTGGGTGGCGAACACGGTCTTGGCCCGAACCCACTCGTGGACGTGCTCCGTGACGGCCCAAGCGATGGACACCCCATCATAGGTGGAGGTTCCCCTGCCGATCTCGTCCAGGAGGATGAGGCTGCTCTCCGTGGCCCCGTGGACGATGGCTGCCGTCTCGTTCATCTCCACCATGAAGGTGGACTGGCCCAGTGCCAGGGAGTCCGATGCCCCCACCCGGGTGAAGATCCGGTCGCACACCGGGATCCTGGCTGAGGAGGCCGAAACGAAGGAGCCCATCTGGGCCATGAGCTGGATGAGCCCCACCTGCCGAAGGACCGTGCTCTTCCCGGCCATGTTGGGCCCCGTGAGGATGACGATGCGGCGGGCTTGGTCCAGGTCCAGGTCGTTGGGGATGAACTCCTCCGGCGGCATCATGGTCTCCACCACGGGGTGCCGCCCGTCCCGGACCGCCAGCTCGAACCCCCGGTGGACCTCGGGGCGGACGTAACCCTGGTCCCGAGCCACCTGGGCCAGCCCCGCCAGGACGTCGAGTTGGGCCACCCGCCCCGCCGTGTCCTGGAGGCGGCGGACATTGCCGGCCACCTCCTGCCGGAGCGTGGAGAAGAGCTCGGCCTCCAGGGCAAGGATCCGCTCCTCCGCCCCGAACACCTTCTCCTCCCACTCCTTGAGCTCCGGGGTGAAGTAGCGCTCGGCGTTGGCCAGGGTCTGCTTGCGGACGTACTCGGCCGGGACCTTCCCCAGGTTCGCCCTGGTTACCTCCAGATAGTACCCGAAGACCCTGTTGAAGCCCACCTTCAGGGATCCTATTCCCGTCCGCTCCCTCTCCCGGGCCTGGAGGCCGGCGATGAAGTCCCGGGCCCCTTCCCTGACTCCCCTCAGCTCGTCCAAGGTGGAGTCGTATCCGTCACGGATGACGCCCCCGTCCTGGAGGTTCGGCGGCGTCTCCGGGGAGATCCCCGCCACCAGCAGCTCCCGCAGGTCCTCCAGTAGATCCATGCCGCCCATGAGGGTAGCCAGGAGCTCGGCCTCGGACTCGGCCGCGAGGTCCCGGAGCTTCGGGAGGCGGCCCAGGGACCGGGACAGGGCCAGGAGGTCCCGGGGCCCCACCCTCCCGGTCCCCACCTTCCCCGCCAGGCGCTCCAGGTCCGAGATCCCCCCCAGAGCTTCCCGAACCGCCCCTCGAAGAGCCGCATCGGCATGGAGGCATGCCACAGCACCCTGACGCAGCCAGATTTCCGGAGCTTCTCTCAGGGGATGGAGGACCCACCTCCGCAGAAGCCTGCCCCCCATGGCCGTCACGGTCCGGTCCAGGACGTCCAGGAGGGTACCTCCTTCTCCCGGCCGGATGGACTCCACCAGCTCCAGGTTCCGGCGGGTCATGTCGTCCAGGAGCATGGCGGAGC
>PXFI01000095.1 GCA_003564295.1 Gemmatimonadota bacterium | reverse complement strand
TTCGGCTCTCCGTGCCCGGTCCCCTCAGGTGAAGGGCCAGGTCAGGGCCCCCTTCCTCCAGGACGGCCCGGGCTATGGCGAGGAAATCCTCCCCCCGCAGAACCTCGTCGTCCGTGACCAGATGAAGTCGAGGAATCTTCCGGATCCGGTACACGGCGCCGTATTCCGCTGTCACTCGAACCGGAACCCCCGGGGGAGAATCCGTCCCCGGAGCCAATCATCCGCCTCCATCCTCTTCCTTCCCGGACTCTGGATCTCCTCCACACCCAGGGCACCCGAACCGCAGGCCACCAGCAGGCCCGCCCTGGGATCGGCTGCCAGTATGGTCCCGGCGGGACTTTCATGGGAATGGCTGGTCTGGGGCTTGGGCCGGAACAGCTTGACCTCCTCGCCCTCAAGGTTGGACCAGGCGCCGGGGACGGCATCCAGCCCCCGGAGGTGCCACCCCAGCTCCGTCGCCGGACGGTTCCAGTCGATGCGCGCCATCTCCCTGTTCACCTTGGGGGCGAAGGTGGCCAGGGAGTGGTCCTGCTCTCTCTCTTCCGCCACTCCCGCTTCCAGGAGGGCCAGGGCCTCGATGAGGGCTTCCGCCCCCAGTCCCGAGAGCCGGCCGCCCAACTCCGTGGCGGTCTCCTCCGGACCGATGTCCTCGGCGATCTGGAAGAGGATGGGACCGGCATCCAGGGCTTCCACCATGCGCATGATGGTGACCCCTGTGGTCTCGTAACCCCGGAGAATGGCCCAGTTCACGGGGGCCGCCCCCCTCAACTCCGGCAGGAGGGAGGCGTGAACGTTGATGGAGCCCAGGGGTGGCACAGCCAGGACCTCAGGCTTCAGGATGTGCCCGTAGGCCACCACCACCGAGAGGTCCGGCTCCAGGAACCGGATCTGGCGGAGGAAGTCGTCCCCCCAGGGGCGTCGGGGTGCCAGGAGGGGGTACTCCTCCTCCATGGCAACTTCCTTCACGGGAGACGGGGTGACCTTCCTTCCCCTCCCCGCCGGGCGATCGGGCTGGGTGACCACTCCCACCACCTCGTGCCCCTCCTCTTCCAGGGCCCGGAGGGAGGGAATGGCAAACCAGGGCGTACCCCAGAAGAGCACTCTCAGGAGGCCACCTCCTCCGCCCGGCTCTTGCTCCACTTCTTCAGGAGCAGGCGCCTTTTCAGGGGGCTCAGCCGGTCGATGAAGAGGATTCCATTAAGGTGATCGATCTCGTGCTGGACAGCCCTGGAGAGAAGGCCCGAGGCCTTGAGGACCAAGGGCTGGCCCTGGTGGTCCAGAGCCTCCACCGTCACCGACTCGGGGCGCTCCACGACCTCTTCCATCCCCGGAATGCTGAGGCACCCTTCCGGCTCCCGGGCCGTGTTCCGGGCGGCCTCCACGACCCTCGGGTTGACCAGGGCAAAGGCGCCGACTCCGTCCTCGTCTCCCTCCCCCAGGTCGATGACCAGGACCTGCTTGGAGATCCCCACCTGGGGGGCGGCCAGCCCGATTCCCGAGGCGTGGTACATGGTCTCCAGCATGTCCCCTACCAGGGCCTCGATGTCTCCATCGACCTCCGCCACTTCCTCCGCCGGCCGGCGGAGAACCGAGTCTCCCAGGATCCTGATCTCACGGATGGCCATGGCTTCTCTCCGCCCCCTTCAAGCTGCGGTCACTCGGCGCTCCGATCGCCCAGGAGCTGAGCGATCCGCCCCCGCTGGACCACGATACGGGTGTTCTCCGCCGTCTTGATGGTGAGGCGGTCGTCCTGAACGTGGACCACCGTCCCGATGATCCCACCATTGGTGACCACCTCGTCTCCCTTCTTCAGCTGCTGGATCATGGCACGGTGGCGTTGTTGCTCTTTCCGCTGGGGACGGATGAGGAGCATGTAGAAGATGGCGCCTATGGCCACCATCTGGAGAAGGAAAATCATCGTGGGATTCCCACCTTCCCGGGGGGCCGCCAGAAGGGCTAGAAGGGATACGCTCACCGCCAGCTCCATGGTAGAAAGACGCGCAGTTCCGCGATTCTTCTAAAGGTAACAAGGCTCAAGCGTCGAGAAAGGGGTCCGGCCCCGCCACTCGAGGGGCTCCTAGCGCCCCCCGGGGCACCAGCACACCGTGGGTGAGGGCCGGCCGGCCCCAGGGCAAGTTACCCCCCCTGACAGAGGGTCGGTGCGGAGCAGCTTCAGGAAGGAGGGAAGGTCCAGGGAGGGTCGGTGCGGAGCAGCTTCAGGAAGGAGAGAAGGTCCAGGGAGGCCCGGTGCTCGTCTCCCGCGGGCCGGGGCGTCCGGGTGAGAAGGAAGCGCCGGGACGCGCCGATCATGCCGGCGACCTTGTCCAGCCGACGCAGGTCGTCCGGCCCTGGCGCCGCCGTCAGCTTCACCTCCAGGGCCCAAAGCTCGCCGGCGACTTCCAGGACCAGGTCCGCCTCGTACCGGTCGCTGGTCCTGAAGTAGAAGGCCTCGAACACTCGACCTGCGGCGCTCATCTCGGAGATCACCTGCTCCACCACGAACCCCTCCCAGCTCGCCCCCACCCAGGGCTGGGCCAGGAGCGTCCTGTGGTCGGGGGTGTTGAGGAGGGCGTGGAGGAGTCCGGTGTCCCGCCAGTACAACTTGGGACGCTTGACGAGGCGCTTGCGGACGTTGGCCTGGAAGGGGAGGAGGCGGCGGATGAGGAAAGCGCCCTCAAGGTAGTCCAGGTAGCTATTGACCGTCTGGTACGAGACGCCCATGCTCTGACCCACCTGGGAGGCGTTCCAGGTCTGACCGTGGACGGCCGCCGTCATGCGCAGGAGCCGGTCCGTGGTCCGGGCCCTGGTGGGGAGACCCCAATTGGGGAGGTCCCTCTGGGCCAGGAGGGCCAGGTAGTCCCGCTGCCAATGGGGGAAGCGCCTCGGGGTCAGGACGCCGCCCTCGGGGAACCCTCCGCAGAGCCAGCGCCGGTCGAGCTCGACCCCTTCGGGGAGCTCGGACCAGAGGAGGGGGGTGAGGTCCACCAGGGAGAGGCGCCCGGCCAGCGACTCCGAGACCTGGACCATGAGAGAGGGAGACACCGAGCCCAAGAGAAGGAACCTCCCCACCCGCCCTCGCTCCTGGTCGATGGCGCTCCTGAGGCGGACGAAGACCTCGGGCCAGGCTTGGGCCTCGTCCAGAATCACGAGCTCGTGTCCGGTCCGGAGACGATCCCACTCCAGGTCAAGGCGCAGGCGATCCGGCTCAAGCTCCAGGTCGAAGTGGCTCCCGCCCATGGCTTGCGCCAGCGTCGTCTTGCCGCACTGGCGCGGACCCACCAGGGCCACTGCCGGATAGGTGGCGAGGCGCTCCTCCACCAGGGATCGGACTCGGCGAGGGATCATGTCTTGTAATATGGAAATCAACTTCTATTCTGCAAGATCTCTCTGGCCGTAGCAGCAATCTCGGAACCTGGCCTTGTCGGGAGCTTCAGGAGGGCCCCAGAGGGCTTGTTGGCGCTGGATTCTGGAGGATGGGGCTGGGGGTGGAGGGCCATGTTCGCGGGGCCTGGGAGAGGGCGCAGGTGAAGGGTGCCGGGCGGCGTGTGGCGGCGCCGCGGACGGGGACGGGGGGACGGAACGGGGCCGGGCGGCTAGCTGGTGTTACGTCGCACGCCCGCTGACAGCAAGAGGGGGTTCCGGTTGCAGGGATAATGGCGTGATCTTGGGGTTATGGGAACCGCAAGAGACACGGAAGTTCGAAGGCTGCGACGTGCCGCTTCCAGCCGCATCGACGGACTTTGCCAAGAGCACGGACGCCCTGGCCCCTAGCTCAGACAGGATCATGAGGGATTCGAGGA
Source organism: Gemmatimonadota bacterium (assembly GCA_003564295.1). GTDB lineage: Bacteria > Gemmatimonadota > Gemmatimonadetes > Longimicrobiales > Gaopeijiaceae > PXFI01. The sequence goes on along the minus strand of PXFI01000095.1, from coordinate 13,988 downwards.
CCGACTCCGCCCCCTCACACCCGGGCCAGACCACGAACGCGGAATACCTCTCCCACACCTGAAGTAGAGCTTCGGGCTCCCGGATGACCACAACCTCCCAGTGGGGCGGCCAGAACCGGGGAAGGTGTCGGCGCCGGCAGGCCAGCATGATCACCCGCCCCGGTGTGCCCGGAAACTCCGGTAGGCCGGGGTGGAACCACGGGCGAGCGACCATGCTACCTTCGACGATGGCACGCTCGAGGTTCGCCGAGACCTGACCGGACTCCTGGTTTCCGTCTTTCGGCCCGGACGCTTCGCTCGAGCCCCAAGGAACCGGCGGGTTCGCGGTCTCAGTTCCTGTTCGTGCCACCATGGGATTCGACCCTGCCCTCCGCCTTCTCTTGCGTACAACCCTCAGCCCGCGGCTCCGGGCTCAATCAGACATCTGGGCCTCGCTTCCATCCGCAGCGTTGCCTCCCTTCGTCCCTCCCCAGAGCACCTCTGCGGGCTGTCCCCCTCCCTGGGGTTTCCGGTGGTGCCCTCCAAGCCGGCGGCGCCGCAAGGCCTCCTGTTGGGTCTTGGCCAATGGCCCGGCTCCATCGCCAGTGACCCCTGGCTGACGGCGGGGGACCACCTCCCCTCCCTGGAGGTCCATGACGCCCTGGGCCGGGGGGTGTGGGTTCCTCCCTGGCCAACCGGTACCGACGGTCCCAATCCCTCGCCCACTACCTCTGGGGCCACGCTGGGACGTGCTCGTGTGCAAGGTACTTCCGGATCAGCGTGAAATCCGATGGGTTGTCGGTAATCAGTACCGTGCCCGATTCCCTGCAGGAGGCGGCGAGGAGGAAGTCGTTCACCAACGATTTCGCGACACTGCGAAGATCCCGGCCTTCCTTGCGTGCCATGGCCGCAATCGCCGACCCTGCCTGCTCCCACGCCGAATGGCTCGGCGTAATCACGCGCCCAGCTCTTGCAAGAGGTCCCACCAGATCCTCCCGAACCTGGCGAGCTTTCTCGACGGTACTGGCTCCCACCAATAGCTCGTGAAGCACAACGGAGCTGAGATAGGTGTTCGGCGTGAACTCCGCGAAATACCGCTCCAGCTCTGCCGCACCCTCCTGACTGCGAAATGCCCTCACGTATAGATTCGTGTCGAGCACATACTTCCTCATGGCTCGCGGTCACCATCGAACACGTTCTCAACTCCACCAGTGCCTGCGATTTCACGCACGCCAGCGATCAAATCCTCCCGCAGCAGCACCGCCGATAGGGCCTGATCCACCGTCTCCGTTTCCGTGGCCGCTCCCAGCAGCATTCGAGCCCGGTCCAATTTTGCTTGATCGATGTTGAGGTTCTTCCGGCGAATGCTCGCCCTCGGCCTGCTCTCTCTCGACTTCGTCTGCCCCATGGCTGCCTCCAGAATAGCATCTGTATCCAAGGCAACTTAGATCTGTATTCAATCCTGCGCAAGACACCTTCGGGGGCAATGCAGATGAGTGCGGTCCCCCCGATTCCGCGAACACCTTGTGCTACATGAAGACCGCCGCCGTGACTGCTCCGGTGGATCCTGGACTGGAGGAGATGCCGGATCGAATGTGCCGTAGGAGGGGCTGCATCCTGCCCCGTCTCACTCCGAGATGCCGACGACGAACGGCCCCTTAGCCTTGGCGGTCCTTCTTCTTCCGGGGCCTCCGCTGGGTCGTGGTCCGGGGGAACGCTCCGTAGGGCGGGTTCTTCTCCCTTACAACCGAAGAAAGGGTCTCTTCCACCCAGGCGTTGAGGCTCATCCCCGCTGCCTCGGCCTGTATGGCAGCGGCCCGGTGAAGCTCCGGCGTCGTCCGCACCAAGAACTCGCCACGGTAGGCTCGTTCCGGCTCCTTGCCGATCTCGGCACAGAGCTCGAGGTAGTCCTCCACGGACTCGGCCATCTCTCGCCGGAGTTCCTCCAGAGACCGGCCTTGAAAGGTCACCAGATCCTGGAGGCCGACGATCCGCCCGTGAAAGGCATCAATGGATGGGTCGAACTCAACGACCCCCGTGTACCCCTTGTACTCCATCATGGCTCGAACCCCGCGTTCTCGAGGAACCGCCGCACGTCCTCGAGGGTGCCCTTCCCCGTTTCCCGGCTCGGATGGGGCCCATGGAGCGTCGCCACCCGATCTCCGATCCGAAACCGGACGCGGGATCCGCGGCCCTCACTCACTTCCCTCATACCGCTCCAGCCAGTCCCGGCTCCAGCTTTCGAAGGAGCCGTCCAGGATGCGGGCCCTGGCCTCCCCCGCCAGGGCCAAGAGGAACCGGAGGTTGTGGAGGGTGACGAGGCGGTGGCCCAGCCACTCCTCCGCCACCACCAGGTGCCTGAGGTAGGCCCGGTCGAAGCGCCGGCAGGTATAGCAGTCGCACTCCGGGTCCAGGGGCCCGGTGTCCAGCTTGAACCGGGCGTGCTTGAGGTTCACCTGGCCTTCCCCTCTGACCCAGGCCGTCCCGTGCCGGGCGTTCCGGGTGGGGGCCACACAGTCGAAGAGGTCACTGCCCCGGGCCACGGCCCGCAGAAGGTCGTGAGGGTAGCCAACCCCCATGAGGTACCGGGGCGAGGCGGCGGGGAGGACCGGGTCCAGGGTCTCCAGGGTCCGCCACATGTCCTCCTTGGGCTCCCCTACGGAGAGCCCGCCTATGGCCAGCCCCTTCCACTCCCCCATCCCCAGGACGTCCCGGGCCTGCTGGAGTCGCAAGTCATCGAAGACGTTGCCCTGGAGGACCGGGAAAAGGGCCTGGTGGGGAACGGGAGACTCCCTCTCCAGAGACTCGAACCGGTCACGACAGCGTTCCAGCCAGAGGAGGGTCCGGTGATTGGCCCGGAGGACGGTGTCTCGGTCCGCCCCTCCGGGGGGGCACTGGTCGAAGGCCATGATCACGTCGGCTCCCAGGGCCCTCTGGATCTCCATGACGCCCTCCGGCGTGAAGAGGTGCCGGGAGCCGTCGATGTGGCTCTGAAACTCCACCCCCTCGTCCCTCACCCGGTTGATCCGGGCCAGGGAGAAGACCTGAAAGCCCCCCGAGTCCGTGAGGATGGGCCCGTCCCACCGCATGAAGGAGTGGAGGCCCCCCAACTCCCGAACCACTTCGTGGCCGGGCCGAAGGAAGAGGTGATAGGTGTTGGCCAGGACCATGGTGGCCCCCACCTCCTCCACCTCCTCCGGGGTCAGGGTCTTCACGGTGCCCTGGGTTCCCACGGGCATGAAGGCCGGCGTGGCCACCGGGCCGTGGGGGGTCTCGAAGCTCCCGGCCCGGGCCGAGCCCTGGGTCCCCTCCAGGGCAAAGGAGAAGGGGTGGGGAGCGGTCCCGGGCGCAGCTTCGGGGGAGGGCTCGGCCCCGGGCGCCCCAGGGGTCCCGGAGCCGGGATCGGAACCGGGGTCGGAGCTGCCGGGCATGGACATCGCCTCCGTCACAGGATGGCCATGGCGTCGCCGTAGGAGTAGAAGCGGTACTCCCCCGCCATGGCGACCCGGTACGCCTCCATGGTCAGCTCGTACCCGGCAAAGGCCGCCACCAGCATGAGGAGGGTGGAGCGGGGGTAGTGGAAGTTGGTGATGAGGCGATCCACCGCCTTGAAGCGGTAGGGCGGGTGGATGAAGAGATGGGTCGCACCGGTCCCGGGCCGGACCCGGCCGTCTTCCCCGGCGGCGCTCTCCAGGGTCCGGACCACCGTGGTCCCCACGGCCCAGACCTTGCCCCCTGAGGCCCGGCATCGGTTCACCGCCTCCGCCGCTTCCCTGGAAACCTGGTAGGTCTCGGTGTGCATGCGGTGCCGGGCCGGGTCCTCGGACTCCACAGGCCGGAAGGTCCCCACCCCCACGTGGAGGGTGACTCGGGCCAACCCTACCCCCCTGAGGGCCATCTCGTCCAGGAGGCGGTCGGTGAAGTGAAGGCCCGCCGTGGGAGCCGCCACGGACCCGGGATCCGTGGCATAGATCGTCTGGTAGCGTTCCCGGTCCAGGGGCTCGTCCTGCCTCTCCAGGTAGGGGGGGAGGGGCATGTGGCCGAAGCGGTGGAGGGCTTCCTCCCCCGAAAGGTCCGTCACCAGCCGTACGATCCGCCCCCCATCGGGTGTGGAGTCCAGGATCTCCACCTCCAGCTCCGGGGCCACTTCCACCCTCCGGCCGGGCTTCAGCTTCCCCCCGGGCCGCACCAGGGCTTCCCAGAGCTTCGCGTCGCCGAGCCCAGCGGTGACGCCGGAACCCCTGACCCCACCGGAAGGGCCGCCCGCCGTGTCCAGAGCCCCCTCCCCCACTTCCCCCACCGGCCGCAGCAGAAGGATCTCCGACGGTGCCCCCGTGGGCTTCCGGCCCAGGAGCCGGACCGGCAGAACCCTGCTCTCGTTCACCACCAGGAGGTCTCCGGAGGGGACCAGGGTGACGATGTCACGGAACCGAAGGTGCCGCAGGGGCAAGCCCGCCCTCTCCAACACCAATAGGCGGCTATCGTCCCGGTACTTCACGGGATACTGGGCTATGCGCCCCGGGGGGAGCTCGTAGTCGTAGTCCGAGACCCTGGAGCCGGGCTCCGGCGCCGGGGCGGCCCCGTCGGCAGAGCCGGAGGGCCCGGGCTCGGGGATGCCTGAGGAAGCCGACTCAGGGGTCATTCGTCGAACAAGGAGGATTGAGGACCCGGTCCAGGGCCCGGGCCCGAGCCCGGAAGAGCGAAGCCGAACCGCTTGAAGGCCCTGGGTGTGGCCTCCCGCCCCCGGGAGGTCCGCATGAGGAACCCCTCCTGGATCAGGAAGGGCTCGTAGACCTCCTCCAGGGTGGAGGTGTCCTCCCCCAGGGCCACGGCCAGGGAATTCAGCCCCACAGGCCCACCGCCGAACTTCTCGATAATGGTCTTCAGGATCCGCCCGTCCATCTCATCCAGCCCGTACTCGTCCACGTCCAGGAGGGTGAGGGCCTCCCTGGCCACCTCCAGGTCGATGATGCCGTCGGCCCGCACCTGGGCGTAGTCCCGGACCCTCCGGAGCAGCCGGTTCGCCACCCGCGGGGTACCCCGGGCCCGACGGGCCAGCTCCACGGACCCCTCCTCCGTGGCCCTCACTCCCAGGATCTCGGCACTGCGCCGGATGATGAAGGCCAGGTCCTCGGCTGGGTAGTAGTTCAGCCGCTGGACGATGCCGAAGCGGGCCCTCATGGGAGCCGTCAGGAGACCGAAACGGGTGGTAGCCCCCACCAGGGTGAACCGCTCGATCTTCATGGTCATGGTCTGGGCCTTGGGTCCGTCGGAGAGACGGATCTCCACCTTGTAGTCCTCCATGGCGGGGTAGAGGAACTCCTCTATGATGGGCCGCAGACGGTGGATCTCGTCGATGAAGAGGATGTCACCCTCCCGGTGGTTGGTGAGAATCCCCACCAGGTCCGCGGGCTTCTCCAGGACGGGCCCCGAGGTGCTCTTCACGTTCACCCCCATCTCCCGGGCCATGAGGGCCGCCAGGGTGGTCTTTCCGAGCCCCGGCGGGCCGTGGAAGAGAAGGTGGTCCAGAGGCTCCTTGCGCTCCTTCGCCGCCTGGATGGTGATGGAGAGGAACTCCTTCACCTTCTCCTGACCGATGAACTCCGCCAGCCGCTGGGGACGGAGGGAGAGCTCGGACAGGGAATCGTCCAGCAGTTCCTCCGGGGTGGTGATCTCGTGCTCTCTTGTCATGACTGGCAGTGCTCCCGGGGCGTCAGGTGCCGGAAAGAGCCTTCCGGATGATCTCTTCGGTGGTGAGGTCCCCGTCCTTCTTCAAGGCCTCCCGCACCAGGCTGTCGGCTGCGGTGAAACTGTACCCCAGTGACACCAGGGCCGCCACCGCCGCCTCCACTACCGGGGAAACGCCGGCGGCTCCCCTGGGGATGAGGGCCAGGTCTCGGACCTTCTCCGAGAGCTCCAGGGCCAGGAGCTCCGCCTTCTTCCTGCCCACGCCGCTCACCTGGGTCAGAGCCGCCAGGTCCTTCTCAGCCAGAGCCCGGGCCAGGCGCTGGGCGGAGAAGGTGGAAAGCATGGCCAGAGCCAGGCGGGCTCCCACCCCGGAAGCGTTCAGGAGCCGCTTGAAGAGCTCCCGCTCGTGGGGCTCAAGGAACCCGAAGAGAGCTACCGAATCCTCCCTCACCACCTGGACAATTCTCAGCTCCACGTCCGATCCCACCGGAGGCAGGCGCTCCTGGACTTTGAGGGGGACCTCCACCTCGTAGACCACGCCCCCAGTGGTCTCCACCTCCACGTTGGAGAGATCCCTGGAGAGAAGCTTGCCCCGCAGGCGACTGATCAATTGTGGCTCGGCGTTGGAGGAGTAAGGATAAAACTCTGGTCTTTGGGTTCTCTTCGGACTCAAAGATAGGGGAGCCCCCCGGTACGGATCAATGCGGGGGGACCGGAATCCTCCGCCGCCCATGGAGCCGAAGGAGCCGGGAGTCCGCCGGCGTGGAACGATCCTCAGGACGCCGGTCCACTCGCAACCCCCCGATCAACCGACGGGGGAAGGGTCACTCCCTGCCCCCACCAGGACGGCCTCTGCGGCACGTCGGCCCGAGTGAAAGGCCCCCTGAAGAGAGGCCGTCTCACGGTGGTCGCCGCAGACGAAGAGGCCCGGCCCCATGACCACGCTTCGCTCCGGAGGGTCCAGGACCCCCGGATCCTGGACCGGCTGGGCGTGGGGAATCCGGTACGTCCTGAGGTGTCGCCACTCCCGGACCCGGGGCCCGAACCACCTCTCCACCTGGCCCAGAACCGCCTCCGTCAGCGCCCCATCGTCTTCCTTCGGCAAGCCCAGACAGCTGGCCGAAACCAGGCTCCGACCCGGCGGAGCGTAATCCGGACTCACCTCACTCACCACCGCCAGGTGGTTCACGGGTCCCTTCCCCTCCCCGTCCAGGACCAGCATGGGGCCCCGGACTGGAGACCTGGGCGCGTCGAAGTATAGGCAGGTGGTGGACTTGGATCCTGGATCCGGGATGCCGGGCAGAAGGCGGGCCGCTTCCGGCCCCTCCGTGGCCACCACAACCGCCCGCCCCCGGAGCTCCTCGCCGCTTGCCAACGTTACCACGCCCGGCTTCACCTCCACCACCCGGGCCTGGATCCGGATAGCCCCCTGGGGCAGCCGCCCCGCAAGCTGAAGGGGAATCTCTCCCATCCCCTTCCGGGGGACGGAGGTGTTGCCCTCGGAGAACATGCGGAAGACGTAACGGAAGATGCGGCTCGAATCGGTAAGGCGGGTGTTCAGGAGCACACCACCGAAGAAGGGTCGGAAGAACCCGTCGATGATGCCGGGCCCGAACCCATGGGCCCGTAGATACTCATGGGTGCTTCGATCCGGGCCCTCAAGAAGGGTATCCGGTGACCCTTTCAGGACCTCCTTCCGCAGTCGGGCCACCCGGAGCTTGTCGGACATGGATCCCAGCGGGGCGGTGAGGGCGGCCAAGGCGCCCCCGGGCCGGCGAAAGGGATCGGTGAAGCGGACGAATTCCCGTCCCGTCCAGACCTGGGCTCCGGGGTAGAAGGGGCGGAGGTCCAGGGCATCATAATCCAGGACCCTGCGGCATTCCGGGTAGGCCTCCAGGATCACCTGGAACCCCCGGTCCAACTGGAAGCCGTCCACCAGGTCCGTCCGGACCCTGCCCCCCACTCCGTCGCCGGCCTCCAGGATCAGGGGCCTCGCGCCGGCGTCGTGGAGCGCCAGGGCGCAGGCCAATCCCGCCACCCCCCCACCTACAACGAGAACGTCGTGTCCATGGGGCATGGATACTTCCTCTCAGGGTTCCGTGGTGCTCCCGGCAGACACGCTTCCCCCGGGCTTCAAGGCAACGGACTCGACGAGAGAAGGCAGTGGCACAGAGCCGCCGCCACTCCGTCGGCGGCATCGGCGGGACTCGGAGGATTCCTGAGCCGAAGATGGCGCTGCACCATGTAGCCCACCTGTTCCTTGGTGGCGCTCCCCGTCCCCACCACAACCTTCTTGATCTCCCGGGGAGAGTATTCGGCGATGAGAAGGTCCCGGAGTGCCGCCGCAAGGAGGATGGCCCCCCGGGCGTGGCCCAGCGTCAGGGCGCTCCGGACGTTCTTCCCCTGGAATACGTCCTCCACGGAGATGGCATCGGGAGTGAACCGCTGGATGATCTCCCCCACTCCGGTGAAGATCTCCTTGATCCTGGAGGGGAGGGGCTCCCCCGCCGGGGTGCGTATCACGCCGCACTCCAGGAGACGCAAGGAGCCGTCCTCAGTTCGTGCCACGACGCCGTACCCGGTGACGGCCGTACCCGGATCCACCCCCAGCACGATCCGGACGCCCGGCACCCGTCCCTCCCCCCAAACCTCCAGCGGTTTCCCCGGCTCGTCCCCGCCTCCACCTCCAGGCGGCTCCGGCACCCGACCCACGTCCCCTCCCCCTGGCGGCTCCGGCATCCGACCTACCGGGACTCGGCCATTGCGGCCTCGTCGATGTCGGCGTTGGAATGGACCCTCTGGACGTCGTCGTTCTCCTCAAGGGCGTTGAGGATCCTGAGAACCTTCTCGGCGTCCTTTCCGGCCACAGCCACCTCGCTCCTGGCCAGAAAGGTGAGCTCCGCCTGGGTGAACTCCACGCCGGCGGCCCTCATTCCCTCCTGGACCGCCTGAAAGGCGGCTACCTCCGTGGTGACGATGAACTCGTCCTCCTCCTGGAGCACGTCCTCCGCTCCGGCCTCGATGGCGGCTTCGAACACCGCATCTTCGTGATACCGGGAAGCGTCCACGTAAATCTGCCCCTTGCGCTCGAACTGCCAGGCCACGGACCCACTGGTGCCGAGATTGCCGCCGTGCTTGTCCAGGATGTGCCGCACGTCGGCCACGGTCCGCTTCGGGTTGTCCGTGAGGGCCTCGATGAAGAGAGCCGCCCCTCCGGGGCCGTACCCCTCATAGCTCACCTCCTCGTAGCTCACCCCATCAAGCTCGCCCGTACCCCGCTTGATGGCCCGCTCGATGTTCTCCGCCGGCATGTTGGCCCCTTTGGCGGAGTCCACGGCCAAACGGAGGCGGGGGTTGAAGTTGGGGTCCCCGCCCCCATCCCGGGCCGCCACGGTGAGCTCCCGGATCAGCTTCGTGAACATCTGGCCCCGGCGAGTGTCCGTTACCGCCTTCTTCCGCTTGATCTGGGACCACTTGCTATGTCCTGCCACACGTTCCTCCATGGCCTCCGGGGGTCCCCGGCGCCCCGGCGGAGACCCGATCCTCACTCCCTCTCTCCATCATAATACAGGACCGCCGCAGGGCGGGAACCCCACGGCGGTCCTCCCAGCAGGGATGAGCGCTACTGCTCTTCCTTCTTGGCCTCGGCGATGATCTGCTTCGCCTGGTCCGCCGGAACGGCCTCATATCCGATGAACTTCCTGCTGTGGTGGGCCCTGCCCTGGGTCATGGCCCGGAGTGCGGCGGCGTACTTGTAGAGCTCCGCCTCCGGCACCTGAGCCCGGATGGTGGTGCGGCCTCCATCCGAGTCCATCCCCAGGATCTTGCCCCGGCGGGAGGTGATGTCGCCGGTGATGTCCCCCATGTACTCGTCAGGGGTGGTGACCGAAACCTCCGTGATGGGCTCCAGAAGGGTGGGTCCCGCCATCTGAGCCACCTTCTGGAAGGCAACGGAGCCCGCCAGCTTGAAGGCGATGTCCGAGGAGTCCACCGAGTGGTAGGAGCCGTCGTAGACCTCGGCGCTGAAGTCCACCACGGGGAAGCCCGCAAGGATCCCCCGCTGGGAGGCCTCCTGTATGCCCTTGTCAACGGAGGGCACGTACTTGCTGGGAATGACCCCACCCTTGATGGAATCGATGAACTCGTACCCCGACCCTTTGGGGAGGGGGCTGAGACGAACGTAACAATCCCCAAACTGCCCCCGGCCGCCGGACTGCTTCTTGTGGCGGCCCTGGCCTTCCGCCGTCTTCGTGATGGTTTCCCGATAGGCGATCTTGGGTGGCTCCGTCTCCACGCTCACCCCGTACTTCCGCTTCATTCGCTCGAACTGGACGTTCAGGTGAAGCTCTCCCAGTCCTCGGCAGATGGTCTGGCCGAGCTCGGAGTTGTACTCGTGGCTGAAGGTGGGCTCCTCCTCGTGAATCTTGGAGAGAACCTCCCCCAGCTTGTCCTCGTCGCTCCGGGCAACGCCCCTGACAGCCACCGAGATGTCGGGTTGGGGAAAGGCGACGCCCTCCACGATCAGGGGCCGGTCCGGGGCCGACAGGGTATCGTTGGTGTGGGTATCCTTGAGCTTGGCCACCACGCCGATGTCGCCCGCGTGGAGGCGGGGGACCTCCAGGCGCTCCTTGCCCAACGGAACGCTCAGGTGGTTCAGCTTCTCCGCAACGTCCCGGTTGGCGTTCCTGAGCTCCATGCCGTTCTCCACCACACCGCTCAGGACCTTGAAGTAGGAAAGCTCACCCACGTGGGGTTCGGTGGCGGTCTTGAAGACCAGGGCGGCAGCGGGCCCCGAATCCTCGGCCACCAGACTCACCTCCTGGTCCAGTTCGGGTCGGGAGCCCTTCTCTGCCGGCATCTCGCCCGGATGGGGAAAGAGCTCCACGATCTTGGCCAGGAGCCCGAGGGTTCCGTAGCTCTCCTTGGCCGACCCGCAGAAAACCGGAACCACCTCACCCCGCGCCATCCCCGCTGCCATGGCCTTCAAGGCCTCCTCATGGCTTATGGCTTCCCCTTCCAGGTACCGCTCCAGGAGATCTTCGTCGGTGGTGGCCACCGTCTCCATGAACTCCGTCTCCATCTCCTCGAACTTCCCCATGAGATCCTCGGGGATGTCGTTCTCCACATACTCACCGGTGAGGGTGCCTTCCTTGAAGAGATGGAGCTTCTTACTGAACAGGTTTACGAGCCCCCCGAAGTCATCCCCGCCTCCGGTGGGCAGAACCACGGGAAGCACCTGGGGCGCCAGCCGTTCCTTGATGTCGTGGAAGACCTGGTCGAAATCGGCGTGCTCCTTGTCCATCATGGAGATGAAGAACACCCGGGGGATGCCTCGGTCTTCGCAGTACTTCCACACGACCTCGGTCCCCACCTCCACTCCGGATGTGGCACCCACCACGATGATTGCGGCGTCCGCCACGCGCACCGCTGACAGGGCGTCGCCCGTGAAGTCCAGGTAACCTGGCGTATCCAGGAAGTTGATCTTGAAGTCCTTGAACTCGGCAAAGGCCGGGGTAACCTGCAGGGAGATGCCGTGCTCGAGCTCCTCGACGGTGGTCATGGTGAGAGCATGGCCCTCCTCCACGCTTCCCTTCCTCCGGGAAGTTCCCGCCGTGAAGCACAATGCATCAACAAGGGTGGTCTTGCCCGATCCTCCATGACCCAAAACGGCCACGTTCCGGATCTTCTCAGTGGAATATTCTCTCCCTGCTGCCGCCATGCTGCCTCCTGAACGGTATCACAATCCGATGCCTGAAAGGGACCGGATTCTAGAGGGGGCAGGATGAAGGGTCAAGGACACGGGACCGCCCCCTCTCCCACTCCCTCCCTACCTCCGCATGGCGAAGGTGGCCACCAGGAACCCGTGGCAGGAATCGTTGAGCCGGGCTCGGCCGGTGAAGGACTCGCCTCCGGCCTCCACCCTCCCCTCCCCCTGCAGTAACCCGCCGCATCCGTCCATGGGGTTGAGGTAATCGAGGCTGAAGCTCACGGAATCGGCCACCAAGGTCCCCGTCACGGGACCGGACATACCCACGGGGTCGGTGACCCGGTAGTCCCCCGTAAGGCTACCCCCGAGGCCGGTGCGCAACTCCATGGTGAGGCCGAAGGAGAACCCCTCCACCATGAGACCGCCCCGGTAGTCACCGGAGAGGTTGTAGGGATACCCCGCCTCCCCGGGGCCCGGGCTGGTCGCGCAGGCCCACACGGCCAGGGCCAGAGCCACGGCGGGCAGGAACCCCGCCAGGACCATGCTTCTCTTCATGATGCCTCCGTTCGAAGTGAGTGTGTCTCCAGCCCCGGGCCCTCCCCCCTCAACGTCCGTGGGCCAGGGCACCGGCACCATCGGCCGGCTGGCCGGCAAGCAGCTCCTGTACCAGACGGTCTGCCTCGTAGACGACCCTCAGGGCCTCCATGATGCCCCTCACGTCCACCGCCACGGCCCGGTTCGTCTCCGGCAGGTAGATGTAGTCACCGGAAAGGCTCTCGATGTTGCCGTCGAAGATCAGTCCCACCACCCGGAGCTCCCGGTCGATGACGGGTGACCCCGAGTTCCCCCCGATGATGTCGGCCGTGGACACGAAGTTCAGAGGCGTCGAGAGGTCCAGGCCCGGAGGCGGAGATCTCCAGCGTTCGGGAAGATCCCAATCGGTCTCGGGCCCGAAGGCTCGGTGGCGGTCGTACATCCCGTAGAATGTGGTCAGGACCGGCGCCATGGTCCCGTTGTACTCGAACGACTCCACCAACCCGTCGGCGATTCGGGGGGAGAAGGTGGCATCGGGGGGAATGTCGGTGCCATGGATGGCGAAAAGGGCCCGTCCCAGGGCACTGGCAATCTCTTCCTCCTCCGGCCCCACCCTCATCTGGAACTGCTGGGCGGGGCCCAGACGCTGGATCATGGCTCGGGCCACCCGGACTGCGGGATCCTCCAGTGACAGGTCTCCCCGGGCCAGGGCGTCAGCGGTGGAAACCGAATCGGCCAGGGCCGAACGAGCCATGATCCCGGAGGCGGCGCCCTCGGGGCTCCGCCCCTCCAAGACCTCGTCCACGAAGGGGTGGTCAGGACCGAAATACCGGATGAAGTCCTGGAACCGCTGGGCCAACTGAGCTTCGTTGATCTCCCTGGGCTGTTCAGGCGTGCTCTCGAGCATCTCCCGGATGCCTTCCAGGGCCTCCTCGGGAATCCCCTGCCTGAGGGCCGAAAGGTACTGGAAGGCGGCAAAGGCCCGACCCAAGGTGGTGGACCCCAGGGCGGGATGGCCTACGGCCAGGAAGGAGGAGAGCTCGGCGGCGTATTCTGTCTTCTCCTCCTGAATCTCCGCCATCCGGGCCATGAGGCTTCCGTACTCGGCTCGCAGATCCGGGTCCCCGTCGATGGCGGCCTGGAACCTCCGCTCGTTGTCACGGCGCTTGGCGAGGATGACGGGATCGTAGAGTCCCTCCACCATGCCGGTGAAGGCCTTGAGCGAGTTGCGGAAGCTGAAGATGGAGCTGCGGAGGTCCAACTCCCGGGCCCTCTCCGGGTTGTCCTCAGCAAACTCCTCCAGGGCGGGGAGCCGGGTACGGAGGACGTCCAGAACGGCTTGGTCGCTCACGTCCCGGCGAAACTCCAGCTCGGCCACCGTCTGGAGCCGGGAGGTGGATCCGGGGTTCCCGATGACGAAAACCAGATCCCCCTCCCGGACCCCCTCCACGTCGAAGGGGAAGTAGTATTCGGTACGCAGCGGCGTCCCGTCCTCGCCGTACACCCGATAGAAGGCCACGTCCAGGGAGTATCGGGGGTAGGTGAAGTTGTCCCAGTCCCCGCCGAAGTGGGCCACCTTCAGCTCGGGGGACATGACCAGGCGGACGTCGTCGTAGCGCTGGAAGATGTATACGGAATAGCGGCCACCGGCGTAGAGCTCCACCATCTCCACGTTGTAGCCCGCCTCCTCGCCACCCAGCTCCCGCATGATCTCGTCTACGATCTCCTCCGCCACTTCTTCCCGGCGCACGGCCCGGCGTTCAGCTTCCCTCACCCCCTCCAACCCCGCGTACACCCGGTCCGTCACGTCACGGATCTCCACCAGCTGGTCGGCCCAGACGCCCTCGACGCGTCGCTCTTCTTCCAGGGACTCGGCCCAGAATCCATCCATCAGCAGGTCTTCCCCGTCCCGGGTCACCTGCTCGATGCTTTCCCTGATACAGTGGTGATTGGTCATGACCAGGCCACTGCCGGAGACGAATGAGGCCGAGCATCCGGGGATGCGGAGGGCGGAGAGGTGGGCCCTCCGGAACCAGTCCGGCTCCGCCGCGAACCCGTAGGTCCTCTGGAGGTAGTCCAG
>PXFI01000001.1 GCA_003564295.1 Gemmatimonadota bacterium | reverse complement strand
TCGTGTACGCCACCAGGGAAGGGGAGGCGGTGGCGCTGGCCGCTGGCCTGTGGCTGGGGGGCGCCACGCCTGTGGTCCTCATTCAGAACACCGGTCTCCTGGAAGCCGGCGACGGGCTGAGGGGAACCGCTTCCCGCATGGGGATGCCCCTCCTCATGCTGGTCACGCTGAGGGGCTATGAGGACGCCCGAGTCATGGGTGTGGATCCCGGGGGAGGGGTGCGGGGGCGTGAGGACCTGGTCCACCCACCTCTGGACTCTGTGGCACTCATGACGGAACCGACCCTCCGGGCGTGGGGGATTCCCTTCGTGAACCTGGGGGACCCCCGGGATCCATCACCACTCCGGCAAGCCTGGCGGATGGCCGTGGAGGAGGAACGGCCGGTGGCCCTTCTGCTGGGGGAGGGCGGAGAGGCGCCATGAGTCCATGTCGTCCGTGACGGGTCACCGCCCGATTCCCGGCCTCCCTGTCGTGACGGTCTTCCGTTTCGCCTCTTGCTCCGGCGGTCTTCTCTCATGCTGACCAAAGACGAGCTTCTCGTTCCCCTGGCCCGCCTTCGCACTGACGAGGTAGTGGTGACCTGCATGAGCGCCACCCGGCCGTGGGGAAAGCTTTCCGACCACGCCCTGGACTTCGCCTCCGCCGACAGCGCCATGGGCCACACGGCCGACCTGGCCCTGGGGATCGCCTTGGCCCAGCCGTCCCGAAGGGTTCTGTGCCTCAACGGCGACGGCAGCATGCTCATGACGCTGGGGACGCTGGCCACCGTGGTAGGATCGGACGCCACGAACTTCATCCTCTTCGTGTTGGAGAACGGGACCTACGAGATCACCGGAAACCAGCCCATTCCCGGAGCCGGGCGGGTGGACTTCGCCGGGCTGGCCCGGGCGGCGGGATTCCCCAGGGTGTATTCCTTCAAACGGGCGGAGGACTACCGGGCGGCCCTTCCCGAGATCCTGGAGGGGGAGGGTCCCGTGTTCGTGGGAGTGGAGATGGAGCCGGGGACGGAGGGGCCCATCAGCCGCAGCGACAGGGAGGAAGCCCGGTACCTCAAGACGTCGCTGGCGGAGTGGTCCCGGGAGTTCAGACGGGCCATCACGGCCCCCGGGGCTTGAGTTGCGCCGCGAGAAGGGCCCTCGCTTGCTCGAGGGGGGGAGCAGCGAAGCAGAGGACCTACCCCCAAATTGACACGCTTTGATAGTTCGGATATCGCTGGTCATCTTGAGGGTCCTATAGACCGCGAACCCGACATAAGACGACCGCGCGTAGGGTCCGACGTCAAGTTAGGGAGCCTATCGACACCCAAGCCGACAATCGACAGAGCGACTGGTATCGGTTGTCACTTTGGGGTTCGCCGTAGGGGGTTCTCCGCCCCGGGCTCCACGGGGAAGCGCAGTCTCCAGGGAAGAGTCCACGTAGCGCTCCGTGGCGTTCCAACTGCATTATTCACAACGACTTTCGGGTCTTCTCGGTTGACGAGCCGCCACCTGAAGGGTTCGTAGCGCTTCCCGGGAGCCGACGCGCAGGGGAGCGAGCCTCCCCCCGAAGTTCATGTTTCGCTGGATAGGCTGCGCGCTTTCAAGCCGAATGCCCTGGTTTCTCGGGTCGCGGGCGCGATTCCGGCCACCGGGGTATCCATCTTAGCGGAGTAAGCCGCCGCTACCGCTCCTGGAGCTGCCCGATGGCGCTTGAGGTGCTCCATCGGGCTCTCGGCCGGTCCGGGCTGGGTGTGCGACTCTCTTGGTCAGAACTATCGCTCTATCACGGGTAACGTTATACGATGCAGGCAGCGACCAGAGATCATGGTCGACGGGTGCGCCGGACCGCACCAGGGTGATCTTGGGAAGGGCCAGGCCGATGAGGAAGAGCCGGACCATCTGCACCGCTTCAGGAAGGGGAGGGGGTCAGGACAGTTCACGGTCGAGATCGGCCAGGGTGTCGGCCAACCCTCCCACCGGGGTGAAGCGGACGCTCTCCGTCTCTCCCGACATGGACCCACCGTAGATCAGCACCTCGGCCAGCACCCTATCTCCGAGGGTCTTCCTCAGCTTCGGGAAGCCACCGAAGAACCCTTGGTTCAGGGTCTCCCCCGCCTTGGCCTCAAGGGCAACGAAGCCTCCGCCCACCTCATAGAGGAAGTCGATCTCAGCTCCGGCCCTCTCCCGATAGAAGCTCAGGTTGCTGCGCTTGCCCTGGTTATAGCGGTGTTTCACGACCTCCGATGCCACCAGGGTCTCGAAGAGCGCCCCCTTCAGGGGGTGGGTTCTCACCTGCGTCCAGCTCTCGATGCCCATGAGGTACGCCGCCAGACCCACATCGTGGAAGTAGAGCTTCGGGGTCTTGATGAGGCGCTTGCTGAGGTTCGCGAAGAACGGAGGGAGGCGGAAGACAATGAACGAAGCCTCCAGGACCCCAAGCCAGGACCGGGCCGTGGTGTGAGACACGCCGGCATCGTTGCCCAGGCTCTGGAGGTTGAGAAGCTGGCCCGTGCGGCCGGCGCAGAGCCGCACGAACCTCTGGAACTCCGTGAGGTTTCGGACCTCCATGAGCTGCCGCACGTCCCTCTCCACATACGTCTCCAAGTAATCCCCCAGCGCCTGGGCGGGATCCAGCCCATGATCGTGGATGCGGGGGTAGAGCCCCGCCTGGAGAAGGCGGTCTGTCTCGGGAAGGGGCCCGAGGGCCCTCAGCTCCCCAAGGGATAGGGGAAGGAGCCGCAGCAGAGCTGTCCGGCCCGCCAGGGACTGCCCGATGGCTTCCGAAAGGCCGAAGTGCTGGCTACCCGTGAGGACGAAGAGCCCGTTCCTGCTTTTCTCGTCCACCAGGGGCTGGATGTAGGACAGGAGATCCGGAACCCTCTGGATCTCGTCCAGTATCGCTCCCTTCGAATACCCTCCCAAGAACCCCCGGGGATCCTCCTGGGCATAGGTCCTGATGTCGGGAGCCTCAAGGTTCACATAGGGCAGATCAGGAAAGACCGAGCGGGCCAGGGTTGTCTTCCCGGACTGCCGGGGGCCGTTGATGGTCACAACCGGGTACTTGCGGAAAAGATCCTTCAGGACCGGTGCGATGAGACGGGGTATTCTCATGGTTCCACCAGGAATCGGGGGAGGCGTGTGCTTATTAATTGAAAGTACTACATTGGATTAGCCAGAACCACCCGCCGGTCTCCACAAGCGCCGTCAGTTCCCCAGGATCCAGGTCTCGTTGTTTGGGCTCACTTCTCTCCGGGGGAAGCCCCCGCCGGGTCGGTCACCCGGTAGTGTCGGGAGTCACACAGGCTGGAGGCTGACGAGCCTACTCGCGCAGGATCACGGTGCTCACGAGGAAGACAAGCCCCGGGCGGGTCGAAGAGATGCAGTCTCCGCGCCGCCATCATCCTGCCTCGTCCGGAGGCTATCAAGCAGGCATGGGTGGCCCCGAAGGGGGTGGGTCATGCTCCTGAGAAAGCCGAGCTCGGAACTGGGTCATGCCGGCGGAAAACGACAAGAGGCCGGCGGGGTGGCAGGTCCTGGAGTTCCCGCCTGGGGGCCAGACACGTGTCATATGACCGGAGTATCCATCTTAGCGGAATAAGCCGCCGCTACCGCTCCTAGAGCCGCCCGATGGCGCTTGAGGTGCTCCATCGGGCTCTCGGCCGGTCCGCGACCAGGCTCTCCAATCCCGACGCGTGCGCCCGGCGCTGGGAATCGCTCGCCGAATACGGTGCATAGGGCTGCCGCTCCGGTCAAATGGATAGCCCCGTTCCGGCCAAACGCCCGGATCCAAGAGGAAAGGAGGCAAGCTCGCCATCCTGCCCGGCCCAGAGCAGCATCCAGATGTCCCACCGCCCCATGGGCGAAGCCCATCAACTGAAGGAAGCGGCGCCCGCCGGGGCGCCGCAACAATACAATGCTTTCCGCCAGGGTTGGCGCTGGCGCTGGAGATTGGCGCCGGGGCCGGCATAAGAGAGGAGGCTGGCGTCGGGGGTTGGCGTGGGCATCCGGGTTGGGGTTGGCGCCGGGGGTTGGGGCTGGCTTCAGGGTTGGCGCTGGTGCCGGAGGTTGGCGCTGGCTTCAGAGTTGGCGTTGGCAGGAGGGTTGGGCCTGGCGCCGGGGGTTAAGGCCGGCATCAGGGTTGGCGCTGGTGCCGGAGGTTGGGGCTGGCTTCAGGGTTGGCGTTGGGCTCAGGGTTGGCGCTGGCGCCGGGGGTTGGCGCTGGTACCATGGCTGGGGGGATGTCGGGGCCTGGCGCTTCTGGGGCTGAGAGGAACGGCCGGCGCCCTCACCCCCGGACGCCGCAACCGCCCTCGGCCTCGCCTCGTGCCGGCAGCTCCCCCCACCCCCGCCCCTCCGCCTCCG
>PXFI01000222.1 GCA_003564295.1 Gemmatimonadota bacterium | reverse complement strand
GCCGCAGCACCCGGCGGACGGCAGCCCGGACGCCAGCCTTCACCGACTCCCGGTGGGGCTGGGTCCAGTCCACCTTCAGGTTCCGCTTCACGGACTCCACCACCTGGTGGACGAGGTCCGCCAGGAACTCCTGGTCGTAGATCCCTTCCAGGTTGGCGACCACGGCGTCGTAGAACGCGAGCTCGTCCTCGTCCAGCCCCAGGGCCTGGCTCCGCCGGTCGTCGCTCTCCATCTCCTTGCGGATCTCGATCATGGCCCGGATGACGGCGGCGGCGTCCACCAGGCCAGCGTGATAGCGTTCCAGCGTGGCTTCCAAGAGCTCCTGGAAGCTCCTGGCCCTGGCCAGGTTCCGCTCCCGTCTTCCCCGGATCTCGTCCCGGAGGAGCTTCTCCAGGAGCTTCAGGCGGAGGTTTTCCCGGGGCTTGTCCTTGAAGGTCTGGAGGAAGTCGTCGTCCAGGATGGAGATGTCCGCCTTGGGCAGCCCCGCCACCGTGAAGATGTCCACCACGCCGGTGGTCTCCACCGCATCGTCCACCAGGTCTCGCACCGCTCGCTGAATGTCCATGGGCGGCCTGGTGCCCGGCAGCGCCTTGACGATGAGTTTACGCACCCGCTGGAAGAAGATGACCTCGTCGGCGTAGGATCTGCACTCGTCCAGGTGTCGGACCAGGAGGAAGGCCCGGGAAAGCTTGCTTTCGGCCGCGAGGAAGGCGTCCCGGGCCTCGTCGTTGTCTGCCAGGGTCCCCACCACCAGAGCGTAGCGGTCCTCCAACTCCATGTGGGAGAGGCTCCGCCAGGACCCGTAGTCGGTATCCGGGGGAAGGGTGGCCAGGACCTCTTCTCGGGCGTTGAAGAAGAGGGCCCGGGCTTCGTGGGAGATTTCCGGGGCGGGGTTCCCGGTTCCTTCGCCCCGGGCGTAGGTGGCGGTGGCCTCCCGGAGTTGATGGCCGACGCCGATGTAGTCCACGATGAGGCCGTGGGGCTTGTCCCGGAACACGCGGTTCACCCGGGAGATGGCCTGAATCATGTTGTGGCCGCGCATGGGTTTGTCCACGTACAGGGTGTGGAGACAAGGGATGTCGGTACCCGTCAGCCACATGTCACAGACCAGGACCAGTTTCAGAGGGTCCTCGGGATCCTGCATGCGGGCCTTGATGGTATCCCGCTGGCTCTTGGTGGTGATGTGGCCCGCCTCGCTCCACTCCGGGGGATCCTCCCCCAGGTTCCCGGTCATCACTACCCTCACCTCGGGACAGCCGGGGAGGCCCGTGAGGGCGTCGTAGAGCCGGACGCAGTTGCGGCGGGTCATGCAGACCACCATGGCCTTACCGTCCAGGACCGAGGTTCTGTCCCGGAAGTGATCCAGGAGGTCTCTGGCCAGGACTTCGACCCGGTCCCGGGCTCCGGCGGCCTCCGCCATGGCGGCCCACTTCGCCTTCTCCCGCTCCACGTTCTCCACCACCTCCCCCTCCAGGATCTCGGAGAGGGCCTCGTCCACGTTCGATTCTCCCAACCGCAGACGGACCTGCCGGGGGGCGTAGTAGATGGGAACGGTGGCCCCGTCCTCCTGGGCCTGGCGGATGTCGTAGGTGTGGATGTAGTCGCCGAAGACCTCCACCGTGTCCGCCCCGCCGAAGCTCACCGGCGTGCCCGTGAAGCCGATGCGCCGGGCCCTGGGCAGGGCCTCCGCCAGGTAGCGGGCGTACCCCTTGGTGAACCCGTACTGGCTGCGGTGGGCCTCGTCGGCGATGACGATGACGTTGGAGCGCTCCGACAGGACCGGGTGCCGGATCCCCTCCTCCCCCAGTTGGAACTTCTCGATGGTGGTGAAGATGACCTCGCCCCCCTCGGTCCTCAGGTACTCCCGGAGCTGGGCCACGGACTCGGCTTGCTTCACGTCCCCCACCAGCTCCCGGGCTCCCACGAAATGGTCGTGGAGTTGGTTGTCCAGGTCGGTCCGGTCCACCTGGATGACGAAGGTGGGGTTCTTCATCTCCGGGTGCCGCCGAAGAATCCCTACCAGGAAAACCATTGAAAGGGACTTGCCCGATCCGGTGGTGTGCCAGACGACCCCGATGCGCTTCTCCTCTCCGGCGGCCATGGCGTCCAGCGTCTTCTGTACCGCCAGGCGCACGGCGAAGAACTGGTGATACTTGGCCCCCTTCTTCACGATCCTCCCGCCGGCGTCGTCGAAGACGATGAAGCTCCGGACGTAGTCCAGGAGGCGCTCCTTGGAGAAGAGCCCCTCCACCAGGGCCTTCATGGAGGCCGTGGTCCCAGGCGCCACCTTCTCGCCGTCCATGGACTTCCAGGGGGAGTACCACTCCCGGGGCGCGTCGTACATGCCGTGGAGGGTGGTGAGCCCGTCGGACACCACGCAGAAGGCGTTGTACTCGAAGATCTGGGGGATGTCGTTGCGGTAGTGGGCGATCTGGTTCAGGGCGTGCTCAACGGTGGGCTTCTCTGCGAAAGGGTTCTTAAGCTCGAAGAGGACCAGGGGGAGCCCGTTGACGAAGACCACCAGGTCCGGCCGGCGGTCGTTGTGGGGCCCCTTCACCCGGAGCTGGTTCACCACCAGGAACTCGTTCCGCTCCGGCCGGTCCCAATCGATGGCGTGCAGGTGCCGGTGCTCGGTGCGGCCGTCGGGCCACTCCACCAGCACCTCTCTGCCGCGACGCAGCCCCCGGAGGAAGTCCATGTTGCGCCTGAGGGTATCGACGCCCTCGGGCCGGGCGAACCGGCGCGTGGCCTCGTCGATGGCGGCCCCCGGGAGATCAGGGTACGCGGAAGCCAGGAACGCCCGGAGGCGGTCCTCCAGCACCACCTCCTCGTGGCGACGGTCCAGCTCGTCGCCCTGAATGTACGTGAACCCCTGGGCCTCGAGCCGCTCGATGGTGGTGACCTCGAACTCCGTCTCGTTGCCCCGGTTCGTGTTCACGCCACGTCCTCCACCATCTCCGCAGCCTCAGGCACCCGTATCTCGCCGGAGAGGAGCTTGGGGAGAAGGAGGTCCCGGAGGGAGGTGAGGGTTTGGGATTCCAGCCAGTTGCTGCGAACGAGGTCATCGAAGGGACCGGCAAGAGTCTGAAACCGCTCGACCAGCAGCGCACCCGGGTCCACAATCTTGATCGCCTCGAATTCTCGCTTGCTAATCGAGCCGAACACTGAGCCAGATCCCTCAAATACCGCGAACTCGGGCGCCAGATGCAGGATGGAGTAGTAGGTGAAGGAGGTGCATCCGGTCCGGCATCGGACAGCGGCTAAGCCCCGCCCAATGCTGCAGCGCTCCCAAGCCTGGTTGGCATCGCCGACGGGGGCTCTCACCGACACCACTGTGTCCCCGGCCTCAGCGAATCTCCTCGGGTCGGTGCAGTAGACCCTTCGTGTCGGGAAACGCTGTCCGAAGTCCCGTCGCCCTTGGTAGAAAGGTACACCCTGACCCTCTTCGTTGTAGGACGAACCTGGGGGAGATTGACCCGCTGTCACCTCGAAGCGATGTGCCAGCGGCCTCACCTCCCACCCCTCCGGAATCGGCCCCAACTCAGAATCCACGAACCGGTCCGGGAAGAGCGCCGCCGTGTCCGCGTCCATCCCGAACGGCACCCGCCCTTCTGCTTTCGCCACCACAGGGTCGAAGTCCACGAACCACGACCGGAAGATGGCTTGGGCCAGGACCTCCAGCGTCCGGTTCATCTCGCGGTTGAGCTCGATCTTGTCGTCGAGGTGACGAAGAACTGTTACGATTGCTGCCTGTTCCGCCATGGGAGGGAGGGGGATCCTCAACTTCCTCGCCGAACCTACGTTGAAGTGCTGCTGGACGGCACCCACGATCGCTGAATCGATCTGGCGGTGGGCCGCCGCGTTGAGGTAGTAGGCCAGGAAATGGGAGAGGAGCCCGGGACCTGGAGTCACCACCACGAGATCCGAGCAGTTCGCTTCCTTGATACCTGGGGGGATCACGGCAGCGGTCCCAGGAGTCCCAGTCCGGACAATGACCACATCTCCCGGCACGAGCCTGGACTTCTTGAGTCGTTGATGGAAGTCCGCCGAGACGAAACGGAGGTCCTCGGAGACGATGCGGTATTCCCTTACGTTCTTGGATCGTAAGAACGGGATTCCGTTCGGGAGATACTCGGCGGCCATAGGGCCGACATGGCCCACGGTCACCCGGTCACACACGTCTCCTAGTTCTACCTCACGCCACCTCATGAGTCCCCGGACTCCATCCGGGCCAGCAAACGCCTGATGTTCCCGCTCAGAATCTCTGCGAGCTGCAACTGCCTCTCCAACCTCTCAACCAACTCCCCAAACCTCTCCTCAAACGCCCCCTCCTCCTCCAACACATCCTC
>PXFI01000045.1 GCA_003564295.1 Gemmatimonadota bacterium | reverse complement strand
CCTTCCCAACGACGAGATGGCCGGTCTCTTTCAGGCCGCCATCGAAGCCACCGAGGAAGCCATATACAATTCCCTCTTCAAGGCCACAGACGTCACCGGGAGGGACGGGAGGACGGTTCGGGCGCTCCCCCTCCCGGAAACGCTGGAGGGGCTCAGACGGTACGGGGCAATTCGGGACTGACACCCTCCCGGCCCGGAAGGACAGGGCTGCCCCCGCCACACGGAGCGGAGCTCGGCTCCGTCAGCGCCAGGCGTCCTTCCACCGGATATAGTGGATGGCCTTGACCCCGCCCTTCTTCAGGATGTGGAGGCCGTCGGGATTCCGGTAGGGCCGCCGGTAGTAGAGGTGGGTAACGTTGGCCTGGATGAGGAGCTTGGCGCACATGGTGCAGGGGCTGGCCGTGACGAAGGCCACCTTCTCCCGCAGGTGGCCGTCCGCCTTGACCACGGCGTTCTGCTCCGAGTGGATGCAGCCGCAGGCTCCGGGAGTGTCCGAATCACAGCGGTTCGGAAAGCCCCGGGCGTTTCCATTGTATCCGATGGAGACCACGTGCTCCAGGGCACTGTCCGTGATGACGGTACCCACCTGGAGCCGGGCGCAGGTGCTCCGTTTGGCCAGCTCCTCCGCCATCCTCATGTAGACCTCGAAGAGGGGAATCCGCGTCACCTCGTGGAGGGCCACCTCCTCTTCCGTGGCGTCCGGCACAACGTTCAGGGGATGGGTGTTCTCCGGCACTCCGTCTTTGAACAGTGCGGGCATGGTTCAGGCTCCTGGACTCCCAGGCAATGGGCCTCGGCTCGTCGCCGGGGTCTGCTCGTCAGACCCCCGCGGGGATCATGGCCATCAACTCCCGGAGTACGGTCCGTCCCCGGTCCCTGGCGTACCAGGCGCGCATCCGGGCGAATCGTTCCGCTTCCGGCAGAATCTTGAGCTCCTTCTGGAAGAGTTCCTTGAAAGGCTGGGGACGGGGACCCCACCACCCCACTTCCCGGAACTCATGGTCCAGGATCATGACCACGGGAATGGAACGTTTGCCGTCGGTGAGGTGGGCATCCATGAGGTCCGGATTGTCTTCCCTCCCGATGACCCGCATGGAGAGTTGGGGAACCCCCTCGGCCAGACGGGCAAGATAGGGAACCGAGTGGATGGCATCCCCACACCAATCCTCCGTCATGACCAGGAGATGCCACGGCCCCGGGAGCGACCGGGCTCCTTCCAGGACCTCCTCCGGAATCCTGGCACGCCGGTGGATCTGATGCCAAAGATCCCGGCTCGCCTCCACACCCTCCAGGAACTCCTCGAATCTCTTGGCCTGCTGGTAGCGCTCCTTCACGGTTCAAACCTCCTGATCGCGCTAGGACCCGGCAACGGCCCGGGCCGCCTTCCTTCGCCTGTTGATGTCCAGCTCCCGCTTCCGTAACCGAATGCCATCCGGCGTGACCTCCATGAGCTCGTCCGCCTCCATGAACTCCAGGGCCAGCTCCAGAGTGAGCTTGCGCGGCGGCTCCAGGCGGACGTTCTCGTCGGAAGCCGTGGTGCGGATGTTGGAAGCTTTCTTCTCCCGGCACACGTTCACGTCCAGGTCCCCGGACCGGACGTGTTCGCCCACGATCATCCCCCCGTATACCGGAACACCCGAGCCCAGGAACATGGTTCCTCTCTCCCGGAGGCTGAAGAGAGCGTAACCGACTGCCACACCTTCCCGATCCGCCACCAGAACCCCTCGCTTCCGGCCCGCCAGGGGCCCCGCCCAGGGACCGTATTCCAGGAAGCGATGGTGGAGAAGGCCCTCCCCCCGGGTATCGGTGAGAAACTCCGAGCGGTAGCCGAAAAGGCCCCGGGTGGCGATGCGGAACCGGAGCCGCGTCATCCGCCGTTCCGTGGACCTGACCCCCTCCACGGCGCCGCCCCGAGCACCCATCTTCTCCATCACCACCCCCACCATGGCCTCAGGAACCTCTATGGCCACCTCCTCGTACGGCTCGAGCCGGGAGCCATGGGCGCCTGTCTTGACGATCACCCGGGGCCTGGACACCTGGAATTCGAATCCCTCCCGCCGCATGGTCTCCATGAGGATGGTCAGGTGCAGCTCTCCACGCCCCGACACGGTGAAAACGTCGGGGGAGTCCGTCTCTTCCACCCTCAGGGCCACGTTTCGCTCCAGCTCCCTGAAGAGACGCTCCCGGAGTTGCCGGCTTGTGACGTACCTGCCGGCCCTCCCCGAAAAGGGAGAGTCGTTCACCGAAAAGTCCACCGAAAGGGTAGGTTCTTCCACGGCGATTCCCCGGAGACGCTCCCTCACGGCGGGATCGGTGAGGGTCGTGCCGATCTCTACCCCGTCCATGCCGGCCAGGGCCACGATGTCCCCCGCCGCCGCCTCCTGGAGCTCCAAGCGCTGGAGCCCTGCGAACTCGTAGAGCCGCATCACCCGGCTCTCACGTACCCCTTCGTTCCCCTCCTCCGGAAGGCCAGGGGCACCCGGGGAAAGCAGAGACACCCGATCCCCCACCCGCACCCGCCCCCGCTCGATGCGGCCGATGGCGATGCGGCCCACATAGGGGGAGAAGTCCAGTGTAGAGACCAGCATCTGGAAGGGACCCCGGGGATCTCCCGGAGGTGGCTCGAGGTGCCCCAGGATGGTTTGAAAGAGGGTGGTCAGCCCCCCGGAACGCTCCCGTCCCGGCCCAGCTACGGCCTCGGCAAGATGGGCGGTGGCCCATCCCTCCCGCCCCGACGCGTAGAGGAACGGAGCATCCAGCTGGGCCTCCGTGGCATCCAGCTCCATGAAGAGCTCCAAGACCTCGTCGTGTACCTCGGAGGGTCGGGCATCGGGCCTGTCCACTTTGTTGATGACCACGACGGGAAGGAGGCCCAGCTCCAGGGCCTTGCGGGTCACGAACCGGGTCTGGGGCATGGGACCTTCCGCAGCGTCCACCAGGAGGAGAACGCCATCCACCATGCGCAGGATCCTCTCCACCTCCCCCCCGAAATCCGCATGCCCGGGGGTATCCACGATGTTGATCTTGGCCTCCCCCCAATGGACCGCCGTGTTCTTCGAAAGGATGGTGATGCCCCGTTCCCGCTCCAGGGGATTGGAGTCCAGGACCCGCTCCATGACCTCCTCATGGGCACGGAAGATCCCGGCCTGCCACAGCATCTGGTCCACCAGCGTGGTCTTTCCGTGGTCCACGTGGGCGATGACGGCCACGTTTCGGATCTGCATTCAAACGCCTTGGAAACACCTGCCTGGGGCAGGCGGGATGACTTGCATGAGACAATCATGAAAAATAACCAATCCGGTGAGAAGTGGGCACCGGAGCCTTCGGCCTGGACATTCCCCATTCTCTCATGGGGCCAGGGGGAAGGTGCTGAGGTTCGGGGCGGAGGAGGCTGCCGGGCCCCGGGAAGCGGACGCAGCCCCGGGATGCCAACCCGGCAGCGGAAAGCCGACGCAACCCCGGAAAGCCGACGCGTCCCCGGGCTCAGTCTCCCAGTAGGTAGGCGAAGATCAGGGGAGCCACGATGGTGGCATCGGACTTCACCAGAAAGCTCGGAGTGTCCATATCCATCTTTCCCCAGGTAATCTTCTCGTTGGGGACGGCCCCGGAGTACCCGCCGTAGGAGGCCTCGGCATCGGTAATCTGGCAGAAGTAGCCCCAGAAGGGGGTTTCCTGGTGCAGGTCCTGTATGATGCTGGGCACCACGCAGATGGCGAAGTCCCCGGCGATCCCCCCGCCGATCTGGAAGAAGCCCACCGAGGGAAGTCCTTCCCGTTCGCCGTTGTTCTCCAGGTACCAATCAATGAGATGGTGGAACTGCTCGGTTCCGCTCTTGACACACTGGTGATTGGCAACCTTTCCCATCCTCACGTTGGCACTGAAGATGTTGCCGGAGGTGGAGTCTTCCCATCCCGGGGTGTAGATGGGGATCCCCGCGTCCTTCGCCGCCAGGACCCAGGAGTCCTTCGGATCGATTTGGTAATGCTGGGCCAGCTCCGGGTCATCCAGGACCTCGAACATGAACTCGAAGGGGAACCTTCTCTCCCCGCTCCGGGCGGCCTCGGCCCAGCGGTCCAGGAGCCGTCTCTCCACGTGCCGCATGACGTCCTCGGGGATGCAGGTGTCTGTCACCCGGTTCATCCCTCTTTCGTGCAAGGCTTTCTCAGCTTCGGCCGAGAGGGCCCGCCAATCCGGTATGACCTCGTAATCGTTGTGGGCTAGGAGGTTGAAGACATCCTCCTCCAGGTTGGCTCCGGTACAGGAGATGGCGTGGACCTTACCGGCCCGGATCATTCGCGCCAGGATGATCCCCAGCTCCCCGGTGGACATGGCCCCTGCCAGACTCACGAGCATCTTGCCGCCGGCCACGATGT
>PXFI01000108.1 GCA_003564295.1 Gemmatimonadota bacterium | reverse complement strand
TCTCCATCGTCACCGACGGTGCCGTCTCCCCCACCCAGGGAATGTTCATCACCGCCGCCGTCATCGTCGCGTTCACGGCCCTGGCCGGGATGGTCTCCATCGTGACGGTGGACATCTTCAACGGAATCCTCATCACCGGCGCCATCCTCCTGGCGCTGCCCTACCTGGTCTTCGCCAACGGTGGGCTGGGCGAGGTCTTGGCGGCGCTGCCGGCGGGGCACAAGACGGTCATGGGCGGGCACAACATCCTGTGGGTCTTCGGCGTGGCCCTGCCCACCTTCCTGCTCCTCCTGGGCGAGAGCGGGATGTACCAGAAGTTCTTTTCGGCCAGGAACGAGAGCGCCGCCCGGCGGGCGGTCATAGGAATGGTCATCGGGGTCGTCATCATCGAGACCACCCTGGCGCTCCTGGCCATCGTGGGCCGTGCCGTCTTCCCGGACCTGGTGGAGCAGGTGACGGTCATCGGCGTGGCGGCTTCCGAGACGGTGATCCTGTTCATCGCCCGGCACGGTCTGCCCGTCCTCCTGGGCGCCATTCTGTTGGCGGCCTCGGTGGCCATCGTCCTGTCCACGGGCAACACCTTCCTCCTGGTGCCCTCCACCAACGTGAGCCGGGACCTCTACGAGCGCTTCGTCTCTCCCACCGCCGCCGAGGCCAAGAAGCTGGCGGTGCAGCGGGCCTCCGTGGTGGTGTTCGGCGGAATCGGGCTGCTCCTCCTGACCCAGTTCGACACGGTCCTGGCCATGGCGCTCTACGCCTACTCCCTGGTGGGGGCGAGCCTCACGCCGGCTCTGCTGGCGGCGTTCCTCTGGAAACGTGTGACGGCGGCGGGGGGCGTGGCCTGCATCGCCGGCGGGATGGGCAGCATCGTGGGGATCGGGGTGCTGGACCGCCTGGGGGTGGATTTCACCCTCACCCTGGGCGGCCAGGTGTTCGACTTCGCCTACTACGAGTACATCGTGATTCCCGGCGTCCTCACCTCCGTCACCCTCATGGTGGTGGTGAGCCTGCTGACCAAGCCGTCGCCCAAGGAGAAGTGGGCCCGGTTCTTCTCCAGCGGACAGGAGGAGGGCCCGGTGCCGGAGCCGGCTCCCGAGGCGTGAGCTGGGGGGTGGGTCGGGGGGCGGGTGTTACTTCACTGTGGGTCTCCGCGTCGTCGCGGGAGTCAGCCACGAGCGGTGCCCAACTTGTGAAACACGAAGACTCCCCGATGCTGGTAGCGCTCCGGAAGTAGCCTTCCGAGGATGGGATCCAGAAGAGCGTCCGTCGCCAGAATGGCATTGGGACGCCGCTTCGTGCCGCGCGGTCTACCCCTGTACAAGACTCGGAGGAATCGATCCGCCATGGAGCACAGGATGAAGTAGCGCCCTCCACGATACCACACATGGCCCATCCCCCTCTCTGCGAGGGCCCGGATCCAGTCC
The DNA here is from genome assembly GCA_003564295.1 of Gemmatimonadota bacterium. Taxonomy (GTDB): domain Bacteria; phylum Gemmatimonadota; class Gemmatimonadetes; order Longimicrobiales; family Gaopeijiaceae; genus PXFI01. Next base: position 2,987 of record PXFI01000108.1, on the reverse strand, counting down.
TGCTTCAGCCTTGCATACTCTACAGGGTTATTTGGATCAGGATTCCCCACCGACTCGAACAAGACGAGGTGACCAGCGGGTTTGAGTACGCGGGCGATCTCGTCCAAAATGAGTTCTTGCTGATCCGGGGGGTTGTGGTGGATGGTGGCGATGGAGACCACGAGGTCGAATTCCACCGTCGGGTAGGGAATCCTGTTGTCTGTCACCACATTGAAGTCGGCACCAGGATTCTGGGCCCTTGCCAGGTCCAGCATGGCCGGTGAGATGTCGACCCCGCTGTAGAGGCATTCCCGCTCCAGGAAAAGGGGGGCCCACCGGCCGGAGCCGCAGCCGTAGTCCAGAACCCGAAGTCCCTTCCATCCCGGGTGGGCCGAAATCCGTTGCAGGGCTGCCCGCACCATGCTCCGCTGCACACGATCGATACATTGATTCTCCGCCGGATCGTCGTGACAGACGGCTCGGTTGGGATCGCCTCCCGAGCGCGTGGCCTTCTCGTTCCAGAAGTTCAGAGGATCATATGCGGGCGAAGGCATGGGCTTTCTGTGAGCTCAGAGTCAGACACGGGTCAGGGCTTCCGCAGGGGAAGGGCGTTCAGGTTGCGAAGAGCTTCTACCAAGACGGACATTCCTGGGCCGATGTTCCGCGAGATTGCCCGACTTGCCCGGCACCGGACATTGTCGCGGGGGAGACAAGAACTCTCTCAACAGGCTTTTAGGACTCGGGGCGATCCCTCCGAAAGAGCCCCTTGACCACTTCGGCGAGTTGGTCACCAAGTGCCCGACGGGCCAAGGCCTTGGTCCTGGCGTGGCGCCTAACGGACCGCATCTTCCTTGACTCCCCCAGAGGCAACTCCACTAGCGTCGGGATCCCACTACCGATGGCCTTGCGAATCCCTTCCCGTACATCCGAATCCAGGCAGACATAGGCAACTCCGCAGGCCTCGGCCAGGCGTTCCATGTCCGGGTTCCGAAGGCGAACGGCGTGCCCGTGGCCGAAATCCCGCTCCTGCTGAGCTCGTATGAGACCAAGGTAACCATCGTTGAAAACGAAGACAGCGACAGGCAATCCTTCCCGGGCCAGCGTCAGCAACTCCATGCCCGACATGGCTAGGGCGCCGTCGCCTATGACGGCCACCACCTCTCGTTCCGGTGCCGCCAGTTTCGCCCCTATGGCCGCTGGAAGCCCGAACCCCATGGACTGGAAATCCGTGGGCATGATGAGTCCCCTGGGAGATAGAACCCGGAAGTGCCGGCGAACCGTCACTTGATGAAGGCCGGAGTCGGTGACGACGATGCCGTCCCGGGGAAGCTCTTCCCTGAAAATCTCCATGACTTCCCGGACGGACTTCGACGCTACCCCAGCAGCAGAGGGCTCAGGCACCCCTCCCGGGTCCGCACCGACGATACGGTTGCGCCATACTGCAATTTCCTCAGGGCTCCAAGCCGAGCCTGAGCCGTCACCCGGAAGAGAATCCAGGACACGTACTACCAAGTCATCCACGTTGGCCCGCACCAAGAGTGAGGCCGGGTAGTTCGCCCCCAGAGCCTCCGGATCCGTATTGACATGTACCAGGTGATCCTCGGGCAGCTCTAAACGAAACCCACCCGTCCCATTGTGACCCAGCTTACAGCCCAGGGCCAGGACCAGATCGGAGGTGCCCAGCAGCTCATTCAGGGTGTGGAGTCCACCCCCATCGAAGTCGAAGGCAAGGCAGAGGTGGTGGTCTTCGGGAATCACGCCTCTTGCCGACGCCGTAGTGAACACGGGAGCCCTCAGCCGCTCCGCCAGGTCGCGAACCCGCTTCGAGCTGTCCACAGCTCCCAACCCAAGAAAGAGAACGGGCCGCATGGCTGAGGTGAGGCGTTTGGCCAGGGAGGCTGCCGCGTCGGCAGGGTCCGAGAGAAAGGGAAGAGCTCCCTGCACCGAAGCCCGCACCGAGTCAAAGGAGTCCACTGTCGAATCAGGCGTTCCATCACCTGTCCCCCTCACGGCCTCCTTCCCCACGGTCTTCCCAATGGCCTCCGAGGAGATCCAGAGCACTACCGGACCTGGTTCACCTTCCCGGGCCAGACCCCAGGCCCGTTCCAACGCAGAGGGCACCTCCACCGCTTGACCCACCTCCACCACTTGCTTCACCAGCGGTCGCACCATGTTCAGGTGCTCGATCTCCTGGTGCCGGAAGCGCCGCCCGGGCGGAAGGGGCTTGTGGACCACCAGGTGGAGCAAGGGAACAGAATCCAACCGGGCTTCGGCCAATCCCGGCAGGGCGTAGGTGAACCCAGGACCGGGAATGGTAACCAGGACCCCTGGCTGGCCCGAAGCACGGGCATAGCCTACGGCCATGAAGGAGGCGGCTAGCTCGCTGGTGGCCAGAATGGTCCGAAGAGTGCTGCTCCGAAGCTCCTCGAAAAGAACCAAGTTCTGGGTGCCCGGGAGTCCGAAGACGCAGAGCACCCCTAGATCCGACAGGACGGAGGGCAGGGACTTCACCCTCGAGTCTTCCGCTGCCTGGAGCCTCTCGGGAGTCTTCGTCTCACGAAACTCCCTGTGAGCGCAAAGAACCCGCTCAAGGCCGGTAGAGGATCGTCCCAGCGGAAGACGGGCTGGTCGGCGCCGGGGAGGGATCCCATGAAGGACACCAGACCCCGGAATCGACTGGATGACTCCCGTAGACAGGCGGTGATGTCGTAGTAAGGATGGATGAAGTGCTTCCCAACACGGTACCCTTGGACCTCCTCTACGGGGTGGCCGAGGGCATCCCGATAGGCCATCTCCACGACGTTGACTCCGCAGTTCGCCGCGAACTCCACAAACCACCAGGGGCGGGCGTTGACCTCGAGGATCTTGAAGACCCCGTCATGCTGGTCTTTCTTGAACTCGGCGCTGAAGATCCCTCGATAGCCTGCCCCTATGAGCAGCCGGGTCAAGTCATTCACGGCCTGCTCCGCCTGGGCTCCGGGAATGCTCACCATGTAGCTGCTGTTCCC
>PXFI01000196.1 GCA_003564295.1 Gemmatimonadota bacterium | reverse complement strand
CTCTCGATGACGCCCACGGCCAGGTACACACCGGCTTCCGCAGCCGCCTCCCCCAGACGTTCCGTCTCGGGCCCCGGAATCTCCATGGCCGTGGCCCAGTAGCGCTCCCAGGTGCGGCGGCCGGGCGGGCTCCTCCCCCCCACCGCCGTGCCGAAGACCAACCCCCAGGGGTAGCCCCCCACGTAAGCCTCGGGAAACACCACCAGATCGGCCCCTTGCCTTCCCCCTTCCAGGGTCATGCGGGCCACCTTCTCCACGCTCCCTTCCCTGTCAAAGTAGAGGGGAGATGCCTGGACCACCGCCACCTTGGCCGACACCGCACTTGCTGTCATGATACCGTCCCGTTGGAGGGTTCCCACCTCGCCGGAAGGAGAGCCGGGCAAGCTCGGTCAGTTCGGCACTTCCGGCAGGTGGCCACCCCGTGCGGAGGGCAATGGACCGGCGGGCACGGGATGCGTCAAGGAGGTGTGGGTGGTCCGGCCGGCCGGACCCCCGTAGCGACCCTCGGACGCCGCCAGGCGTCCGTAGCGGAGCGGGGGAGCGAGGGGGGTCCGCCGGCCCGGCCACCGGCCTTCTCCCCTCATCCGCACTCGCTGTACCCGCAGATGTGGCACTTCACGCACCCCTCCTCGTACACGAGCTGCCCCGAGCCACAGTCGGGGCAAGCCCCCATGAAATGCTCGTGAGTCCCCGTATACCGAGAAGGAGCAGCCTTCGGCTGCACGTCCACTGCCCCGAGAGACACCTGGATCGGCAACTCCTCCTGAATCCCCGCCTGCTCCTCCAAGTACCGGTCGATGGCCTGACCGATGGCATCGGGAGCCGATAGTACTTTGTGAGGCCCCACCCCCACCGCCCGGTCGGACGAAATACCCCGCAGCTGGTCCCGGATGGCCGTGATGGGAACCCCCGAGCGAAGAGCCAGGGACATGAGGCGCCCGATGGCCTCCGCGTCGGCAAAGGCCGCCCCTCCAGCCTTCCCCAGTGTACAGAAGACCTCGAAGGGGCGCCCCGCGGCATCCTCATTGATGGTCACGTAGATGTCTCCCAAGGGAGAGTTCATCTTCAGCGTCCGGCCCTTCAGGACCGCAGGCCGCTGCCGCTTGCGGCGGGCCGCCGCCGCCGTCCTGTCCCTCTCCTCCAGCTCCGCCTTCAGCCCCTCCACCTCCCCCCGGAGCCGGTGGATCAGCTCCCTGGCATCGGCCAGCTCATGCTCCAACTCGGCCCGCATGGCTGCCGCTTCCGGAGTCTCGGCAGCCCTCTCGGTCTTACCCGTGGAGAGGACCTGTTCGGGACGAGAACCATCCCGGTACACCGTGACCCCCTTGCAACGGAGCTTGAAAGCCAGTTCGTAGATCTCCCTCACGTCGTCTTCGGTGGCCTCGGCGGGGAAGTTCGTGGTCTTTGAGATGGCCGCATCCGTATGCTCCTGGAAGGCCGCCTGCATGCGGACGTGCCACTCCGGAGTGATGTCGTGGGCCGTCACGAATACCCGCTGGATCTCCTCCGGCACCTCCGGGAAATGGATGTGCCCCTCGGTGGCGATCCTCTGCATGAGCTCATCCGAGTACCACCCCTGCTCCCTGGCGATCCGGACGAAATCCCCATTCACGTCGGGCATCCTCGCCCCGGCCTGGTTCCGCATGAAGGCCACGGCGAAGAGAGGCTCGATCCCCCCGGAGCAGCCGGCGAAGATGGAGATGGTACCGGTGGGCGCCACGGTGGTGATGTTGCAGTTCCTGAGGCGCCGCTCAGGACGGATCCGCTCGCCCCCCGGACCCCGGGTGCAGCTCTCATCGGGCCCCCAGATTGAAGGCTCCCACTCCGGGAACACTCCCCGGGCGGCCGCCAGCTTCTCCGACGCCTTCCGGGCCTCCTCATTCATGAACTCCATGACGCGACGGCCCATCTCCACGCCGTCGGCGCTGTTGTAGGGAATGCCCAGGCGCACCAGCATGTCAGCCCACCCCATGACCCCCAAACCCACCCGGCGGATGCGCTGGGAGAGCTCTGTGATCTCGGGGAGGGGGTAGCGGTTGGCGTCGATCACGTTGTCCAGGAAATGAACGGAGCGATGCACCACCCGGGCCAGGGCGTCCCAGTCCACCCCTTCCAGAGGGTCCCCGCCCCAGACGAGATCCTCCTTGACGAACAGCCCGAGGTTGATGCTGCCGAGATTGCAGACATCGTAGGGCAAAAGGATCTGCTCCCCGCAGGGATTGGTGGCCTCGTAGGACCCCAGGTGGGGCACCGGGTTCACCTCGTTGGCCCGGTCCACGAAGAAGACCCCGGGCTCCCCCGTCTGCCAGGCTCCGTGGACGATGAGATCGAAGACCTCCCGGGCGTCCTCCTGTCCTACGACCTCCCCTGTGCGGGGGTTCACCAGGTCGTACCTGTCTCCCCTTTCCGCCGCTTCCATGAAGACGTCGGTAACGGCCACGGAGATGTTGAAGTTGGTGATCTTGGAGGTGTCGGACTTGCAGGTGATGAACTCCCGGATATCGGGGTGGTCCACCCGGAGGATCCCCATGTTGGCCCCTCTGCGGGTCCCACCCTGCTTCACCACCTCCGTGGAAGCGTCGTAGAGCCGCATGAAGGATACAGGGCCCGAGGCCACACCCATGGTGGAGCGTACCGTGTCTCCCGTGGGACGAATGCGGGAGAAGGCGAATCCCGTGCCACCCCCGGACTGGTGCACCAGGGCCATGGCCTTGAGGGTGTCGTAGATACCACTCTGGCCGTTGGAGAGGGCGTCCTCCACCGGAAGGACAAAGCAGGCCGAGAGCTGGCCCAAAGGACGACCGGCGTTCATGAGAGTGGGTGAGTTGGGCTCGAACTTCCCCCTGGTCATGAGGTCGTAGAACTCCCGGGCCACCGCTTCCACCGCCTCCTCCGATGCTCCGAAGCGCCGGTCCTCCCTGGCGATGGTATAGGCCACCCGCCAGAACATGGTCTGGGGATCTTCCACCGGCTCCCCCTTCTCGTCCTTCTTCACGTAACGCTTCGCCAGGACGATTCGGGCGTTCTCCGTCAAGTCCGGAACGGGCAGATCCTCGGGCGGCCGGTCGTCGAAGAGGAAGGGTTCGTTGGGGGGGGGAACGACACGGGACATGGCAACGGCTCTCCCTGGGAGATGAGGTGGACGCATCGCGGAAAAGTGCGTGAAGACCACAAAATCTAGCGGCACCTTCAACGTAACACCACTAGATCTAGTGGTCAAGCATGGCGATCCAGGAACTCAGGCCTCCCGCGGGGAGCCCCGGCCTTAAACCCGGGCAAGGAGCATCCCGTCCCCCGCCAGGCCTCCTCAGAACGCCATGCCCAGGCGCAAATAGGTGTGTGGTCCCTCACCCTCCACCAGGGGCAAGGCCGCTCCCAGTCGGAGCTCCACGGCCTGGAGCCAGAGGGCCAGGGAGCGCACCACCAGCTCTCCTCCCACAGAGGCGAGGGGATCCCGAATGGGATTTTCGAACCCCGCCAGACCCATCTCCGGACCCCAAGCATTGCCGCCATCCACGAAGAAGGTCCCGGCCAGCCAATCCACGTGCCAGGGAAAGAGCCCCCAGCCCCGGTTGACCATGCGGAGGGGGAAGCGGTACTCCGCCGTGGCAGTCCAGGCGTACCGACCCCACCGGGTGGCGGTAGGGTATCCCCGCACCGGAAAGAGGAGGCCGTGGCCCAGGTCCACGAACTGGACCGGTGAGATCCCGCCGCTGGCACCCCCCACCTCATAGTGGAATGCGTGGGCTCCCGGTCCACCGGCCACCCCGCCGCTCGCCCTCATGCCTACCACGTGGTTCCCGAAGCCAGGTCCCCTGAAGCTCCTGTAGAGAGCCATCTGACCCACCACGTCCCCAAAGCCCCGATCCCAACCCGCTCCTCCTCTGAGAGAGTCCGCCAAGGAGAGATCCCGCCGCACCCGGGCCCGCACGAAGAGCCCCACTCCGTCCTCCGGGCTCACGGAAAAGGGGAAGCGCCTGGCGTTGGCGAAAGACGCCGTGACCCTCGCCTCCGCCAGGCGGACTTCGGGACGGATGAGCCGAAACCGGGCGCTCTCTTCCAGGCTCTCCTCCAGGACAAATCGGTCCTCCCAGACGTGGGATGCGGACAGGCCCAGACTGCTCACGGTCTGGACCCTCCTGCGGAGGAGGGTGGCCCCCACCCCCACGGCACGCTCCCGCTCCACCAGGTAGAGGGGCACCGTGTCTCCCTCCTCGAGCACGCCCTGCAAGGGCTGGGCACCGGCGTCATACGTCTGGGAGACCACCGCACCGAAGACCGGGTTCCCCAGGCCGGCGAAGGTGTAGGAGACCCCACCATTGACGGCGCCCACCCCCCGGGAGAAGGTGCCTGAGGCCAAGAAGGCGTGGCGGCCCACCAGGTCCTGCCCGGAGGTAGTCAGGCCGAAACCCGGCCTCAGGACCTGCACGTCTCCCACCTGGTCACCCTCTCGGAACTCCGGCATCCAGTATCTGGGAGCGAGGGTGGTGATGGGGTCATACCTGCCCTCCGGGCCTTCGGCCCTGGCTTCGAAACGGGTCGGGTCCACGTCGGCGTGAAACCGGGGGTGGAGGGGGGAGGGTTGGAACCATTCGTCGGGACGAAAGGGGATGCGCTCGATGAACCAACCGTCAACGTGATAGGAGGAGAAGTAGATCCACTTCCCTTCCGGATCCACGGTCGGGTTTGACACGCCCCCCAGGACGTTTGTGATCTGCTTCAAGGACCCAGGTTCACCAGAGGCAGGATCCACCGGCACAGCGTATAGATTCGGGATGCCGCTTCGGTCCGAGGCCCACAGGAGCCAGCGACCATCAGGACTCCAGGACGGTGCCATGTCGACGGCCCGGTCTCCCGTAACCTCCCACACCACCTCGCCCTCCGAATTGAGTAGGACCACATCGTAGAAGGCCCCCGCCCTCCATCGGGAGGCGGCGATCCATCGACCGTCTGGGGACCATCGGGGGTGGGCCCAGAACTCCTGGATCTGGTAGTCCGTCAGAGGAATCAGGGAATCGGAGGCCTGCTCCATAATTATCAGGCGAGTCGCGCCAGCCTCTTCCTGGACCGCCACGATCCGGTCACCTTCCGGGGACACGTGGGGATGGTCCAGCCGGCTCCCCTCCGTGAGGCGGCTCACCCGCCCGTCCCGTTCGACAAGATAGAGATCCTGCCGGAGCCGATAGGAGTCGGTGTAGTCGATCTGGGCGAAGAGGACCTGGCCGGCAGGCGTCCAGACCGGTTTGGAAAGGCTGTTGGTACGGGCCAGTTTCACCTCGTCGCCCGAAACCAGGTCCACCAGCCTCACCTGGGGGTCGCTTCGCCCGTCCAGGCGGACGTAGGCCAGGACTCGTCCATCGGGGGACGGTTCGGGGTTACTGGCGAAATACCCACCGTCCGTCAGAACCTCTCCCCGGGTGAGGGGGGCACGGGCAGCCAGGGAATCCCGAAGCATCTCATAGTGCACCTCCAGCTCCTCCCTCCAATCTTCCCATGCCCGGGAAAAGGAGACGCCGAAGGCTGCCTCGGCCGCCGAGTTGACCCGGTAGGGGATCCACTGGCCCGCCATGGCTCTCACGAAGGCGCCCAGGGCTTCCTCTCCGTGGCGCTCCAGAAGGTGATCCATGAAGAGGGATCCGTAGACGTAGATCCGCTGTCCGCCGGGCCATATGGGTGAGTTCCCGGAAGCCTGGTCGATGCTCTCGAACCGCCCACCCAGCACGGCCGTCCGCAACATCATGTCGTGGAAGCTCCCCCGGACGCGCCCAGCCTGAGTCAAAGCCGACTCGTAGAAGGTGGCCACACCCTCCACCGTCCAGCCTGGGGAGGCCCATCCTGGAAAGAAAGGCCACTGTAAGGGGACCCGGCCAAAGACCTTCCGCAGGGCCCCGGTCAATCCGGTGACGTAGTCCCCGTGAAAGATGTGGGCGAGCTCGTGGGTGATGACCAATTCCATCCACTCGTCCATGTGTGTCAGGCCAAACCCCTCCCGGGGCGGCGGTGCGAAGACCACGATGCGTTTGGACGGATAGACCCGGGAGAACCCGTTGGACAGGTCCGCGTGGTCCGTCACCACCAGGTCCACCTTCCCCGCAGGGGGATCCACGAACCGCTCCGACAGGTTGGCCCAGGCGACCTCGGCCCGGTCTCCGGCCCGCCGTGCCAGATCCTGAAGACCGGCGGGGTATGTGATCCGGAAGTGCTCCGTCTCCATGGTACGCCAGCGCTCATTGGGAGGAACCTGGCCACTGGCAGCGCCCGGAATCCAGGTCAGCAGGAGGGCCAGAATCAGCCCGGTCAGAGTCCGATCCATTAGAGTCACCTTGTCAAACCGGTCTGTAAGCATCACCCTATGAGCATCAACCTCAATTGGGGACAAGAGAAGATGCAGAAAGACCAGGACCTGTGGTACCGCATCGGGTATGCCATGGAAACAACCCGGGGACGCCTTTCCACCCCAAAGGGTGGCAGACGACATAGACCCGCTCCCGCCCGGGAGGTTCCCCGAAGGGCCCTGGAGGATGTCGCTCGGAGGTTCTTGGACGACCTGCCGCCGGAGGTCCTGGACACCCTTCTCAGCGTGGGGGTCGGGACCGTCCTGACCCGGGTTCTCTCCCTCTGGCCCGGCCGCCGCCAGCCGGGCATCTTCCGCCTTCTCAAGGCCGGGGCGTCGGGGGCCACCGCCGCCTTGCTCGCCGAGCTGGTCCGGCCCGTCCTCACGGAAAGGAAGTCAGAAAGGGCCCTGGAAGAGGAACTGACGGACATCCTTCTTTCCGGTGCCGGCCGGGGCCTTCTCTACGCCGCCCTGGTGGAGCCCCGCGTCCCAGGGCCGCCAGCCCTGCGGGGGTCGGTCTACGGAGCACTGGAGTACGCCTTGACCCCCTGGGGAGGCCTGGAGGAGCTGGCGGGGACCGCCGCACCGCACCGGCGGGTTCCCATCCTTTCGGTCCTCCTGCGTGGCCGAGGGGAGGAGGAAGCCCTGCTGGAGCACCTGGCCTTCGGGGTGGCCCTGGCGATCCTGTACCGAAGATGAGCCGAAGCAGGCCGGTCCGGCGGAGCACCATGTTCAGCTTCGTCCAGCCGGCACCCCCCTCTCGCGCCCCTCGGACGCCGCCAGGCGTTCGTGGCGAAGCGGGGAAGCGAGGGGGAGATGCCGGACGGGACGCGCCCAGATCACCGTAAAGATCAGCGGCCCGACCGGCCGCAACCTCAGGCCCCACTCTGCCACACCAGAAGCGGTATCTCCCACGGCCCCGGCGCCTCCCGCCCCCTGGGCACCTCCCGCAGCATCTCCTTCGGGCACACGCGGAGGGCGAACGGGTCCTCCGCTTCAAACGCCTCCCCCTCATCAAGGATTCCCAGGATCTGCGTTCCCAGCTCCCCCCGGGCGCCGTCTTCCACAATGGCACAAACCGAGCCCGGGCGGTCCTGGAGGACCGGGAGCACATAGAACCGGGAGACCGTGTCAAGGAGGTCCAACGTCACGTAATCCGCCCCCACCTCGCGCGCCTGCCGGAGGAAGTCGTCCGGATCCGTGGTGAACGGGATGGACAAAGCTTTCATCCCGCTCATCACATAGAAGATCCTGGGCTTGCGCGTCACCACCACGGATCCGTCCGGCAGATGCTCCCCGCTCCACTGCGCCAGGTCGAAGTATTCCTGCTCCGGGGCAAAGAGGCAGCGGTCCGGCACTCCGGCCCGAGTGACCTCCCTGCACACCCCGGCGTCCCGGGCCAGCAGGCTCCAATGGTGGACCTCCGGAACAACCAGCGCCGTAGCCAGGGCGAACAGAACCACACCCCTCACCCTCTCCCCCAGAGGTGTCAGGAGCCAGAGGAGGGCCGAGCCGGCATAGAACAACATCAAGGGGAAGAGAGGCAGGGCGAACCGGTCCCCGGACCAGGGTGTGGGCCACAGGAGGATGAGGCCGAAGTACAGGGGAAGGAACAGCTCCGGGACGCCCGGTCGTTCCCGACACGCCCGGATCCACCCCAGGAGCCAGAGGGCCAGGAGGCCCACGCCCAGAGGCGGAAGGAAGGACCGGCCTTGCCCCACGATACCGGCCGGCACGATCTCCCCAATGTAGGCCACAAGGTTCGCCGTCACCCTTTCCAGGAGCTCCACCGGGCCAACCGTGCCCAGGAAGGGCCGATACGGATCCACGAGCCAGAACTCCGAGACGTACTCGCCACCCCCCACCAGGTAACCCCGGAGCCACCAGAGGAAGGCCGGCACCCCGAAGACGGCCGCAAACGCCGCCAGGGCCTTCCAGCGACGGCGGTGAGCCAGCCACAAGCACGCGGCCACCGCAAGGGGCAGCCCCGCCGAGCGTGTGAGATAGGCCAGTGTAACCATGACCATGGCTGCCGCCAGCCACGGGAGGTCCTCCTGACCAGACTCATCCCCTCCCGGATCCCCATTCACCTTCCCCCTGTCCGCCTTCCCTCCGGCCCTTCGCCCCTCCCCCGAAGCGCGGACCTTGTCGAATGCCCAGAGGGCTCCCATGGTGAGGGCCAGGAAGGTCGGATCGGAAAGCACCCATTGGCTGTAGTAGACCACCGCGCTGGAAAGGCCCAGGAGGACTGCTACGCCGGCCCCCACGGCGGGCCCCCTCCGCTCCCGGGCCCAGAGAAAAACGAAGGCCACGGCCAGAACGGTGGAGAAGGCCGGGACCAGCTTCAGCCCCACCCAGCCCTGCACCCCCGCCAGGATGGCGCCGGCCAGGAGGACGGCAAGCACGGGGGGATACTTCGTATGGGGAGGCTCGGCGGGGTCCCAGAGCTCCAGGTAGGCTCCCCGCTCCAGGAGGGAGTAGGCCAGGGAAACATACCCGGCGTTGTCGCCCCCACTGTGGGGCCTGGGAGTGAGGACCAGGGCTACCACGAGGGTCTGGAAGAGGAGGATCCCCGCCAGGATCAGAACGGCGCGCCTGGTCATGGTCCGGCTCAACTCCGATCCGTCATGGCACGACTCCGCCCCGCCGGCTCACGGCTCGCCACCTACCCGCCCCGGCGTCCAGGATCCCAGGACCCTGGGGCCCCGGGAGCCCGTCGCCTCCGGAACGTTGGCCGGGATCCCCTTCAAGTGGGCCCAGGCCAGAAGGGCGAAGGCGGCAGCTTCCCGAGCGTCGGGCTCCATTCCCAGGGCCTCTCCGGAACGTACCGGCACCGGCGCCAGCTCCTGGGCAATGGCCGAAAAGAGAACCGGATTCCTGGCACCCCCTCCCATGATGAAGACCTCGTCCACTCCCCGTGGGAGGACCCAGCGGCGGTAGGCATCTCCGATGCATCGGGCCGTCAGAGCCGCCAAGGTGGCCAGGAGGTCAGGCCACCCCTCATCCGGAACCCCGGGCACCAGGGTCGCTCCGGATTCCTCCTCCAACTCTCTGGCCGCTTCCTCCACCATGGAGGGACCGAACATCTCCCTTCCCGTGGACCTGGGCGGGGCCTGTCGGAAGAAGGGGTGGGCCATGAGGCGATCGAGGATGCCCCTCCGCACCGACCCCCGGCTGGCCAACTCCCCGTCCTGATCGAAGGTGCGGGCTCCGCCCGTGGCCATGGCGGCAGCGGCATCCAGGAGAACCACCCCCGGGCCGGTGTCAAAGGCCAGTATGGGCGCCGGATCCCCGACCCTGGGAAGCCAGGTGACGTTGCCCATCCCCCCCAGGTTCTGGAGCGCCCTTGGTCCCTCTTCGGAGGAGAAGAGCACCCTGTCGGCCCAGGGAACCAGGGGAGCGCCATGGCCTCCGGCCGCCAAGTCCCGAGCCCGGAAATCGCTTACCACGCCGATGCCCGTCCGCTCCGCCAGGGTGGCCGGGCAACCGAGTTGGAAGGAGCTCCCCCGCACTCCATCCCGGGGCGGCTCGTGCCACAGGGTCTGTCCGTGGGAGCCCAGGGCCGCCACATCACCTTGAGAGACTCCCGCTCGCTGCAGGAGATCCAGGGCCGCCGCGGCGAACCACTCCCCCAGGCGGGTGTGGAGGAGGGTCAGGTCCCGGGCCCCTCCTGAGCTTATTGCATCCTGTATAGTGGCCCGCTCAATCTCCGTGAAGGGACGGGTATGGAAGGTCACCAGATCCCAGCCCAGGCTCGGGGCACCCGGGCCCACGCCCCACCCGGAGTGCCGAAGAAGCAACCCCGGCTCCTCCATCAGCTCGGGAAAGAAGGCCTGCTGCCTGGGCACATCCACCCGCTCCTCCACTTCCAGGAGGGCAGCGTCGATCCCGTCCAGGGACGTACCGGACATGAGGCCCAGGACTTTCACAGGAGATCTCCCACGACCCGGGCCACCAACCCTTCCGCGTCCTCCAGGAGGCGTCGGGCCTCTTCTCTCCCGACTCCCAGCTTCCCCATGACGATGGCGCTCTTCACATGCCCGCCCGCTTCCCCCAGGAGCTCCCGGGCCCGGTCCCGGTCCACGTCCAGAGTCTCCATGAGAATCCTCTCTCCCCGGTCCTGGAGCTTCTGGGCCGTCACCTTGAGGTCCACCATGAGGTTCCCATAGACCTTACCCAGGAGCACCATGGCGCCGGTGGTGATGGTGTTGAGCACAAGCTTGGTGGCCGTTCCCGCCTTCATTCGGGTGGAGCCTGTGATGACCTCCGGACCCACCAAGGGGGCTAACACCACGTCGTGCTCTTGGACCACCTCAGGGGGGGGAGGCGTGCAGAGCAGGAGTCCGGTCCGGGCACCAAGCTCCCGAGCACTGGCGAGGGCCCCGTGAACAAAGGGCGTCGTCCCGGAAGTGGCTATCCCCAGTACGAAATCGGCAGGTCCCACGGCAAGCTCCTCCACCGCTGCGCCTCCGTCTTCCGGCTCGTCCTCGGCCCCTTCACGCGCCCGTACCAGGGCCCCGTACCCCCCGGCGATGATCCCCTGCACCATCTCGGGGTCCGTGCCGAAGGTGGGCGGCATCTCCGAGGCGTCCAGGACCCCGAGGCGCCCCGACGTGCCCGCCCCCACGTAGATCAGGCGACCACCCCGGCGGAACGCATCCACCGCCAGCTCCATGGCCCGGGCAATGGTCTCCCTCTCCTCAGCGACTGCCGGAGCCACCTTCTGATCCTCGGAGTTGATGAGGTCGGTGATCTCCAGGGCAGAGAGGAGGTCGATCCGCCTGGAGCGGGGGTTTCTCTGTTCTGTGAGCCGATGGTCAAGCATGGAGTTCCCTGCCGGAGTCCTCTATACTCTTCCCGGAGCGGGCCGGGAGGGCGACACCTACTCAGCACATCGCGAGCCACCGTCCCCAGGGGATCCTCATCCATACCGGCTGAGCCCCCCTCCACCGGAAACGCTCCCCATGGCACCTGAAAAGCTACGGCGGAAGAAGCTGACGGCAACGCCACCCCCGGAACTTATCGCCTTCCCGGCACCATAAGGAGGCTTTGCGGACTACCCTGGAGCTCCATGAACCAGCTCAGAACCATCCTGCCCTACCTCAAGCCCTACCGGAGGATCATCGGCTGGGGGCTCCTCATGGTGCTGATCACCAACATCTTCACCATCGCGGGCCCTTACCTCATGAAGCTGGCCATCGACGGGCTAGGGGACCCGGACGTCACCTCGAGACGGATCGGCGGGTACGCGGGGCTGATCATCCTGGCAGCCGTGTTGGGAGGAGCCGCCAAGTTCTGGATGCGGGAAATCATGAACGGCACGAGCCGCCGCATCGAATGCGACCTCCGGGACGAGCTCTTCCGGCACATCCTCCGGCTGGACGCCGCCTTTCTGGGCACGATCCGGACCGGCGACCTCATGAGCAGGGCCAGCAACGATACACTGGCGGTGCGCATGGCCACGGGCCCGGCAGTCATGTACTCGGTGAACACCGCCGTGAGCTTCGCCTTCTCCCTGGCCCTCATGCTCTGGATCAGCCCCCGGCTCACCCTGGTGGCCCTCATTCCCATGCTGGCCCTTCCACCCCTTGTCCTGAGGATCGGAAAGGTCATCCACCATCGGTTCGAGAAGATCCAGGAACAGTTCGCCACCCTCTCCACCATGGTCCAGGAGAACCTCACGGGACTCCGCATCGTCCGGGCCTACAACCAGGAGGAGGAGCAGGAGCGGCAGTTCGACGCCCTCAACTCGGACTACCTCCGCCGGAACATGGGCCTGGCCATGGCATCAGGGTACTTCCATCCCCTCCTCATGCTCATGGCGGGGCTGGCCATGGTGGCGGTCCTGTGGTACGGCGGTCTCCAGGTGATGCAGGAGAGGATCACCGTAGGGGATTTCGTGGCCTTCAGCTTCTACCTGACCCTTCTCACCTGGCCCATGATCGCCCTGGGTTGGGTGGTGAACCTTTTCCAGCGAGGCGCCGCCTCCATGGGACGCCTGAACCGGATTCTGGAGACGAAGCCAGCCGTCGCGCCACCGGCAGATCCGGCCCCCCTCCCCACCGTTCGGGGGGAGATCGAGTTCCGGGACGTGGGCTTCCGCTACCCCGGTACCCGGCGGGACGTCCTTGCCGGCGTGTCCTTCGTGGCCCGGGCGGGTCAGACGGTGGCCGTGGTGGGGCCCACGGGCTCGGGCAAGAGCACTCTGGTCTCCCTGATCCCCCGCATCCACGACCCCACTTCCGGGGAGATCCTTCTGGACGGCACTCCCCTTTCCCGTCTCGACCCCGCCGAGCTGAGGCGGATCATGGGCATCGTTCCCCAGGACTCCTTCCTCTTTTCGGAGACGCTGCGGCAGAACATCGGCCTGGGCCTCCACCTCCCTGAGGATCTGGACTCGCCGGAAGCCGGGGATCCCCGGGTGGAGGGCGCGGCTCGGGTAGCCCAGATCCACGAGTCCATTATGAGCTTTCCCAAGGGCTATTCCACCATGCTGGGGGAGAGGGGCATCAACCTTTCCGGAGGACAGAAGCAGCGGACGACGCTGGCCAGGGCCCTGGCCCGGGACCCCTCCATCCTCATCTTGGACGACGCCCTGAGTGCCGTGGACACCCACACCGAAGCAAAGATTCTGGAGGACCTGAGGGAGGTGCTGGCGGGACGAACCTCCTTCATCATCAGCCACCGGGTCTCGGCGGTGATGAACGCGGACCATATCCTGGTGCTGGACGAGGGCCGGATCGTGGAGCGGGGCACCCACGCCGAGCTCCTGGCCCGGAGCGGAACCTACGCCGCTCTCCTCCGGCGACAGATGCTGGAGGAGGAGTTGGGGGTGCTGGATCCTGCAGTCCTGGTCAGATCCGCTCCATAATGAAGCTCGGTGTGAACCGGGTAAGGTAGCCGCTGAGGGCACTGAAGGTCCCCGTCATGAGGAGGAACCCCAGCAGCACGAGAACAACCCCGGCAGCGACTTGCACCACCGGGAGGAAACGACGGAACCGGGCGAAGGCCCTCAGGAAGGCGTCCAGAGCCAGGGCTGACAGAAGGAACGGGACCGCCAGGCCCAGGGAGTACACAAACAGGAGCCCCACCCCTGACCAGAAGTGCTCCTGAGAGGCGGCAAAGGTGAGGATGGCACCCAGCACCGGGCCGATGCAGGGTGTCCAGCCAGCTCCGAAGGCCGCCCCCACCCCCACGGTCCCCAAATACCCCGTGGGCTTGTCGCGCAGGTGCACCCGCCTCTCCCTCATGAGGGGCGCCAGGCGCAATGCCCCCGCCAGGTGGAGCCCCAGGATCATGATGATGACGCCCCCGATGCGGGCGATCCACACCTCGTACACTTTGAAGAACTGGCCCAGGAAGGAGGCGGAGGCCCCCAGGAGGAGGAAGATGCCGGTGAAGCCCACCACGAAGAGGAGGGAATGGATGAAGGTGGCCCTCCGGTCCACGCCCTTCTGGAGATCCTCCAGGGACATTCCGGTGAGGAAGCTCAGGTAGGAGGGCACCAGGGGAAGAACACACGGAGAAAGGAAGGAAAGGACCCCAGCCCCGAGGGCGATGGTGATGCCCACGGGTTCCATCACGCGTCAGTTCCAGCTTCTTCCGTCTTCTCCGCTCTGCGGATCTCCACGGACCCCCTTTCCTTTCGCGCCTGCCGGGCCTGGGCCAGGGACCGGACCGCTAACACCACCCCGAACCAACCAGCCACGACGGCGATGGACCAGCCCACGATCCGGGGAAAGAATGCCGCCACCAGGGCCACCGCCAGTACCATGGCGGCAGCGGTGCCCAGGACCGTCCGGTCTTCACTTCCCAGGGTCCGGTGTCCTGCCAGGGCGTCCCCGAGGCTGGACCCGGCCCGGAAGAGCTCGGGCACTCCCCACCGGGTCGATCCGTGGGTGCCTTCCCGGAGCCGTTCCAGGCGCTCCTGCAGGGTGCGCCCGGTATCCAGGACCGTCTTGGGCGGGGATATTCCCGCTCTTCCGGGGCTCTCCGGCACCGCCGGCGTCCCGGGCACCGCGATCCTGTGCCGGGGGAGCACGATCTCCACTGCCGACGTGAGGTCCGCCAGGAAGAGGGCTTGCATCTGCAGCGCCAGGCGCTCGTCCAGGACCCCCACGTCGATCTCCCAGTTTCCCAGGAGACTGGCGGAATTCAGGTTACTTGACCCGATGCGGGACCAGACCCCGTCCGCCACCATGGTCTTGGCGTGGATCATGGGACCCTGCCACTCGAAGATCCGCACGCCGGCTTCCAGCAACGCCCGGTATCCACCCCTGGAGAGGCTTCCCACCCAAGGCCAGTTGTTGTGAGCCGGCAGGAGAACTCGCACATCCACACCATCCCGGGCCGCTGCGGTCAGAGCCTCAGCCACGGGAAAGGGCGCGACGAAATATGGATCCGTGATCCAGATCCGCTCCTGAGCCGAGGCGGCCACGAGCTGCGTCTCTCGGTACACCCTGGATCGCCACGGCTCCCCTTCGATGATCCACACAGGGGTTTCTCCCACAGGCTGGATCTGCCCGGGATCACCGCGTACCGCCTCCGGAACCGGCTTCCCGACCTGCTCCCAGATCCGCTCGAAGGCCCGAGAACAGACGGCGGCAGCAGGCCCTTGGATCTCCACCCCCGTGTCCCTCCAGGGGGGGTGCCTACCGTCGCCGGCCCACTCCTTACCCACGCAAAAACCACCGATGAAGGCCAGGGCACCGTCCACGCATACCATCTTCCGGTGGTCCCGCTGGAGCATGCCAAAAGGGTCCCGTACAGACGGCGGATTGAAAGCCCGGACCTCCACGCCGGCTTCCCGGTAGGGTTTCCAGTAGCGCCGGCGGGTGGCCCAGCAACCCATCCAGTCGTATAGGAGCCTTACCTCCACGCCCTGCATGGCTTTGCTCACCAGGGCATCCCGGAATACGCGGCCTACCCGATCGTCCCGGAGAATGTAGTTCTCGAAATGGATGTAGTCCCGAGCGCCATCGATGGCCTCGATCCAGGCATCGAAGGTGTAGGGGCCGTCGAACTGGAGGCTAATGGAATTCCCTTCCACCCGGGAAGCCCCGGTGGCTCGCTCCAGGGTCCAATCGGGGAGCCTGGCGGCGAATCCCCGGGACAGCTCGGAATCCGGAAGGCGCTCAGGTGTGCTCACGATCCGTGTAAGCTCGTAGCGCAAAGCCCCCGGGACAACCTCACCTTCGGCCCGGGCTCAAGGATGGAAGCGGTATCCCAGAAGCTTGTAAACGAGCTTCGCCACCAGGAAATCTGGTGCAGGAAGGCCCGGCACCGGTGCCAGCTCGACCACATCACAGGCCAGCACCGTTCGTTCCCGGAACACCCTCCGCAGGAACCGGAGCGTCCGGTACCAGTCTCCTCCTCCGGGTTCTGGTGTACCGGTGGAGGGGACCAGGGAGGGATCGAAATAGTCCACATCGAAGGTGATGTAGACCGGATCCCCCAGTGCCTCCAGGGCCACATCCATCCACCGGTCGTCCTCCCACATCCGGTCCCCAAAGACCAGGGTGATGCCGGGTTTGGCCTCGGCCACCTCCACTTCTTCCTGGCTGATCCCTCGAATCCCCACCCCCACCACGTCGGCCACCTCCAGGACCCTGCGCATGGCGGAAGCGTGGGAATGGGGACTTCCCTCGTAGGAGGCCCTGAGGTCGGCGTGGGCATCCAGCTGGAGCACGTGCAGGCGGGTCTTCTGGCGAGCGGCCACGGCCCGGATGGCGGGAGCGGAAATGGAGTGCTCCCCACCCAGCATGAGGGGGAACCGGCCACCCGCCGCATCCAGGATGGCTCCGTACGCCGCCTCCAGCTCCTCCATGGCCGGGCCCGCTCCCTCCCGGCTCAGCTCCAGGGCCGGAAAGGTGTGGATCCCCGCCGTCGAGGGATCCGTAGCCAGCTCCTGATCCCACAGCTCGACGTAGCGGGAGGCCTCCAGTATGGCTCGCGGGCCGGCCCGCGTCCCGCCACCGAAACTGGTGGTGGACTCGTACGGCACCGGCAGGATCAGGGCACGGGACGACTCGAAGGATGAGGCCTCCTCGTCCAGCCCGAGAAAGGTGTGGGGAAGCTCCCAGGGGAGCCCGGCCAAGTCCATGGATCCTCCCTGCCCCGCTAGGTCGGAGTATGGCCCGCCGCGACTCGGGCGGCAGGAGGGACGAAATGGACGGGAGCCCCTGGAGGTACCGTCATGCCGTCCCCCTCCCCTGCCCGGTGCCGTGTCGGACCTTCGGTTGGGCACGCCGTTCCCTCAATCCGTGTCAGCCACAGAAGACGGCCGCCGCCACCACGGTGACCCAGAGACCTTCCTCCGGAGCCTCAGCCACGATGGTGTGGTTCTCTGAGTTGACGATGAGCCCGGAGAGAAGCCACTGCTCCCTGCGCTCGTCCCATGCTTCATCGGAATCGAAGGGCACACCCAGGGTGGTGGCCAGCATGCTGGCGGCCAGGTCCTCGGCATAGTCTCCCATGTGCTTCTCGCCCTGCCCGAAGGCATGGTGCTCGGAGATGTAGCCGTACTTGGATCGGTCCGCCGGTGTGGCCAGTCCAATGGTGGCTCCCACCCTTCGGCTCGGCTCGTTGGTGGCCGCTTCGCTCAGGACACAGAACACCACCTGGCCGGGCTGGAGGAGGGCCGCGCCCTCTTCCCGGGAGATGATCTCGCAGTGAGGGGGAAAAATGGACGAAACCCGGACCAGGTTGTGATGGGCTATCTTGGCGTCTCTAAGAGCTTCCTCGAAGCTGGAGAGCTTTTCCCGGTCGATGCCCACGCCGGTCGTGAAGAACATCTTCTGCGGAACCAGCTGCTGGCCTTGAAACACCATACCGCCTCCATCAGGGCGTAGTCATGATACCGGCTTCAGGCCGGGCAAGTAGAGCAAGGGAGAGCTACCGGAAGCGCCGATGGGCCCGCTCAAGCGGCCGGAAGCTATGCCCTTTCGATGGGACAGGTCAACCCGTCGTTCGGAAGCTCCACGCCGACCTCCTGGCACTCTCGACACAGGCCGTAGATCTCCAGCCTGTGCCGGGTGGGCTGGAACCCGTGCTTCCG
This sequence comes from Gemmatimonadota bacterium, assembly GCA_003564295.1. Classification (GTDB taxonomy): domain Bacteria; phylum Gemmatimonadota; class Gemmatimonadetes; order Longimicrobiales; family Gaopeijiaceae; genus PXFI01. The sequence continues at coordinate 698 of PXFI01000196.1, read as the reverse complement.
GGTGATCTGGGCCTTGACGTCCTGAACCTCCCAACTCTCGAACTCGATGACCTTCCCGCATTCCAGGCAGATGAGATGCTCATGGACGGGCTCCCTGGACAGACGGTGTTCGTACCGCTTGAAGCCCTCCCCGAAGTCGTGCTCCACCACCAGGCGGCTCCGCACCAGGAGCTCGAGGGTCCGGTAAAGGGTAGCCTTCCCGATCCGGTGGCCTCCGTCCCGGAGGCGCCGCTGGATGTCCTCCACGGACAGGTGCCCAGAGGAGGAGAAGAAGACCTGGGCGACCTGCTCCCGCTGCCGGGTGCAGGGAAGGCCCTGATCCTTCAGGTAACGCCGGAAGAGGCGCTGAGATGGGCTCGTCTCGTTCATGGCAGATCCTCGGGAACCCTCACGGCGCCGGGCTTCTCACGGCCCCCGTAGGCCGAGAGGAGTTCTTCGAACCGGAGGGGATCTCCCCTGATCTCCACCTCCCAGGGAAGGCCCAGGTGAAGCCCACTCCTGCGGACCACCCCATCCATGATGCGGGGCAGACGCTCGGGTGGGGCCTCACCCTCCGAGATCACCTCGGGCCGGAACACCACCCCACCCCCAGTGAGCTCGGCCGAATACCGGCCCGTCAGGAGCTCCCGCCTGGACGGATCGTTCGTGAGCCGGCTCACCGCCACCAGCCCCCATTCCCTCCGCCCCCGGACCAGGGG
>PXFI01000078.1 GCA_003564295.1 Gemmatimonadota bacterium | reverse complement strand
GGGGCTGGAGGAGACGATCCTGGGATGAAGACGGGTCGGGTCCGGAGAGCCTGGTTCCTCCTTCTCTTGCTGCCCTTGCTCCCCGTGGCGGCCCTGGGCCTCTGGTTCCTGTTCCTGCCGTGGCCCCTGGACCTTCGTACGTCTAACCCACAGCGCACCGCGTTCATGGAGTACCGCCTCCGGGAAGCCGAGGGGGAGGGAAGGGAGCTGGAGATCCGCCACCAGTGGGTCCCCCTGGATGCCATCTCCCCGAACCTCCGGCGGGCCATCCTGGCGGCCGAAGATGATCGTTTCTATCAACACAGGGGCATCGATTGGCGGGCCCTGGCGGAGGAGGTCCACTACCAGGGGGACACCACCTTCTCCTGGCGGAGCAGGGACGACCGGCGAGCCCTCCTGGAGGCCCTCAGGTACTACCGGGACAACAGGGCCGAGATCAAGGGCCGGAGCACCATCACCCAGCAGCTGGCCAAGAACCTCTACTTCACGCCGGAGCGCTCGGTCCTCCGGAAGGTGAACGAGGCGGTGGTGACCCGGCGCCTGGAGCGCTTTCTCTCCAAAGACCGGATCCTGGAAATCTATCTCAACGTGGCCGAGTGGGGCCCGGGCATCTTCGGCGCCCAGGCGGCGGCGCTGGCCTACTTCGACCGGGGGGCCGACGAGCTCACCCTGGACCAGGCAGCGGCCCTGGCGGCCACCCTGCCCCACCCCCTCACCTCCAACCCCTCCTTCCGACCCGCCCGCATGGCGTGGCGCCAGGAGATGCTGCTCCGGAGGCTCCGGAGCCCGCCCCCATCCCCTCCCGAGGTCCCAGTTCCCGAGCTTCCGAACTCGAGCGCACCGGGAGATGACACCCTCCCGGCCAGGAGCGACACCCTTCCGGAACATGAAGGAGACAGGACATGACGCCCCTAAGGATATCCTCCGTGGACCTCCTGCCGCTGAAGGACGGACTTACCTTCAGGGAGGTCGTCGGTAACATCCCCACCGACCCCGCCAGCCTGGTGGTTCTGGCCATCGTGGCCGTGGCGGTGGGTTTGGTGGTGTGGGGAAACCGGAAGAAGGGAGGACCCTCCACCTAGGTACTCCCGAGGGGAGGGGAAGCCCGAAGGCCGGCCCACGGCGGAGGCCCACCGGAAGGGAAGGAAGTCGCTTGCCCCCCTTTCCCCGACGGCCGCCGCATGCCAGGTTTGAGGCAAATCAACCTGGTACAGGAGGCTTGCCGTGATTATCCGCCCACGCACTGAGCGTACCTCATCGCCTTCTCGGTTCCCGACCCGGACCCCGAGGCTCTTCCTGGCCCCGGACCTGCGCCGGGCCATGGTTCTGTTTATGGTCCCAATCCTGGCCTTGGCCCTGGCCGCATGTGAGGCCCCGGCCCCGATCCCGCCTGTGAGCCAGATCAGCGAACATGACAATCCCCTCCTGGCGGATTGGCATACGGAGTTCGGGGTGCCTCCCTTCGACCTCATCGATAACGAGCACTACGAACCGGCCTTTCGGGAGGCCATGGCCCAGCACATTGCCGAGGTGGAGGCCATCGTGGACAACCCCGAGCCCCCCACCTTCCACAACACCATCTTGGCCCTGGAGCTGAGCGGCGCCATGCTCAGGCGCGTGTCGCGGGCGTTCGGAGCCGTGAACGCGGCCCATACCAACGACACCCTCCAGGCCGTGGATAGGGCCATGTCACCGGTGCGGGCGTCCCACGCCGATGACATCAACCTGCACCCCGAGCTCTGGGAACGGATCGAGGCGGTGCACCAGGACAAGGAGGGCCTGGATCTCACGCCCGAGCAGCACCGCCTCCTGGAAGAAACCCACAAGGGGTTCGTCCGCAGGGGCGCGGCCCTGGACGAGGAGGGCAAAGCCCGCCTGCGGGAGATCAACGGCGAGCTGGCCCAGCTCTCCACCGAATACGGGATGAACGTCCTGGCCGAGACCAACGCCTATGAGCTCCTGGTGACGGACACGGCGGATCTCGGAAACCTGCCGGAGAACCTGGTGCTCCTGGCAGCGGAGAAGGCTCGGGAGCGGGGGTACGAGGAGGGCTGGGTGTTCACCCAGGACCGCCCCAGCGTGGAGCCCTTCCTGGATGCGTCCCCCAACAGGGAGTACCGGAAGGACGCCTTCATGGGTTACGCCATGCGGGGGGACAACGACAACGAACATGACAACAAGGAAATCCTCTCCCGGATGGCGGCCCTCCGAGCCGAGAGGGCCAGGCTCCTGGGGTACCCCACCCACGCCCATTTCGTCCTGGAAGACAACATGGCCGAGACCCCGGACCGGGTCTTGAGCTTCTTGGAGGAAGTCTGGCGCCCCGCCCTGGAGGTGGCCAAGCAGGAGCGGGACGACATGCAGGAGATGATGACCGCCGAGGGGGGGGAGGGGAAGCTGGAAGGGTGGGACTGGCGCTACTACACGGAGAAGGTCCGCAAGGCCCGTTTCGACCTGGACCAGGAAGACCTCCTCCCCTACTTCGAGGTGAACGCCGCCCGGGACGGGGTGTTCATGGTGGTCAACCACCTCTTCGGCCTCACCTTCCATGAGCGGTTCGATCTGCCCCTCTGGCATCCCGACCAGCAGGTCTTCGAGGTCAGGGAGGCCGACGGGAGCCACCTGGGCATCCTCTACATGGACTTTTTCGCCCGTCCCAGCAAGCGGGGCGGCGCCTGGATGAACAGCCTGAGGGTACAGTCCAACGTGGACGGATTCGTGACGCCCATCGTCACCAACAACTTCAACTTCCCGGCTCCCGCCGGCGGAGGTCCGTCCCTCATCGGGCTGGACAACACCCTGACCCTGGCCCACGAGATTGGACACGCACTCCACGGGCTCCTGTCGAACGTTACCTACGAGTCCCTGGCTGGGACGGCGGTGCCGAGGGACTTCGTGGAGATGCCCTCCCAGGTCATGGAGCACTGGATGGGAGAGCCCGAAGTGCTCCGCATGTACGCCAGGCACTACCGCACTGGGGAGGTGCTGCCCGACGAGTTCATCGACAGGCTCCAGGCCTCGGCCACCTTCAACCAGGGCTTCGCCACCGTGGAGTTCATCGCCGCGGCCTTCCTGGACATGGCATGGCACCTCTTGGACCGTCCGGTGGAGCATGAGCCCCGGTCTTTCGAGGACGCGGAGATGGCCCGGATCGGGCTCATCCCGGAGATTCTTCCTCGGTACCGCAGCACCTACTTCAACCACATCTTCGCCGGGGGGTATTCGGCCGGCTACTACAGCTACCTGTGGTCCGAGGTGCTGGATACGGACGCATTCCAGGCCTTCGTGGAAACGGGAGACCTCTTCCACCAGGAAACGGCTCGGAAGCTGAGAGACGAGCTCCTCTCCAGGGGCGGGACCCGCCCGGGAATGGAGCTCTACGTGAATTTCAGGGGCAGGGAGCCCTCCATCCAGGCCCTTCTCGAAGCCAGGGGACTCGTGGAAAACTGAGGCGTCTGGCTCGGCTCCCCAGGCAACCTCTGCTGCGACCGGACTGCGAAGTCACGGAAATGAACAGTAAACCATTGATTCCTAGGGGTATGGTACTACAAATTACCAGGGTGCTGAAAATGGCTTCTTGCTGCGGTGGCCAACAAGCTGTGCAGATTGTGAACGCCCCCGGCTCGGTATCGTGGGGCTGATCATGGTGGTATTGGCATTGTTGACCTGAACTCTCAACGAAAGGTAGACCATGCATACCCGATCGCTTTGGGCTCTGGTTGTTGCCCTCATGTTCCTCCTGCCGCCTGCCCTCCTGGAGGGGCAGAAGGTGCCCGTGGATGATCGCGGCGCCTGGGAGATCCGGGCGTTCGCCGGGGGATGGGACGACTATCCCGAATTCGACCCGGACGGCCATTCCTGGTTCATCCACCCGAGTAAGAACGTCCTCTGGGGTGGCGGGCTGAACTACCATTTCCCCTGGTTGTGGGGTCCCTTCGGCTTCTTCGCCGGCCTGGAGGGGCGCTACGTCCCAGTGGAGATTCGTCCCCAGCTTGGACCCCGAGCAGGCACCGTGACCGACCTGGACGCCTATTACGGCAACGTCCTCCTGGGGCTCAACCTGCCCCTTCACGATCGGCTCGACCTTTACGCCGTCGGGGGTTTCTCCCTGGCCAGGTGGCGTCCTGCCGCGGGCCAAGGGGATTGGGACCCGGGCATGGCCTACGGCGGCGGCCTCAGGCTCTACCTCCTGGACAACCTGGCCCTCTTCGGGGACTACATGATGCACCAGCATCCCTATGCCCTGCAGACGACGTCCCGGACCGTCACAGGCCTCACGGCCAGAGAGACCATGTGGGGCTACTCCCTGAGCGGCGGGATTTCCTACTTCTTCGGCAAGAAGGTCCCGCCCCCTCCGCCCCCTCCGCCGCCGGAACCGGAGCCCGAGCCCGAGCCCGAGCCCGAGCCCGAGCCCGAGCCGG
>PXFI01000308.1 GCA_003564295.1 Gemmatimonadota bacterium | reverse complement strand
TCGCCCGGCCCGGCGCCAGGTCGGGATCGGGCCCATGCCCGCCTGAACGAGTCGGTGCGCCGTCCCCCACCAGCGTATCCGTTCCGGACCGGGCCCGGACCACGTCCCGCACCAGGCTCGCCGTTTCCCTGGAGGCGGTGCCGTTACCGATGGCCACCATCTCGGGTTTGTGCCGGTCCAGGAGGACCTCCAGGCCCGTCCTGAAACGGTGCTCCTGGTGGAGGAAGAGGGTGTCGGTAGCCACAACCGCTCCGGTCCGTGACACCACCGCCGCCTTCACGCCGGTGCGGTATCCGGGGTCCAACCCCAGGACGCTTCGCTCACCTGCCGGCGGCTGGAGGAGGAGCTGCTCCAGGTTCACGCCGAAGACCCGAATGGCCTCCTCCTCGGCGGCTTCCTTCAGCTCCATCCGGAGGTCCCCCTCGACCCCGGGCTTCAGGAGGCGCTTGTAGGCGTCTTCCGCCATCCTTCCCAGCTCATCCCTGGCGGCCCGGCCCTCCAGAGCCCGGGCCCGGACCGTGGCCATGGCCTCTTCCTCCGGCGCTTCGATGCTCCAGCGGAGAACTTCCTCGGCTTCGCCGCGTCGGATCGCCAACATCCGGTGGCCTGGGATCGCCGCCACGGGCTCGGTGTGGTGGAAATAGTCCCGGAAGCGGGCCGCCCCCGGGTGGTCCTCCTTCCCTTTGAAGAGCCGGCTGGAAACGTTGCCCTTCTTCCGGGTGAGGTTCCGGACCGCGGCCCTGAGGGGGGCCTCCTCCGCAAGCCGCTCCGCCAGGATGTCACGAGCCCCCTGGAGGACCGCCTCCACGTCGGGCACCTCCTTTCCCACGTCCACAAAGGCTTCGGCACTGGCCCGGGCTCCGGCGTCGTCCACACGTCCCTCCCAGAGGAGGTCCGCCAGAGGAAGCAGTCCCCGCTCCGTGGCCTTCGCGGCCCGAGTCCGCCGCTTGGGCCGGTAGGGGAGGTAGAGGTCCTCCAGGGCCTGTTTGGTCTCCGTCTCCTCGATCCGGGCCCGGAGCTCCGGCGTCAGCTTCCCTTGCTCCTGGATGGAGGCCAGGATGGTGGTCCTGCGTGCCTCCAGCTCCTCCAGGTAACTCGCCCGGTCTCTCACGTCCCTGAGTTGCGCTTCGTCCAGTCCCCCGGTGGCCTCCTTCCGGTATCGGGCGATGAAGGGCAGAGTGGCGCCGTCGGCGAAGAGGGCCAGGGCGCCCTCCACGTTCTCGAGCGAGAGAGAGAGCTCGGCGGCTATCCGCTGGGTGATGGACCGGGTGGGCATGGGAATCCTGTCAGAGCCGGGGTTCGGGTGAACGCACGGGGAGCTGCGCGGGCGGAAGCTTCATGGTGAGCGCCGGGGTTCGGGTAAACGCGGGGGGTGTGCATGGGCAGTAGCTTCATGGCGGCTCACCGTGGCTGCGCAGGCGAGGGCGTGAGCCTGCAGCGCCTCGGAACGGGGTCCAGCGCCGACTCCACCGGGTCCGGCACCGACTCCACGAGGACCAGCACTATGCCGTCTCCGCGAGCTCGAGGATTTCCTGCCTGTAGGGAAAGAGGGCCGGGGTGCCCCCGGTATGGATGAAGACCACGTTTTCGTCCTCTCGAAAGTATTCCCTCTCGTTCAGGTCGAGGAGGCCGGCAAGGGCCTTTCCGGTATAGACCGGATCGAGCAGGATGGCTTCCTTCCTGGCCAACAGGGTGATGGCTCTGGCGATTTCGGGACTCATGACGCCGTAACCCTCTCCGACGTAGTCGTCGAAGACGATGATCTCCTCAGGGGTGATGGTCATGTCCAGATCCAGCCCGTGGGCGGCGGCCTGAGCGATGGAGGCGATATTGTTCCGGGCCGGTTCCCTGGCGCCGCTGACGTTGATGCCCACGATCCTGACATGAGGGGCGGCGGCCCTGGCACCCACCACCAGGCCCGCTTGCGTACCCCCGGAGCCGTTGGCGATGACGATGGAGTCGATTCTGGTGTTCTGCTCTTGGGCCTGCTGATAGAGTTCCACAAAGGCCAGGGTATAGCCCATGGCCCCCAGGGGTTGGGCCATGGAGCCTCCGGGGCGTGAGCCGCCTACGGAGACCACATAGGGACGGCGGCCATGGGCCTTCAACTCTTCGGCCGTCTGGTCCAGGACGGCCTGCCGGCTCTGGTCCGGTTCCACAAATCGAATGTCGGCGCCCATGAGAGCGTCGAGGAACAGGTTGCCGTCATAGTCCACCGGCCCGGGCCTGGGCTTGGACAACACCAGCACCGTTTTGAGGCCAAACATGTTGGCGGCGGCAACGGTCTGCCGTGCCCAATTCGATTGCAGGCCGGCGCTGGTGAGGATGGTATCGGCTCCCTGGTCCAGGGCGTCCTGGAGGATGAACTCCAGCTTCCGGGTCTTGTTCCCTCCGAAGGCCAGGCCGGTCTGGTCGTCCCGCTTGATGAACCATCGGGGACCTGGAGATCGGGGACCTGGAGCTCGGAGACCCGGAGATTGGGGACCTGGAGATGGTGAACCTGGAGATTCGGCGGTCAGCACCTCCAGCTTCTCCAGGGGGGTGGGCAGATGAGCGAGCCGGGCGCGAGGAAATCGTCTGTCGATGGTCCGTTGAAGGCGGCTCGGCGTGGTTATCCCTCCGACGTCAGCGGTCTGCCGAGGCCGGCAAGAGGCCAGATGGGTCACCAGGGCAGGGGCGGCAGCCAGGGTCAACCCGGCACGCATGCCGTTCTCGAGGAATCTCCTGCGATGGAGTGTGTCCGTCGTCATGGTCCCGTCCTTGTGGAAGCGTCGAAGACATACATATGGGGCGGGCCTCTACCGAGGGAGTGCGACCCCTCCAGGTGGAGGTCCTGCATCCGGCTGGTAGCGGGAAGCCCGGGGTGCGTGCTCATGCTCCTACACTGGGTCTCCACACGGTTCTTCACAAGCCGCGTCGCCATGGCGGGGCTCCGGTAGTAGCTTTGCGGGCGGCAGCCTTGACGGCACTCGGAGACGGAACATGGATCCAGGACCTCTGCGGGACACCCGGTACGAGATCGATCTCGATCTCGTCGCTCACAACGTCCGGACGGTCAGGGCTCTCCTGGAGAAGGAACACGCTCCGGGGGAACGGCCAAGGATCGCCGCGGTCCTGAAGGGGGACGCCTACGGGTTCGGGGCCACGGAGACCGCCGCCGTCATGCTCCAGGAGGGCGTGGATGTCCTGGCCGTGGCGTGCCTGCCGGAGGCCCTGGAGCTGCGGAGGCGCTACCCGGGTGCCCCCATCATGATCATGGGGCACACCCCGGACGAGTTTCTCACGACGGTGGTGGAGAACCGCATCACTCCCACCGTCTTCCGGGCTTCCCAGGCTCGGGTGATTTCCCGGGCCGCCGAGAGAGCCCAGATCCGGGCTCCGGTCCACGTCAAGGTGGAGACAGGGATGAACCGCCTGGGCCTGGAGCCCGACGAAGGGGGCCTGGATGAGATGAGGACCATGGTGGGTCTTCCGGGCGTGGGGCTGGAGGGGGTCTTCACCCACCTGGCCCTGGAGAGCGAGGAGTCGGATCAGCGGCAGTTCAGGCGGTTCACCGGATTCCTCCGGGCACTGGAGGAGGTGGGGATCTCCATCCCGGTGAGGCACGTCTGCGACTCCATCGGCATGCTCCGTTATCCCCGCTTCCGCATGGACATGGTCCGGCTCGGAGCCATCCTCTACGGGGCCCCTCCCCTCCGCACTCCCTACGCCGGCTCCCTGGACATCCGGGTCCCCTTCGCCCTCAAGACCCGGATCAGCCGGCTTCGGCATCTTGGGCCCGGGGAAGGGGTGGGCTATGATTTCACCTGGAAGGCCCCCCAGACCGGCGCCGTCCTGGCAACGCTCCCCCTCGGCTATGGTGACGGGTACAGGCGCTGCCTCTCCAACAAGGCACATGTCCTGGTGCGGGGTGTGGCGGCTCCGGTGGTGGGGCTGGTTTCCATGGACCAGTGCACGGCGGATGTCAGCGCGGTCCCCGGTGTCCGGGAAGGGGACGACGTCCTGCTCCTGGGCCAGGACCGGCAGGGGGCCGTGCCGGTACTGGAGATGGCCTCCTGGGCCGACACCAACCGGAACGAGATCCTGGCAGGCATAGGCCGCAGAGTGCCCCGGGTCTATACCCGGAGCGGGGAGGCGGCCGGGATGCTGGATTACAGTACCTGGCCTGAAAGCTCGGGGCTTCAGCCTCGAGATGGATAGGCCGCCGTCCTCTACACCATTGCCGCGGGCCCGAAGGAATGGGGTCCGGAATGTTCAGGAGATGAGCGTGATCAAGGCCGAAAGGATTCTCCAGGAGATGGGAGACCAGCAGGACTGGATGCTGAAAGTCAGGCGGGAGCTCCACCGGAAGCCGGAGTTGGGGCTCGAGGAGTTTCTGACGGCCCAACTCATCGAGGAGGAACTCAGGGCCCTGGGCATCGAGTATCAGCGCTGGGACACGGCCATAGTGGGGCTCATCCCCGGTAACCGG
>PXFI01000105.1 GCA_003564295.1 Gemmatimonadota bacterium | reverse complement strand
GAGCCGTCACCAGCAGGAGAGGCTGGCTCCCCCGGATGGAAGAGAGGGTGTCTGCCAGGATCTCGTAGAGAGTTGCTATCTCCATGCTGGCCTCCTCTGCACTTCGACTGGCCATGACCCGCTTCGTGTTCCGGGGTGCTCAGTCTGCCCGCTCCCCGGCCCTTGGGTCGACCTCCAGAGCCCTGACTGCCACCCCCCCCTGGGCGGACGCCGCTCCCTCAATGTCTTGTGCAGAGCACCCCTGCCGGGGTAGGAAGATGGGATAGGCTGCCGCTGAAGGCCAGGACCACGAGAGGCCGGTCTGCCTGGGGGAGTAGAATACATTTGTTTACAACTGCCGGGCAGCTTCGATTATATTGAAATAGTCCGCATTGGTTGGGCGGGGAGCCTCCCGGCCGGACCCGCGGTTCCGCCGGCCACCCGGATCCTGGTGCCAGGATGGGGGCCGCTTCTTGCTGCGAAGGGTGGAGATGAGCGAAGAACCCAGGGAGGGTGAACGGAGCCTGCTTCGACGGGTTGCCGCCATCGTGCGCTCCTGGGACGGGCCCAACTCCCGTATCGGGCTCGAGATGGATCTCACCGAGATGCCCTGGGGCCCCTTCGACGCCCTGGGCAAGCGTCTCGACCTCCTCCTTCCGGTCGATTCCGGTCCCGGGACATCTCCCCCGGTCCGTAAATCCCAGATCGAACAGGCCCTGCGCCACGTGGAGCATGCGGCAGACCGCTGTGGCGAGTTTGCCCGCCTCGGGGACAGGAACCAGGAATTCTGGCTCAGGTCTCAGGAGACCTGGGAGTGGATTCGGGGTTATCTCACCACGCAATGGGTCGACGTGGAGGTGGACCAGCGGCTGAAGGTTGATGGAGAGGCGGTGGAGGCGCCCGATCCAGGGGGCGGTCCGCTGCCCGCCCTTCCAGGCGCCGCCTCCACCCTCCAGGCGGTGGCCAATGCATTGCGTGCCACGCCTTTGTCCGTCTGGAAGGAGGCCATGGGTCCGGAGGACGAGAACGCGCCGACCCGGGAGGAGGCGATCCAGACCCTCCTGGGAGTTGCGCGGATTCTGAGCGGCGGCAGCGAAGAGCCAGCAGAAGCCCCCCCACCTCCTGAGCCCCAACCGGAACTCTCGGTGAGCCGCAAAGAGGAGCCGGATCCCGATCAGGTCTCCTACGATTTCGCCAGAGGCTACGACGAGGGCTACCAGATGGGTCGGCGGGTAGGGCGGGCGCTGGGGGCGCGCAAAGGGTCCCGGCAGGATACAGCTTAGACCCTCGAGATCTCCAATGCCCCTGAAAGTCTCTCGGACCAATTCCACTCCCCAACCCCCCGGTCCTTTTCCATGTCCCAGAATACCCTGACTGTCGCCCTTCTCACGCAGGTCTTTCCGGAGGAGTCCGACTGGATTCGCCTTCCGGACGCCCTGGCCCAGGCCAAAGCCCTGGGGGCCGAGCTGGCCGTTCTTCCCGAGATCCCCCTGAATCCATGGTCACCGGTCTCGAAGATTGCCCTTGAGGAAGATGCCGAAGAGGTGGACGGCCCCAGACAGCGGGTCATGTCGGCTGCAGCCTCCACCGTGGGAATCTCTCTTCTGGGCGGTGCCATCATCCGGGACCCGGACACGGGGATCCGCCACAACACGGCCCTCCTGTATGACGGGTCGGGCTCCTGCCTTTCCCGCTACAGGAAGATCCACCTGCCCGAGGAAGAGGGATACTGGGAGACCAGTCACTTCGAGCCCGGCCAGGAGCCACCGGCCCTGGTGACGAGCCTTCCCCTGACCGTGGGTCTCCAGATCTGCTCCGACGTGAACCGTACCACGGGGTTCCAGTTGCTGGGGGCCATGGGTGCGGAGGTGGTGCTGGCTCCCCGGTGCACACCGGCGGAGACCTATGAGCGCTGGAAACTGGTTCTGAGGGCCAACGCGGTCACCAGCAGCAGCTACGTGATCTCGGTCAATCGGCCCCCACCGGCCCCGGATGCCCTGGTGGGGGGGGCGTCCATCGCCATCGGCCCCGACGCAGAAGTGTTGGTGGAGACCACCGACCCGGTTGCCCTGGTCACGCTGAGCCGGGGGGTGGTGGAAGCGGCGAGAGTCGCCTACCCCGGCTACCTGAAGGTCTTCCCTGAGGTCTATGCGGAAGGGTGGAAGAAGCTGGAGGGAAGCTGACGGACCGGAGGACCGGGATCCGGCTCCGCATCACTCCTCCGAGCTTGTCCGCCCTTCCCCTTTCGGCTTCTTCTTCCTCTTCCTTGGCCGGCTGTTTCCGAAGCTCTTGCGAAAGCGCTTGCCCTTACGTGTCTTCTTGTCACCTTTCCCCATGCGGGTACCTCCATTCCATGTGGAACACCGATCGACCTGAAAGGCCGACCGCCCTTGCCCGGGTCAACTCCCTCCGGCCAGGGCACACTCGTTTCGACCCACCTCCAGTTCCCTGACCTCCTGGGGATCCAGGGGGGCGAGTCCAAGGTTCAATGCCTTGATCTTTCGGTAGGCCTCCGGGAAAGGGGCTCTGTTGTTCAGGATGAACTGAACGAACTCCTGGCGTGTCCCGATCCGGAGGATCGGGTTCTCCTCCAGCAACGTGCCGAGAGGGATCCCCACGGCCCGCCCCATCCTCCGCTCGCTCTCCCCGGCATAGTGACCCGGGTAGATGTCTGTGAGCCGATCCCAGCCGGTCTTCACCTCCTTCACAGACTCCCAGAGGGCATGGGCCCAGATGTCCTCCTTGCCTCCCAGGTCGGGTCGTCCGATGGACTCCACGAAGAGGAAGTCGCCGGTCAGGGCTACCCGGTCATCCACCAGAATGGAGATACTTCCCTCGGTGTGACCCGGGGTATGGGTTGCCCTCAGAACGCTCCTGCCGAAGGGTAGGGCTTGATCGTCCGAGATGGGCTCGAACTCGATACGGCCCGGGCTGCCGTCATAGGGATATACCGCATCGGCGGGGTGCAGGTAATAGGGTACACCCAGCTCCCGGGTCAGGGGGACGGCTCCACTGACGTAGTCAGCGTGGGCATGGGTGTCCACCACCGCCACGAGACGGGCGCCCGCCCCCTCGATGGCACTCAGATAGGCCCCGGCGTCCAGGGGCGGATCTATGATGACCGCCTCTCCGTCGCTCAGCAGGAGATAGCCCAGACACCCCTTCCCGATGCGGTCGAATTGGATGAGACGATCCAGGGACTCGGAGGGATCCAGCTCCCTGGGGAGCGTGACTTTGTACCAGGCGTCCAGCCCGCCCTCTAGGGAGCGGGCGTCCAGCCCCAGCCGTGCCAGGTGAAAGGCCAGCACAGCCGAGTCCTTTCCCATGGCGCAGACCACGGCCACTGGAAGCTCCGGATCCAGGCCGGTGCTCTCGATGGAGGTCCGATTGATGAGCTCCGAGCCCCGGACGTTGTGGAAGCGGTGGTCGGGGGCGAGGTCGACTCGGCCCTGGGTCAGGCGATGAGGGGCCCGGACGTCCATGATCTGTATGGGTTCGCCGGCCTCCAAGAGCCGGGCCAGCTCTTCGGCGGAGTAGGTCGGAGTAGCAGGGGTGGTGGCGGTCATGTGAGCTCCTGGTTTCCCTTTCGTAACCACACCCTCCGTTGGCGGAGGGTCATCAAGAAGAAAACCTCGCACCCTGGCGCTCTCCGGGCCAGGGGCCAGGAGCCAGGATGCCCGGGCTCCCCTGGAGATACGAGCAGCCGTCGGACACCCGGCCCAGGAAACCTTCCTTCCTATGAAGGTTACCTCCCTTTACATCATGGACCCGGCGGGCCGGAGGATCCGCTTCCCCGGCCCGCTTCAATTTCCACGGGAAGGCTTGATCATGAGTGCAGCCAAGAGCGGTGACTTCGTCCACGTGCACTACACGGGAAGGTTGGAGGACGGAACGGTCTTCGATACGTCCCAGAACCGAGACCCTCTCAGCTTCCAGCTAGGCGAGGGGCAGGTCATTCCTGGGTTCGAGCAGGCGGTGGAGGGAATGGCCGTGGGGGAGACCAAGACCGAGGTCATCCCTTCGGAGCATGCCTACGGCCCCAGGCTCGAACAGCTGAACTTCAGCGTGCCTTGGGAAAACCTTCCCGAAGGGTATGAGCCTCAGGTCGGGGAGATCCTGAGGATGGAAACCCGGGATGGGCGGCAGATGGACGTGGTCGTCACCGAGACTGACGAAGACTCTGTCAAGATGGACGCCAACCACCCGTTGGCGGGGCAGCAGCTGACCTTCGATATCGAGCTGGTCAAGGTGGGCTGAAGAGGGGGCAGGCCTTTCCTCCCGCTCTTCGGTCAGCGCTCCTGGGGCGCAGGAAGTGGCCACAGCGATCTGCTTGAAGAATAGTGCAGGACCTTCAACGGCAGGCTTCTGCGCGAAGGTCCGGAACACCCGATCCGATGGCCGGTTTCGTTGAACACGCCTCCATGGAGTGGGCTCGGGCATTATTACCACCCTTTGTGCGGTTGATGTAGGTTTGTTTGTCGGATCAACGAGCAG
>PXFI01000020.1 GCA_003564295.1 Gemmatimonadota bacterium | reverse complement strand
GTAAGAGGTGCGGGGACCCTGAGCTTCCAATATGGTGGACGGGATCATCAGGGCACAGGCCAGGATCAGCGATGCAATGCCGTATGTGTTCGTCTTCCTTTTCATTGGGACTCCTCACTTCCATTCAGATAGTCGGAAAGCCTGCTCCCGCCCCGCAGCCCAACGAAGGACCTGGTGTTTGCGACCCCCTCCAGGGCGCCGAGCATGGCGTAGAGCTGGGTTTCCTGGAACCAGTGGCCTCCCTGTTCCAATGGGAACTCCTGGGAGAGAGAGGGACGTATTTGCCTTCGAGCCCCCGAATGACGCGAAGGGTGGCCTCGGAAAACGGTGGCGCCTCCGGGGCCTGCCGAAGGAGGACGGCCTCGTGATAGAGTCTCAGGAAGGCGAAGGGGTTGCCCACCTTCCGGACAAGCCGGTCCATGCCGAGCTCCCGGGCAGCCAGGTTGGCCATGAAGAACCCGGTGGGGTGACCGCTTGAGGGGATGGATCGGCGGAGTGACAGCCCCAGCTCCACCCAACTCGCTTCGTCGGCATCCATCAGCGCCAGGAGCTCGTCCATTCTTCGGATCACGTCTGCACTGGCCTGGTACTCTCGGAAGAAGTCAGGACGGACGCGGGCGAACTCATGCGGGTCCTTGAAAGGCTCGCCGAGATTGACCTGGTTCGCCATGCCTTCCGCCTGAAGCTGGTCCATGACCCAGAGGACGTGCTCATCATCGGGCTCTATGCTTCGACGGTCGTACGCCAGGACGGTATTGCGGTAGTAGTGGTGGAACTCGTGGGCCAGCCAGAGCACGAGATCGTCGTCCTCCTGATCCAGAACCTTGAGGATGTCCATGACCACGGGGACGTACCCCCTGGCGTCCGGCCCGAAGACGACGAAGGCCACTGGCGGGATATGGCTGGGTACCGTGGGGGGGAGGTATTCCAGAGCGCGCCGCCTCGCCTCGGGAAGCATCCGCTCCGGCCGGGGATCGCCTACGTAGGCCATGACCTCGTCCCATCGTTCCCGGACCTGGACGAAGTGACGCAGGTAAGCTCCCACCCACCCCTGGGCCGATTCCAGTGCCTCCTGGAGATCCGCTGCCCTGGACGGCATGAAGACGAGCCTGAAGCGGTCCATGAAGAACGACTCGCGGAACTCACTTCGGGTCAACGCCGCATATCCGGGAGTCCGGAACATGCTGGTCCAGGCTTCCTGTGACGGCTCTTCGTCCCGCTTCAAAATCTCCACGATTCGGGCGAATTCCTGGACGCCGGAGAAATCGATCCGGGGCTCCTCCTCGGGGTTCACCATCCCCGTAACCAGAATCAGAGACCAGGAAAGCAGAAATGACATGGGCGAATTCTCCTTTGGAATCCCGAGGCCACCCTCGTCCCACCTTCCCTGCGACGACTTCGACAGTCGGAAGGTTGGAAGGGTCCAGGCAGCTCTGAGCCGCCCAGGGCAGGGGGCTCTGGAGCCTATTCCTGCCGCATAACCCGAACGGGGTCCACCCTCAAGGCCTCCCGGGCCGGCACGAAGGCAGCCACGAGTGTGACCAAGGCCAGGACCGAAGCGGCGCCCGCCAGGACCAACGGATCCAGGGGAGCCACACCGTATAGGCTCCCCCTCAGGGCCAAAGCCGCAGCCACCGTCAGGGGGATGCCTGCCGCCAGGCCCCATAGGATGAGCCTGCCGCCATCTCGCAGAACCAGACGGGTGACACGACCGGGGTCGGCGCCCAGGGCCACGCGGA
Organism: Gemmatimonadota bacterium; assembly: GCA_003564295.1. GTDB lineage: Bacteria > Gemmatimonadota > Gemmatimonadetes > Longimicrobiales > Gaopeijiaceae > PXFI01. Next base: position 2,771 of record PXFI01000020.1, on the reverse strand, counting down.
TGCCGATCTCGGGAACCCTTCGATTCACCGCGTAAACCGTGACGCCGTAAAGGCCCGACACCGCAAGGAGCAGCCCCAGCACCGTGAACACTCCCAGCGCCAGGGCCATGATTTGATGCTGATAGGAAGCACCGCTCACCAGCTCTCCCATGGTGGTCATGGGCAAGAGAAACAGATCCCGGCCCATATCCAGGATCTCCGACCGCACGGCCGCCGCCATGGCTTCGGCCTGTCCTTCCGTCTGGGCCAGAAGCAGCACCTCCCCCCAGGCCATCTGGTCAAAGGGGAGGTAGATGTAGGGCTCACTCTCCTCATCCATCTCGTTGTACTTACCGTCAGGAACCACACCGACGATCTCCACGGGGTCCGGGCCGGTCTGTGCGGTTCGGAAGGTGCGGCCCACCGGGTCCTGCCCCGGCCATGCACGGGCGGCAAAGGTCTGGTTGATCACAGCCACCTTGGGAGCGCCTTCCCGGTCATGGGAGGTGAAGCCGCGGCCGGCCAGGAGCCGAATTCCCATGAGGTCGAAGTATTCCGGGCCCACCAGGTTGAATTTCACGTGGGAGCCGGGACTGATGAGCACATCATCTCCTTCGGGAAGCTGGACCCGGAGTGACGCCCCGCTGCCCGAGGGATAGAAGGGAACGTGCCGTGCCATGGTGGCCTGCCGGACGCCCGGAAGGGCCTCCACCCGGTCCCTGAGCTCGTCGTAGAAGAGCCGTGCCTCGTCTCTCCCCATGAGGGGAACGAGCCAGGCCACCAGGACTTCCCTTCGCTCGAAGCCGAGATCGGCCTGCTGGGTGTTCAAGTAGCTTCGGAGCAGCAGGCCGGTGGAGGAAGTCAGAACCAAGGCCAGGGCCAGCTGAAGGACCACTACCCCCCGGAGCCCCACAAGGCCCCCCCCTCGCCGACCGAACGAAGGGGCTGCTCCCTTCAACATGAGGGCCAGGTCGGGCCGGGACGCCCGGAGGGCCGGGAGCAAGCCGAAGAGCACAAGGGTTGCCAGGGCCAGGAAGACGGCGAAGCCCGCCACCCGGACGTTCAGGGCGAAACCCAACTCCATGTAGGTGGGCTGCGGTGGCAGCAGGGACGGGAGCAGGTGCAGGGCCAAGGCCGAAACCGCTAACCCCAGGACCGCAGCCACCAGGGCAAGAACGAGCCCTTCCAGCAGGAGTTGGCGGATGAGCCGGCCACGGCTTCCACCCACGGCCACCCTCACCGCCATCTCCCGATCCCGGGCCAAGGTCCGGGCCAACAGCAGTCCCGCCACGTTGGCACAGGCGATGATCAAGACCGCACCCACCAGGGCCAGCAGGAGCCCCCCGGCCCGCCCCCAGGTTCTCGTGTGGAAATCGGCATCGGTCATGACCACGCCTTTCACTGGAGTTCGGCTGGCCATATCCCGGAGATCCAGGCGAGAGACGAGGGTGCTCACTTCGGCACCCACCCCCTCCAGATCGGTGCCCGGCGCCGCTCGCCCCAGTAGAGAAAAGGTGGGAGATTCGCTGGTCCATTCCGCTGGATCGCCCCACGACTCCGGGGGAAACCACACATCGACGGAAGTCAGGCGCCGGATCCCGGCGAACCCCCTGGGGGCCACGCCGAGCAGAGTATGGGGACGTCCCGATAGTTCGATGGGCCCGCCAATCACCTCAGGGTCTCCCCCGAAGGCCCTTTGCCAAAGGGCATAGCTGATGACCACTCCCGCAGCGGCCACGGCCCGGGGATCGTCGTTTGCCGAGTAGTACATGCCGGCGGCGGGCGCCAACCGCATGACCTCGAAGAAGTTCCGGGCCGTCACGTCCGCCAGGACTAGGTGAGACACACCGTCGGAACCCGTGAGCATGGACCCCCGATGCTCCACTGCGGTCAATCCTTCCAGGGAGGTCACCTCCTCCTCCAGTGCCTGGAAGGCCGTCCAGGAAAACCCTGTGAGCTGGCCATCCCTGTTCTCGGTGAAAACCCTCACCACCTCCCTGGGTTGGCCGAAGGGACTGGCGTTCAGCCATAGCCAGTCCATGACGCTGAACACAGTGGTGCACAGGGCGATCCCTATGACCAGCGAGAGCAGCGCTGCAGCGGAGGTGCCAGGATGGCGGCTCAGCACGCGCAGGCCGTAACGAAACTCACCCATCAACAGTCTCCCAAGAATTGGCTGGACGACACCGCCCTCCCGGAAGGAGGGACAAACGCAGAATCTGTTCCCCTTACGGGAACGTCCCGGGCCCAGTTTCGCGAGAGCCTCTCCGTGAATCCTGCCACACCCCTTGTGACCAGTCCGGGCATCGGTGAGTGTTTATGAGGGGAGGACGCCGCCCATGTCGGAATTGAACCATCTTCCATCAAGGGTTCGCCTCGAGGATGAGAACTCTGCCGGACGAAGCTCTCGTGGCACGGACTCGGGCAGGAGATCGAGAAGCTTTCGGGCACCTGGTGGAACGATATCAAGACCAGACGCTCCGCTACGTGCGTTACATGGGCTTCAGGGAGGCAGACGCCTTCGACATAACCCAGGACGCCTTTGTCAGGGCCTTTCGGCACCTGGGGCGCTGCGGCGACCCCAGGAGGTTCGGCGGCTGGCTCTTCAAGATCGTAAGCAACCTCTGCCGAACGGCGGGACGGAAACAGCAGACTCAACGGCTTCAGGATTTGGAATCCGCGAGCCTGGTGGCCAGCGACCACAATCCCCAGGAGATCTCGGAGACCTCCTCGACGAAGGAACGGGTCCGGAAGGCCATGGATGTCCTTCCCCCGGATCAGCGGGAGGCCCT